>NZ_JAMYTB010000004.1:0-504785 GCF_040322275.1 Mesorhizobium sp. M0174
GACCTGGAACAGAGAACCTTGCAGACCATCGACAACCCGTTCGGCACGAGGTTGTCACCCATGTCTTAGGTACATTCTGTTACCCATGTCTCCGGGTCGTACCCTTGAGATTTGGCGCACCCGACAGGATTCGAACCTGTGACCTCTGCCTTCGGAGGGCAGCGCTCTATCCAGCTGAGCTACGGGTGCCTTCAGGATCGGCGATCCGGAAAACGAACCAGCCGGTAAACCGGCCAGCCACGGCTTCTTAGCGGAAGCAGGCGCCGGCTTCAACGGGCAATCGCGGACGGGCTCAAACTGCCGTAGCAGCCCCCTGTCCCGTCCGGCGGCCGCGGCTGCTCATGCGGTCACGGTAAGCACTGCCTTGCCGCTGATGCTGCGCTGCCGCAGCGCGTCGAGGGCCTGGCCGACGTCCCGCCACGGCACGGTCAGGACCACCCGCGTTTCGAGCCGGCCGGCTGCGATCAGCGCGAGCAGCGAGGCTATGACGGCGCCGACCTCCGGACCGGACGCGTAGTAGGCGAAGGTCTGCAGCCGCGCGCCCTCGTGACCCGGCACGAACTGGCGGAAGCCGATGGGCGTGAGTTCGCCGCTGCTCGAGCCGAACATGACGACGGTCCCGCCAGGCGCCACCCGTTCGATCGCTCGGGCGAGGCTATCGCCGCCGACCGACTCGGTGATCAGCGAGAACAGTCCTTCGGCCAGCTCGACCGTTTCGACGACCCGCTCGGCTCCCAGGTTGCGGAGATCGGCGGCATGCCGGGCGGCGGCGACCGCCGTCACCGACGCGCCCTGCCGGCGGGCGATCTGGATCTGGAAACGGCCGACCGCGCCGCTTGCGCCGGTAATCAGGACCCGCTGGCCGGCCAGGTCGCCGCCGAGGCGCAGGGTGCGCAGCGCGGTCGTGCCTGCGACAGGGACAGTGGCGGCGGCAACGATGCTGACGTCGTCCGGCAGGATGGCGAGGTGGTCGGTTGGAACGGCGACACGTTCGGCCCACCCGGCCTGGTCGACCAGAGCCGCAACCCGGGCGCCGACGGCCGGCCCGGAGCCATCGGCCGCGGCGCGCTCGACAATTCCGGCGACGTCCTGGCCAGGCACCCAGCCGTTCGGGCGGATGCTGAGCAGGCGCAGTTCGCCGCGGTTCAGCGAGACTGCGCGGACCGAGACCAGCGCCTCGTGCGGGGCGGGCTCGGGCTCGCCAAGCTCGGTGAGCCGCAACCCGGCGGCGCTGTCGAGAGAGGTGACTAAAGCGAGCATGGCGTCATGCCTCCTTGCTGCGGCGTGCCATGCCTCGGACGTGCCCGGCTTGGCGGGACAGGCGCGGGGCGGAGGGTCTCGGAGCCCAGCCGCACGTCGAGGCAGCGGGCCGCCAAGCCGTCGCCGTCTCCGATGGCCGCTGACGATGCGATCCACCGCCCGGTCTTTCAGTACGGCCGCCGGGCGTCTGAACAATCTTTCTCATCGTCTTTGCAAGCTCCTGACCTGTTCGCAACTCCGAGCCTATCGACTTTGCCGATGGCAGAATTTAGATATCATGCCAATTGATCGCTAAAATCAGTCAAAATGAGACAGCCGCTTCGCTACCCCGGCCGAATTTCAATCCCGATGACGTCCTCGCACCGGCAATCGCCGTGCGCGTTGACGTTACCGAAACCAGGGCGGAGGTGCCGGACCACCGCCACCGCAAAGGGCAACTCGTCTTCGCGCTCGGCGGTGGCGTCACATGTCGCGTTCCCAGCGGCTTGTGGATGGTGCCGCCGCATTGCGCGGTGTGGATTCCCGGCGACATGCAGCACAGCAATATCGCGACCGCCAATGCCCGGATTTTCTTCGTCTATATCGAACCGGGAGCTACCGACCTGCCGGACCGGTGCTGCACGCTTTCGATCTCGCCGTTGCTGCGCGAGCTCATCATAGAGCTGGCGGATCGCGGTGAGGACGATGATAGGAGGGGCGAGCTCCTGACCAGGGTACTGCTCGCCGAACTGCCGCGCATGCCTGTCCAGCAGCTACATTTGCCGATCTCGTCCGAGCCGCGCTTGAGGCGCATCGCCGCGGCGCTGGCGGAAGATGCTGCCGACCGCAGCACCCTGGCGGAATGGGCCAATCGCGTCGCGCTCAGCGAGAGCAGTCTCGCACGTCTCGTGGTCAAGGAGACAGGGCTGACCTTCGGACGCTGGCGCCAGCAATTGCACTTGATCGTCGCGATGCGCGAGCTGGCCTCCGGCGCCAGCGTGCAGCAGGTTTCGGCCGATCTCGGTTACGAATCGGTCACCGCTTTTATCACCATGTTCAAGAAAGCGCTTGGCAAGCCACCGGCAAAGTATCTCAGCAGTGTCGCGCAAAACGGCGGTTCTGCGTTTGTCGCCTGATGAGCCCCCGATCCGGCGCCCACCCGGACGTCAACCCTCACTGCTGCTCGGCATACAGCAGCCGCGTCGTCGCATTCGCCGTCGCCGTCGACAGGCTGCGCTGGATCAGCGCCTCGACGTGGTCGTTGCGCTGGCGCGCGCTGTCGGCGCCCATCACCACGATGATCAGCCTGTGCCCGTCTGCATTATAGGAGGTAACGATGTTGAAACCCGAAGCTCTGATGTAGCCGGTCTTGATGCCGTCGACGCCGCGCACCCGGCCGAGCATGTCGTTGTGGCCGCGCACCAGCCTGCCGCGGAACATGAAGTCGCTGTCGGAGAAATAGTGGAAATGCTGCGGGAAGCGGGTGTGCAGCGCCATACCGAGCACCGCCATGTCACGCGCCGTCGTGTGCTGGTCGCCATCCGGCAGGCCCGAGGCGTTGCGGAAGACGGTGCTGCTCATGCCGATCTGGCGCGCCTTGGCGGTCATCATGCCGGCAAACGCCTCTTCGCTGCCGCCGAGATATTCGGCAACGGCGACCGCCACGTCATTGGCCGATTTGACGACGATGGCGCGGATCGCCGAATCGACGTCGATCGTCTCGCCGCGCCTGAACCGCAGCTTGGTCGGCGGCTGCCGCGCGGCGTAGTCCGACACGGGAATTTGCGTCTCCTTGCTGATCCGCCCCGACTCCAGCGCCTCGAAAAGAAGGTAGAGCGTCATCATCTTGGTCAGTGACGCCGGATAGCGTGGCGCCGTGGAATTGACCTCGAACAGCGTCTTGCCGGTGCCGGCGTCGATGACCATCGCGGCATATTTCTGCGGCGGCGCCGGCACGGCCAGCACGCTGTCGGGCGGCGTCACCGTCGTGCAGCCGGCGGCAAACAGCAGCAGCGCCAGCATCGCGACGTAATTGTGAATGAGCGGAAAGAAGCGCAAGGCGGACAAGTCGGTTCCGAAGGCAGGCTGTTTCTGAGACGAGGCGAAGCTATCTTACCGCAAAGGCACAGTCCATTTGGTTAATATCGGTCGGGGCCCTGGATTGGTGCCCTGTCCACAGGCCGACATGGCCGCTGTGCCGAGCCGGCTGATGGGAATTGCCGGCCATCGCGCTTGCGCAACCGGCGGCGAGTGGGCTTTGCTGGCGCCGGCAGAATCGGTAGGTGCACATGGATACGGTCACGATCACGGCAAAAGGCATTTCGGTATCGGTCGATCTTGCCGTCGGCCATCTCGCCGATATGGCGATCGATATCGATGGCCGCCGGCTTAAGCCGCTGCATCGCGCCCCCTGGGTCGGCGAGCCGCGCGAGACGCTGCCGAAAGATCTACCTGAAGGTACCGTCCACTTGTCCGGCGATTTCCTGTGCGCGCCGTTCTCGGTCAGCGACGTCGAAGCGGCACCTTTGCATGGCTGGCCGGCCAATAGTCGCTGGGACGTCGTCGACAGCGCGGCAACGGTCGATGGCTGGCGCGCCGTCTTGCGGCTGCAGCGCCGGGTCATCGGCGCAACCGTCGACAAGATCCTGATCGTGCGCGACGATCATCCCTTTCTCTATCAGGAACACGTCTTTTCCGGCGGGGCCGGCGCCATTCCGGTCGCCCATCACCCGATGACGGTGATGAAAGCCGGCGGCAGCCTGGCCTTCTCGCCGAAGCGCCTTGCCGCGACGCCGAACGAAGCGCCGGAGCCCGATCCGGCCCGCGGCCGCTCTTTGCTCGCCTACCCGGCGCGCAGCACCGACCTGACGCGCTTTCCCGCCGCCGACGGCGGCACGATCGACCTGACCGCCTATCGCATGGACCAGCTGCGTGAGGACTTCGTCACGCTGGTCGAGGCCGACCATGGCGGACCGGGCTGGACCGCGCTGGCGCGCCAGGCGGAAGCCGACCTCGTGCTGGTGCTGAAGAACCCGGCCGAACTGCCGGTCACCATGCTGTGGGTCAGCAATGGCGGGCGCGATTACGCGCCATGGAGCGGCCGCCACCGCGGCGTGCTCGGCATCGAGGACGGCCGCACGGCCGTCGGCCATGCCGCGTCGCTCGGCGACAACTGGCTGAAGCATGAAGGCGTGGCGACCGCCTTTGCCCTTGCTGAAGGGCGCCGCTTTTCGTTCCGCCATGTCATCGGCGCACTGCCATGGCCATCCGGCGAGCCGCCGCGCGACGTCACGACCTCGCCGGGCCGCATGCGCATCCTGGCGGCTGACGGTGCCGAGCGCGACATCGGCTTCGACAACGATTTCCTGCGGATCAGCCAGTCCAGGCCCGATTGAAGGCCTGGCACAAGCCGCGTTTGAAATTTTCGAAAACTGCCGCCAAAATGCGCCAGAACCATCTTAACGGATGCCAATGTCTGAGATCGCCCATCTCGCCGCTACCATTTTCAAGCGCGCCGGCAAGGCGCCGCGCTTCATTGTTGCCATTGCGGGTCCGCCCGGCGCCGGCAAGTCGACATTGTCGGCAGGCTTGCATGACCTGCTGCCGGAAGGCACGGCGGAAGTCGTGCCGATGGACGGGTTCCACTACGATGACGTCGTGCTCGAGCGGCGCGGCCTTCGCCAGCGAAAAGGTGCCCCGGAAACCTTTGATTTTGCCGGCTTCGAAGCGCTGCTGAAGCGCATCCGCGCTGGCGAGCCGGATATCGCCATCCCGGTGTTCGACCGCAGCATGGAGCTGTCGCGCGCTGCCGCTGCGATCATCGCCGCCGAGACCAAATTCATCCTGGTCGAAGGCAATTACCTGCTGCTCGACGAAGAGCCATGGACGCGGCTGGCGCCGCTGTTCGACTACTCTATCTTCGTCGACGTGCCGCGCGCCGAGCTCGAGCGCCGACTGCTCGAGCGATGGCACGAGCACGGCCGGTCCGACCAGGACGCGCGCGCCTGGATTGCTTCCAACGACATGCCGAACATCGACCGCGTGCTTGCCCGTCGGCGGCCCGCCGACCTGGTGGTCGGTGGACAGGCCTGATCTGGTAAGGACTGTTCGGCCGGAACCTTAACACTTTCAGGCCGTTATCCCGGACACGGCAATTGCATGAGGGAACGGTTAGATGGAAACCATGGCAAGAAAGCCTGCGCCCGCCAAGGGCAAGGTAACACGATCAAAAATCACTCGAGCGAAAACCAGCGCCGGCCCGGCAGGAGCGGCCCACTCCAAGGATGCGGCAAAGCCCAGCTTTGGCAAGGCGGCGCCGAAAAAGGTGATGCCTGCCGCGGCCAAAGCCGCTGCACCCAAGGCCAAAAGGTCGGCAAGCAGCAGAGGATCGATCGCAGGCAGCGCAATGCGCACCGTTAAGGCAACGGCCAATGTCGCCGCCGGTGCCGTGCTTGCGACCGCCAAAGGTGCGGCGTCGCTTGCCGCTTCCGTAGTCGGCAAGGGCGGCTCGAAACCCCGGACCAAGGCAAAATAGCCGGGGCAGTCAGGGTTCTGATCAGGCTCTGGCCGGAATGGTGAGGCCCCTCTGCACCGCCGGCCGGGCAAGGCCACGCTCCAGCCATGCGCCCACGCCCGGGAAATCGTCGAAACCGACGAGGTCCCGCGCCTCGTAAAAGCCGATCAGATTGCGCACCCATCCAAGCATCGAAATGTCGGCGATGGTGTAATCGTCGCCCATGATCCAGTTGCGGCCCTTGAGCCTCGTTTCGAGGACGCCGATCAGCCGCCGCGACTCGTCGCGATAACGCTCGAGCGGGCGCTTGTCGGCGATTTGGCGCCCGGCGAATTTGTGGAAGAAACCGACTTGGCCGAACATGGGCCCGATGGAAGCCATCTGGAAGAACACCCACTGGATCGTCTCGTAACGCAGCGTTGCGTCTGCCGGGACCAGCTTGCCGGTCTTGTCGCTGAAATAAAGCAGAATGGCGCCGGATTCGAACAGGCCGATCGGCTTGCCGCCCGGGCCGTCCGGATCGATCATCGCCGGGATCTTGCCGTTCGGGTTCAAAGACAGGAATTCCGGCGTCCAGCTCTCGTTCTTGCCGATGTCGACGGCATGCGGCTCGTAGGGCAGGCCAAGTTCCTCCAGCGCGATCGATATTTTCACCCCGTTCGGCGTCGGAAACGAATAAAGCTGGATGCGGTCGGGGTGGCTCGCCGGCCAGCGCCTGGCGATCGGAAACGCGGACAGATCGGTCATCGAAACTCCTGGTCGGGGACCGCGCCGAGCGGCATGGTCATGGCGGGTCGCAGTGAGTTAGGCGCGACGCCTGGCGCGATCAATATGCGCATGGAAAGTTTCACCGGCCCCGGTGAAAGGCCCGCAAAGGGTGTGGTCACACGGCCTTGACCGCCAGCACCGCATTGGTGCCGCCGAAGGCGAAGCTGTTGCTCATCGCGGTGCGCACCGCGCGCTCGCGTGCCACGTTCGGCGTGATGTCGAGATCGCAGTCGGTGTCGGCTTCCCGATAATTGGCGGTCGGCGGCACGATGCCTTCGCGGATCGCCATCACGCAGGCGATCATTTCCAGCGCGCCGGATGCGCCGAGGCAGTGGGCATGCATCGATTTGGTCGAGGAGACAGAAAGCTTGTAGGCATGGTCGCCGAACACGCGTTTGATCGCCGCCGTCTCGATCTGGTCGTTGGCCTTGGTGCCGGTGCCATGCGCGTTGAGATAGTCGACGTCCTCCGGATTGAGCCCGGCGTCGACGAGGCAGAAGCGCATCGCCGCCTCAGGCCCTTCGATAGTTGGCGCGACGATGTCGGAGGCGTCGGCGGAAAGGCCGACGCCGGCGATTTCGGCAAGAATAGCGGCGCCGCGCGCCATGGCATGCTCATACGTTTCCAGCACTACCATGCCGGCGCCTTCGCCGAGCACGAGCCCCTGGCGGTCGGCCGAAAACGGCCGGCAGGTGTCCGGCGACAATACCCGCAGGGCTTCCCAGCCCTTGAGGATGCCCCAGACCAGTGGCGCATCGGTGCCGCCGGCGACCATGACGTCGGCCCGGCCGAGCCTGATCTGATCGACCGCGGAGGCAATGGCGTGGTTGGATGACGAGCAGGCAGAGGTGATGCCGAACACCGGTCCACGCAGACCAAGATTCATGCTGACATGGCCGGCGGCTGCGCCCGGCATTACTTTCGGTACGGTGAAGATGCCGGCGCGGTTCTTGCCTTCGAGCAGGATGGCGCGATAGTTCTCTTCGATTGCCTCCCAGCCGCAGACGCCGACGCCGACGATGGTGCCCATCCGGTAGGTGTTGGCCGCGTGCGGGTTCAATCCCGCCTGCTGTGCCGCCTCCCGCGCGGCGATCGTCGCCAGAAGGCTGAAGCGGTCCATCGACACGACCTGTTTGCGGTCGATGCCGTGCTCGGGAAGCGCCTTGATTTCGCAGCCGACCTTGACCTTCAGATCATGCAGCAGCGGATTGTCGATCGCGCCGATTGCCGAACGGCCGGCGCGCATCTCATTCCAGATTGCCGGTGCATTGGTGCCGAGGCCGCATAACCCGCCGATGCCCGTGATGACGATCCGCTTGTGCATTCAGTCAGGCTTTTTTCGCGATCAGCGCGCGAACCGCCTCGACCATGTCGCCGACATTCTTCAGATTGCTCCAGGCATCGACCGTGTTCATCTCGATTTCGATGCCATACTCTTCCTCGAGATCGAAGATGATCTCCGTCAGTTCCAGCGAATGGATGCCAAGCGCGGTCAGTTCGGTACCGGTGGTGATTTCCTCGCCGCCCGGCTCGGCATGAGCCTTGATCTTGGCGATGATATCGTTTGCCAGCTGGTCAGCCATTCGGTTTCTTCCCCAACTCTGTCGTTTCCCGACGCCAACTGATCAGCGCCCCTTTTGTGCTCGATTACGTCGTCATCGTCGCCTTTTACCCCCGCCAGGCGCCGGTGACCGTACCAAGGTGGCTCCCTCTATAGAAACCGAAACGCTGTCAAGCAACAAGCTATATATCGACAAAGCCGCCGCAGTGCTTAACGTTGGTGTCGTGGACACGATCGCATATAGCTTGACCTCAGTGCCGCCGGCCCAGCGCGTTGCCGGCGTTGCACGGCTTGGCTGCGACTGGAACGGAGGCCGCACGCGTCTTCGGCGCCTGTACCAGGACGGCTCGGCCAAGATCCGCATGCCGGCAGTCTCGGCCGGTCCGCTCGAAGCCGTCCTGATCAACACTGCCGGCGGGCTGACCGGTGGCGACCGTCTCGCCTGGGAGGTCGATGTCGGTGCCGGCGCGTCCGCAACGATAACGACGCAGGCCTGCGAGAAAATCTATCGCGCCGCATCCGACCGCGCCGAAGTGCGGGTGCAATTGAGCGCCGGCGAAGGCGGCCACATTGCCTGGCTGCCGCAGGAAACCATCGTCTTCGACCGCTCGGCCTTTGCCCGCACGCTTGACGTGGAGCTTGCCGCCGGAGCCGAGGCGCTGATCCTGGAAGCTACCGTCTTCGGCCGCCTGGCCATGGGTGAACGGGCTTCGCAAGGCCAATTCCATGACCGCTGGCGCGTCCGCCAGGACGGGGCGCTGATTCACGCCGAGGAGTTTCGCATCGGCCCCGACATTGCCGCCACCTTGAATCGTCCGGCGGTTGCCGGCGGCGGCATCGCGGTGGCGACGCTGCTGATGGTGTCGCCGCGGGCAGAAGCTTTGCTCGAGCCGGCCCGGGCCATGGTCGGCGGCCAGGGCGGCGTCAGTTTCTGGAGCGTGCGGAAATCTGGCAAGCTTCTTGCTCGGCTGTTCGCCGAGGACGGCTACCAGCTCCGCAAGCGGCTGGTGCCGCTTGTCGAATTGCTCAACGGACGGGCGGGCCTGCCCAAATTATGGTCACTCTGATTTCGATTGTGCCACTGCAGGAAAACGCATGAATCTGACGCCGAGGGAGAAAGACAAGCTGCTGATCGCCATGGCGGCGATCGTGGCCCGCAAGCGGCTCGAACGCGGCGTCAAGCTCAACCATCCGGAAGCGATCGCGCTGATAACCGATTTCGTCGTCGAGGGTGCCCGCGACGGCCGCGCCGTCGCCGAGCTGATGGAGGCCGGCGCCCACGTCGTCACCCGGGCCCAGGTGATGGAAGGCATTGCCGAAATGATCCACGATGTGCAGGTCGAGGCGACGTTTCCAGACGGCACCAAGCTGGTGACCGTGCACGAGCCGATCAGATAAAACCGCCAAGGAGAGGAAAATGCTTCAGCTGCGTCCGAACTGCGAATGCTGCGACAAGGATCTGCCGCCCGATGCGACGGACGCGGTGATCTGCACCTTCGAATGCACCTTCTGCGCCGACTGCGCACAAAACGTGCTCGGCGGCGCCTGCCCGAATTGCGGCGGCAACTTCTCGGCCCGCCCGATCCGTCCGGCAGCGCTGCTGACGAAATATCCGGCCTCGACCAAGCGCGTCCTCAAGGCAGAAGGCTGCGGTCCGGCCCGCAAGGCGGCGTGAGAGGCATGATGATCTCGAAGATGGAAGCTACGCCGATGATCCCCGCTACGATGAAATGCACGACGCTGTCGGCGGCCCTGCTGCTGGCGGCAGCTATGCCGGCCTATGCCCATGTCGGCGTCGGCACGGTTTCGTCCTTCACCGCCGGCTTCTCCCACCCGCTCTCCGGCCTCGATCATATGACGGTGATGATTGTCGTCGGCCTATGGGCGGCGCTCAGGGGCGGCAAGGCGATCTGGGCATGGCCGCTGGCTTTCGTCGGCGTCATGCTGGCCGGCGGCGCGCTTGGCATGCTGCATGTGCCGATGCCTTTCGTCGAGCCGGCCATATTGGCGTCCGTCGTGGCACTCGGGCTGCTGGTTGCGCTCGCCGTCGATCTTCCCGTCTCGGCCGGCGTCGCCGTCATCGGCCTGTTTGCGCTGTTCCATGGCTACGCCCACGGCACCGAGGTGCCTGAAAATGCCGCTGGGCTTGGCTATACCGCAGGCTTTGCCGTTGCCACCGCGTTGCTCCATGCCGTCGGCATCACGGCTGGTCTCGGCCTCGGCTGGCGCTTCAGTGGGCTTGCCCGCGCCGCTGGCGCCGCCTGTGCCGCGATTGGCGCCGGCCTCGCCTTCGGCATCCTGTGAGGCAGTGATGATCCCCGGCGAAATCATCACGGCAAGCGGCGAGATCGAACTGAACAAGGGACTGCCGACGGTCACCATGAAGGTGGCCAACAGCGGCGACCGGCCGATCCAGGTCGGCAGCCACTATCATTTCTTCGAGACCAATGAAGGGCTGAGATTCGATCGCGACAAGGCGCGGGGCATGCGCCTCGACATCGCCGCCGGCACCGCGATGCGCTTCGAGCCCGGCCAGGAGCGCGATGTTACGCTAGTGCCGTTCGGCGGCAAGCGCGAGGTCTACGGATTTCAGCAGAAGATCATGGGCAAGCTGTGAGATCGAAGGCGTCGAGCAGTTTCGGCTCAGCCGGGCGGCTTGGCCGCCGCATAGATGACGACCTTTCCCGAATCGTCGAATTCAACCGCCAGAACGTCCTCGGTCTGCACTCGCCGCGAGTCGATAGCGTTGAACAGCAATGCGTTCGCCTCGATCTCCTTGCGCAGCTCGGCAATGTCGTCCCGATGTTGCCTGACCTTGCTTTCGATCGCCGGCGGCGGGCCGCCTTCGGTGCGCGCGGCGTCGGTAAGAAACACGATATCGACTTTGTCGAGCTTGGATGTCTTTCGCACGGCAGCGATGTTCTCACGCGTGCGGTCGATCGCCGAGCTGACCTTGCCGGCTTCCGCATTTGTCTTGGTCTCCTCCTGGCCGACCTCCGAGCCGACGATCCGGTTGACGGTCTCGGCGCTGTCGAGGCTCTGCGCGTTCAGCGCGGCGTGCGGAATGCTGGCGGCCAGAAACGCGGTCGCGGCAATGCCATGCAGCCATCTGGTGTCGGAGAAGGTGGTGATCGCCATCGCTCGTTCTCGGGGTCCTTTTCGAGGCTTGTGTCAGGGCGACAGGACCGAAACGAAACGTCCCCCGTGAAGGTTCCCTTTGCGAGGCGGCGGGCTGACCGGGCGCCGGCCCGCCGCCTTGTCTCGTCAGCTCGCTTTCTTGGTGATCAGCGTCAGCGCGCCATTGGTGCTCATGCTGGCGGCGATCACCTGCGCCGAGGTGAGCCCCTTGGCTTCGAGTGCGGACTTGACCTGCGGTGTCGCGTCGATCGAGCCGCGCAGTTTCTGCAGATCGGCGTCGCTGCGCTTGGCGATCACCTCGTTGACCTTGGCTTGAGTGTCCGCCGGCAGATCCTTGATGTCGACGACGTTGATCGCCTGGATGGTGGGCGCCTGTGGCTGCGCTCCGGGCGCGGCAGGAGCAGGCGCGGCCGGCGCCGGACTGGGCTGCTGCGCAGGCTGTTGCTGGGCGCTGGCGGCGGTTGCGAGCACCAGCGTGGCGGCGGCTGCCAGAAGGGTCGTTTTGCGCATGGATGTTCCTTTCCATCGATTGGCAAATGGTCGTTTTGGGGTGACCCGGCCACCTCAAACGCCAAATGGGATCGGAAAGTGTCGCTCAGCGGGTCATTGCGTGATCATAGGATGGCAGCAATGTGGGGCCCGCCTTCGACAAGCGGTATTTTCGGGCTGTATTTCGGGAGCAATTGCTGATGGCTAAAATCACCCGCGCCGCCTATGCGCAGATGTACGGCCCGACCGTTGGCGACAAAGTCCGGCTCGCCGACACCGAGCTGTTCATCGAGGTCGAAAAGGATCTCACCGTTCACGGCGAGGAGGTGAAATTCGGCGGCGGCAAGGTCATCCGCGACGGCATGGGCCAGAGCCAGGTTTCACGCGCGCAAGGCGCGGTCGACACCGTCATCACCAATGCGCTGGTCGTCGATGCCACCGCCGGTATCGTCAAGGCCGACATCGGCTTGAGGGACGGCCGCATCGTCGCGATCGGCAAGGCCGGCAATCCGGATACCCAAGGCGGCGTCACCATCATCATCGGTCCCGGCACCGAGATCATCGCCGGCGAAGGCAAGATCCTGACCGCCGGCGGCTTCGACGCGCATATCCACTTCATCTGCCCGCAGCAGATCGAGGAAGCGCTGATGTCGGGCATCACCACCATGCTCGGCGGCGGCACCGGCCCGGCGCACGGCACGCTGGCGACCACGTGCACGCCGGGGCCGTGGCATCTGGCGCGCATGATCCAGTCTTTCGACGCCTTCCCGATGAATATCGGGCTGTCGGGCAAGGGCAACGCGTCGCTACCTGCCGCGCTCGAGGAGATGGTGCTCGCCGGCGCCTGCTCGCTGAAGCTGCATGAGGACTGGGGCACGACACCGGCTGCAATCGACTGCTGCCTGTCGGTCGCCGACGATTACGACGTGCAGGTGATGATCCACACCGACACGCTGAACGAGTCCGGCTTCGTCGAAAACACGGTCGCGGCGATCAAGGGCCGCACCATCCATGCCTTCCACACCGAAGGCGCCGGCGGCGGCCACGCGCCTGACATCATCAAGGTCTGCGGTCTGCCCAACGTCATTCCGTCCTCGACCAATCCGACGCGTCCCTACACGGTCAACACGCTGGCCGAGCACCTCGACATGCTGATGGTCTGTCACCATCTGTCGCCGTCGATCCCCGAAGACATCGCCTTTGCCGAAAGCCGCATCCGCAAGGAAACCATCGCCGCCGAAGACATTCTTCACGACATCGGCGCCTTCTCGATCATCTCGTCGGACAGCCAGGCCATGGGCCGCGTCGGCGAAGTGGCGATCCGCACCTGGCAGACCGCCGACAAGATGAAGCGCCAGCGTGGTTCGCTGCCGCAGGAGACCGGCGACAACGACAATTTCCGCGTCCGCCGCTACATCGCCAAATACACCATCAATCCGGCCATCGCGCATGGCCTGTCGAAGGACATCGGCTCGGTGGCGGTCGGAAAACGCGCCGACCTTGTGCTGTGGAACCCGGCCTTCTTCGGCGTCAAGCCGGACATGGTGCTGATCGGCGGCATGATCGCCGCCGCCCCGATGGGCGATCCCAACGCCTCGATCCCGACGCCGCAGCCGATGCACTATCGGCCGATGTTCGGCGCCTACGGCAAGGCGATGACCAATTCGTCGGTGACCTTCGTTTCGAAGGCCGGGCTCGACGCCGGCCTGCGCGGCAGGCTCGGCGTCGACAAGCAGATGGTGGCCGTCGAGAACACCCGCGGCGGCATCGGCAAGCATTCGATGGTGCTCAACGACGCCACGCCGCATGTCGAGGTCGACCCGGAGACCTATGAGGTCCGCGCCGACGGTGAATTGCTCACCTGCGAGCCGGCAACGGTGCTGCCGATGGCGCAACGCTACTTCCTGTTCTGAACCCTAGGCGTTAGAACGACCGATGTAGAACATGCCGCGCCAGGCCTATGGACCAGCAACTCCCCTACGCCCACGACATCTTCCCGCATATCCGCATTGTCCTGGGCATGGTGATCGGCCTTGGCGTCACCCGCCTGCTGTCGGGGCTCGCCCGCATCGTCCAGCATCCCGGCCAGTACCGGCTCTATCCCGTGCACCTCGCCTGGGTTGCGTCGGTGCTTTTGATGCTGGTGCATTTCTGGTGGTGGGAGTTCGGCCTCTTCCAGATCGAGAATTGGACCTTCGGCAAATACCTGTTCATCATCTTCTACGCCGTCACGCTGTTCCTGCTCTGCGCGCTGCTGTTTCCGGACTCGATGCTGGACTACACTAGCTATGAGGATTTCTTTTATTCGCGCCGGGCCTGGTTCTTCGGCCTGCTGGCGGCGACCTATCTGCTCGACGTGGTCGACACGCTGCTGAAAGGGCCGGCGCATTTCGCCCATTTCGGCGTCGAATATCTGATCCGCACGCCGGTTTTCGTCGCGCTTTGCGTCATTGCGGTCCTGCTGCGCGACCGCCGCTTTCACATCGCCTTTGTCGCCGGCGCGCTCGTCTATCAGGTATCGTTTATCCTGCGGCTCTTCGACACGATTGTTTGAGCGCCATTGGGGCGGCGGACGCGATAGGCTAGGCTTTTGGGAGAGGCAGTTTTTACATGAAGCTCGATATTCGCACCGACTTCACCAAATTCCCGCGCGCAGTCGCCGTCCTGGCCGCAGGCGAAGCCGGAACCACCACGCCATACGACCGGGCGGTGCTTGCCCATGACGAGCGGCATCTGCGCCGTCGTGCCATCGAAACGGCCGGTAGCGACAAGGTGCTGGTCGACCTGCCCGAACCGGTGACGTTGAACCATGGTGACCGGCTGGTGCTGGAGGATGGCCGCCACATCGAGATCATCGCGGCCGAAGAGCCGCTCTACGATATCAGGGGCAGCGACCCGATCCATCTCGCCGAGCTCGCCTGGCACATCGGCAACCGCCATCTCGCCGCCGCCATCGAGGCTAACCGCATCCTCATCCTGCGCGACCATGTCATTAAGACGATGCTGGAGGGATTGGGCGCCATTGTGAGCGACGTCTCCGAACCGTTCAAGCCGGTGCGCGGCGCCTATTCCGCGCATGGCGGGCACGGCCATGCCCATGCCGAGGCACATGCGCACAGCCACGCCGAAGCGCATTCCCATAGCCATAGCGATTCTCATTCCCACAGCCATTCGCACGACCATGACCATGACTGACCGGCCTTCCAGCGTTGCCCAGCCTTCCAATATTGCTTTGTTGCGGCTGATGGCGTGGCTGTCGCCTTCCTTCCCGGTCGGCGGCTTTTCCTACAGCCATGGCCTGGAACAAGCCGTGCATGCCGGGCTGGTTGCCGACAGCAAAGATCTCGCCGCGTGGCTGGAAACGCTCGTCGAGATGGGTTCGGGCTGGAATGATGCGGTGCTGTTTGCCCAAAGCTGGCGCAGGGCGCGCGAAACCGGCGATCTCGATGAAATCGTCGCCCTTGCCGAAGCTCTGGCAGGCTCGCGCGAGCGTCATACCGAGACGATGCTGCAGGGCGCCGCTTTCCTGAAAGCAGCCTCCGCCTGGCCGTGCCAGGTGCTGGATCGCCTGCCGACCGAATGTGCCTATTGCGTTGCCGTCGGCGCTGTTGCCGGCGATCACGGCATTTCGCTGCGGGACGCCCTGGCCGCCTTCCTGCAGGCCTTCTTCTCCAACCTTGTTCAGGCCGCGATCCGGCTCGGCGCCGTCGGCCAGACCGGCGCCACCGCGCTGCTAGCCGGCTTCGAGCCGCTTGCCCTGGCTACGTCCGACCGCGCTGCCGGCTCGACCCTCGATGATCTCGGCGGCTGCGCTTTTATCTCCGACATCACGGCGATGAAGCACGAGGCCCAGTATTCGCGGCTGTTCCGCTCATGATCGTCCTCGCTTTCGCCCTCTCGCTCGTCCTGCTGCTGATCACCGCGTTGCATGTCTATTGGGGCATTGGCGGCATCTGGCCGGGCAGGGATGTCGCCTCCTGCGCCCGCGCCGTCATTGGCTTTCATGGCGTCGACGAAATGCCGGCACCCTTCGCCAGCTTCGCCGTTGCCGCCTGCCTTGGCCTGGCGACACTGTGGCCGATGGCGCTCGAGGGCATCTTTGCTACGCCCTTTCCCAAGGCCGGGCTTGCCGCCACGTCGCTGCTCATCGCGCTGGTTTTCCTGGCGCGCGGCATTGCCGGCTTCACGCCGTGGTGGCGCCGGCTAACGCCCGAACAGCCTTTCGCGCGGCTCGATCTGCGTTATTATTCGCCGCTGTGCCTGCTGATCGGGCTTGCCTTCGCCATTCTTGCCGTCACGGAGTTCCCCGCATGATATCGCCCAATGGTCCTCTTCGCATCGGCATTGGCGGCCCGGTCGGCTCGGGCAAGACGACGCTTACCGAAAAGCTCTGCAAGGCACTGCGTGACGAGTTTTCGATTGCCGTCGTCACCAACGACATCTACACCAAGGAAGACGCCATGATGCTGGCCAGGTTGCAGGCCCTGCCCGAGGATCGCATCGTCGGCGTCGAGACCGGCGGCTGTCCGCACACCGCCATCCGCGAGGACGCCTCGATCAATCTGCAGGCGATCGCCGAGATGACCAGAAAATTCCCCGATCTCGACATCGTCTTCATCGAATCGGGCGGCGACAATCTCGCCGCCACCTTCTCGCCGGACCTTGCCGACCTGACGCTCTATGTCATCTCGGTTTGCCAGGGCGAGGAGATCCCGAGGAAGGGCGGACCGGCGATCACCCGGTCCGATTTCCTGGTCATCAACAAGAGCGACCTTGCGCCCTATGTGAACGTCAATCTCGACATCATGGAACGCGACGCTGCCCGCATGCGCGGCAAGCGGCCGTTCGGCTTCACCGACCTGTCGCGCGGCAAGGGGCTGCAGGAGGTGATCGATTTCATCGTCGGGCATGGCGGGCTTCGGGTCGGCGCGGCCACCAGCACGGCGGCATAACGGCGCTCGCCTGTACCAAACGAAACCGGTTGCGCGTGTTCCAGCCGCGCGGCATCCTTGCTTCTTTCACGGAGGTTTACGATGAGCATCACGCGCCTGCAGAAGGAAGTGCTGACCAACCTGCCGTTCTATGAGGAGCGCGTCGACCTCGCTTGCGCCTTCCGCTGGACGGCGCGGCTCAACATGCACGAGGCGGTGGCCAATCATTTCTCACTGGCCGTCAACGACGATGGTTCGCAATTCCTGATGAATCCCAACCAGGTGCATTTCTCGCGCATCAAGGCGAGCGATCTGCTTCTGATCGACGCCAACGATCCCGGCACGCTCTCCGGCCCGAATGCGCCCGATCCGACGGCGTGGGGCCTGCATGGTGCCATTCATCGCAATGTGCGTCATGCGCGCTGCGTCATGCATGTCCACTCGATCCACGCCACCGTGCTTGCCTCGCTCGCCGACTCGACGCTTCCGCCGGTCGACCAGAACTCGGCAATCTTCTTCAACCGCCATGTCGTCGACGCTCATTATGGCGGGCTGGCCTTCGAGGAAGAGGGCGAGCGCTGCTCGCAGCTTCTTGTCGACCCGAAGGTCAAGGTGATGGTGATGGGCAACCATGGCGTGCTGGTCATCGGCGACAGCGTCGCCGACACCTTCAACCGCATGTTCTATTTCGAGCGCGCCGCCGAAACCTATATCAAGGCGCTGTGGACCGGGCGGCCGCTGCGGGTACTGTCGGATGAGATCGCCGAAAAGGCGGCAAGGGAACAGGAAGACTATCCCGGCCAGGCCGAACGCCACCTTTCCGAACTGAAGGCGATCCTCGACGAGCAGGAGCCTGCCTACCGGAGTTGAGCGCGGTCCCGCCGGGCCTGGCTTAAAGCCCGAGTTCGGCTCGCAATTCGTCGGCGCTGTTGATGATTATCGCCCCCGGCGGCCCCTCCATGGGCGCCTCTGGCCAGAAGATCGTCTTCATTCCCGCTGCCAGCCCCGCCGTGGCGCCGGTCACGCTGTCGTCGACCGCCACGGCCTCGGTGGGATCGACGTCGGCCAGCCAGGCGGCGCGCAGGAAAGGTTCGGCATGCGGCTTGCCTTCACGCACGTCGTTCCGGCTGACCGTCTTCATGCCGGGATAGACGAGGCCGACGGCGCGCAGATTGGCATCGACGATCAGCCTGTCCGAGTTGGAGACCACCGCTTGCGGTACGCCAAGCGCGCGCAGCTCGTTGAAGATCTCGATCGCGCCTCTGCGCGGCGTCAGCGTTTGGGCCATCGGCAGATAGTGATCGTATTTGCGCACGATCCAGTCGTCGAAAGGCAGGTCGAGGCCGAACTCGTCGCGCAGCATTTCGTAGACTGGCCATGCGGCGATGCCGAGCACGCGCTCATGCAGGTCGGCCGGCGGTACGATGCCGACACTGTGCAGCGCCGCGATCAGCGCCGCTTCGTGCAGCGGCTCGCTGTCGACCAGCGTGCCGTCCATATCCCAGAAAACCGCTTTCGGCGTCATGCAAGGCTCCATTCTCAAAAATCCCTTAAAGCGTTTGGCGCAGGAGATAAACCGCGGCGTCCCGCTAATGCATGTCGCGCAACAGTGTGCAGCGGTTTTGCGATACGGACATGCATAGAAAGCAAGAGTCTAAAGCGCATCGCATAAGCCCGATTGAACGCGACGCGCTTTGGACCGAGATTGTGCGACCTCCACAGCCTTGCTGTTGCGACGAGACTGGGTCGACCCGCCACTTCGCTCCAAATACCCAAGTCTCAGCCCTAAGCAATTGCTCTTGCAATAGGCAATTGCGCGCAAGTTCATTCCCTGCGAAACTACGGCGCTCCGCCTCTTATGCCCGGCGGGGTTGGGAGGCAGGAACTTGAATTCGCGGCAGGATAGCGGCGGCAACAGGCTGGACGATGCGGCGCGCGCCGGCTGGCTCTATTACGTTGCCGGCAACACCCAGGACCAGATCGCCGCCACGCTTGGCATCTCCCGGCAGACGGCGCAGCGGCTGGTGTCGCTCGCAGTCTCCGAAGGATTGATCAAGGTGCGCGTCGACCATCCGATCGCCAATTGCCTCGACCTTGCGGCACGGCTGAAATCGCGCTTTGCGCTTGATCTGGTCGAGGTGGTGCCCAGCGACCCTTCTTCTTCCTCTACCGTCATCGGCGTCGCCGAGGCGGCGGCGGCCGAGATCGAACGGCGGCTGCGGTCGCCGACGCCGATCGTCATGGCGATCGGCACCGGCCGCACGCTGAAGGCCGCGATCGAGCAACTGCCGCCGATGGAATGCCCGCAGCACAAGGTGGTATCGCTGACCGGCAACATCTCGCCGGACGGCTCGGCCGCCTTCTACAACGTCATCTTCACCATGGCCGACAGGGTCAAGGCGCGCTCGTTTCCGATGCCTTTGCCGGTCATCGCCTCCTCGCCGGAGGAGCGCGAGATGCTGCTGAGCCAGCCGATGATCCAGCCGACGCTGGCGCTTGCGGCCGAGGCCGACGTCACCTTTGTCGGCATAGGCGATCTCGGCCCGAAGGCGCCGCTTTACGAGGACGGCTTCATTTCGGAGGGTGAATTAAAGGCGTTGCAGAAGGCCGGCGGCGTCGCCGAGATCGTCGGCTGGGTGTTCGATCGTGACGGCCGTATGATCGAGGGTATTACCAATGATCGGGTGTCGTCGGCACCGCTGCCGTCGCGCGAAAAGTCGCTGGTGATCGCGCTTGCCATGGGCGACCGCAAGCTGCCGGGCATCTTCGCCGCCGTCAACCGGCGGCTGGTCAACGGCCTGATCACCGATGAGCGGACCGCCGCCGCCTTGCTAGCGGGCGCATGATCTCCGAGCCGCTGGCGGTCGGAAACGATCATGTGAAATCGAAACGCATCTGAATCCCCGATAAAACGAGCGTCACTACTGGTGCCGGCCGCATGGATCGTTGCCGTCGAGAAAGCCCATGTCGCGCTGCAGATGCGGCGGCAGCTCCCGGACGTCGAGATAGGCCCGTTTCCGCGCCGCGTGCCTTGCCAATCCTCGCGCCAACCGTGAAAACCATCCATGGGCTGGAGCAAGAAGCAGCTTTTCCTGTATTGTGGTCATGATCGTCAGCCTTCGCTATCTCTAGGCGTAATTGATCTTCAATACGGAATATCGGTAGGCCCGGCCGGTGCCGCCAATCAAACGTCGATCACTGCCCATAAGGAGGGCTTATGCCGGAGCTCAGTTCACGACAGCTGGTTTCGCAGCTTCCTCCGCTTCAGGCGATCCGGGTATTCGAAGCGGTGGCGCGGCATCTCTCGTTCACCAAGGCCGCCCAGGAGCTTGGCATGACGCAGGCGGCGGCAAGCTATCAGATCAAGCTTCTGGAGGAGCGCATCGGTGCGCCGTTGTTCCTGCGCCAGCCAAAACAGATCGTGCTGACCGAACCCGGCCAACGCCTGGCGCCCGCGGTCAGCGAAGCATTCGCGCTGTTGAGCGGCGCCTATGCCGCCGCGCGCACCGGCGCCGACGGCGTGCTTTGCGTTTCGACGCTGCTGACCTTTGCCTCCAATTGGCTGGCTCAGCATCTCGGTTCGTTCCAGGTAGCGCATCCGTCGCTGGCGGTGCGCGTCGATACTTCGAACAGGGTTGTCGACTTTGCCAGAGAGGATATCGACATCGCCATCCGCTCCGGCGGCGGCAACTGGCCGGGCGTCGAGACCCATATGCTTTTCAGGGCCGATTTCACGCCGGTCCTTAGTCCAAAGCTCGCGGCAAGCATCGGCGGCGTCAAGGAGCCGGCCGACCTGCTGCGGCTGCCGATCCTCGACCCGGGCGACATCTGGTGGCGGGACTGGTTTGCCGCCGCCGGCCTGCCGGTCGAGGAACTGGCCAAGCGCCCCGGCACCAGCATGGGCGCGCAGGCCTATGAGGCCAATGCCGCGATTGCCGGCCACGGCGTGGCGATCGTCACCAAGGCGCTGTTCAAGGCCGAACTTGCCGACGGCCGCCTGATCCAGCCCTTTGAGCTGGTCGGTGACGACGGCCACGCCTATTGGCTGGTCTATCCGACGGCGCGGCGCAACGTGCCGAAGATCCGCGCCTTCCGCGATTGGATCCTGAGCGAGATCGCTTGCCAATAGGCTGAATCCCAGCAAGCCCGACAGCAAAGCTCCGGGCCCAATCAGCCCGGCTGAAATTCTTCGTCAGACATGCCGCAAACGTCCCGGCTTGTCGCCGCACGAGACCCGGCGTGCTGCGCTGCAGCAACGATTCCGTCTTGACATAATTCATCGCAAGTGAGTAATTGCCCACAGCCAAGGCAAATGCTCATCTTGGTTTATGGGAGGAATTTTGATGAAACTTCGCACGTTCACCCTAGGCCTGTTCTCGGCCAGCGCCCTCGCTTTCGCCGCGCATGCCGAATCCATCACCATCGCCACGGTCAACAATGGCGACATGGTCCGCATGCAGAAGCTGACCGACGACTTCACCGCCAAAAATCCCGACATTCAGCTGCAGTGGGTCACGCTCGAGGAAAACGTCCTGCGCGAGCGCGTCACCACCGACATCGCCACCAAGGGTGGCCAGTACGACGTGATGACCATCGGCACCTATGAGGTGCCGATCTGGGCCAAGCAGAACTGGCTTTTGCCGCTCGACAAGCTCGGTGACGATTATGACGTCAAGGACATCATCCCGGCCATAGCCGGCGGCCTGTCGGTCGACGGCAAGCTCTACGCAGCGCCGTTTTACGGCGAAAGCTCCTTCGTCATGTACCGCAAGGACCTGATGGACAAGGCCGGGCTCAAAATGCCCGATGCACCGACCTGGGACTTCATCAAGCAGGCCGCCGACAAGATGACCGACCGCGCCAACGGCGTGAACGGCGTCTGCCTGCGCGGCAAGGCCGGCTGGGGCGAGAACATGGCCTTCCTGACCGCCATGTCGAACTCCTTCGGCGCGCGCTGGTTCGACGAGAACTGGAAGCCGCAATTCGACCAGCCCGAATGGAAGAACACGCTGCAGTTCTATGTCGACCTGATGAAGGCCGACGGCCCCGAGGGCGCGTCGTCCAACGGCTTCAACGAAAACCTGGCGCTGTTCCAGCAGGGCAAATGCGGCATGTGGATCGACGCTACCGTCGCTGCGTCCTTCGTCTCCGACCCGAAGAACTCGACCGTCGCCGACAAGGTCGGCTATGCGCTGGCCCCGGACAATGGCCTCGGCAAGCGCGGCAATTGGCTGTGGGCCTGGTCGCTGGCCATCCCCGCCGGCACGCAGAAGGCCGACGCCGCTCAAAAGTTCGTTTCCTGGGCGACTTCGAAGCACTATCTCGAACTGGTCGCTTCAAAGGAAGGCTGGGCCAACGTTCCGCCCGGAACGCGCACCTCGCTCTACAACAACCCGGAGTACCAGAAGGCGGCGCCTTTCGCGAAAATGACGCTGGATTCCATCAACGCCGCCGATCCGACGCACCCGACCGTCAAGCCGGTGCCTTATGTCGGCGTCCAGTTCGTCGCCATTCCTGAGTTCCAGGGCCTTGGCACCACTGTCGGCCAGCTCTTCTCGGCGGCCCTTGCCGGCCAGACGAGCGTCGACGACGCCTTGAAGCAGGCACAGGACGCCGCCACCGCGACGATGACCGAGGGCGGGTACATCAAATAGGGCGCCTCCCGGTGCCGGTTGCCCATGGCAGCCGGCACGGGCCGCCCGAATCCCAGTTCGGGCGGCCAACTTTACGCCGCTGAAAAACTTGGCCGACCTCGAAGGGTGACCGTCATGGCTACTCAGCAGATCCGTTCGCTTGCCCGCTTCATGATGGCGCCATCCGTGGTGCTGCTGCTGGTTTGGATGATTGTGCCGCTGGCATTCACGCTGTGGTTCTCCTTCCAGCAGTACAACCCACTCAATCCGATGCGCGACGGCTTCGTCGGGTTTTCGAACTACGCGCTGTTCTATTCCAACCCGGCATTCCTGCAGTCGATCCTCAACACGCTCACCATCGTCGTCAGCGTGCTTTTGATCACGGTGATCGGCGGCATCCTGCTGGCCCTTCTGCTCGACCAGCCGATGTGGGGACAAGGCATCGTCCGCATCCTCGTCATCTCGCCGTTCTTCGTCATGCCTCCGGTGGCGGCGCTTGTCTGGAAGAACATGATCATGCATCCGCAATACGGCGTCTTCGCCGATATTGCGCGTTTCTTCGGCGGGCAGCCGATCGACTGGTTCGGGCAGCACCCGCTCCTGGCGATCATCATCATCGTCGCCTGGCAGTGGCTGCCGTTTGCGACGCTGATCCTCTTGACCGCGCTCCAATCGCTCGACGGCGAGCAGAAGGAAGCCGCCGAAATGGACGGCGCCGGCTTCATCAGCCGCTTCATCTATTTGACGCTGCCGCATATGTCGCGCGCCATAACCGTCGTCATCCTGATCCAGACGATCTTCCTGCTGTCGGTCTATGCCGAGATACTGGTCACCACCAATGGCGGCCCGGGTTATGCCTCCACCAACCTGCCCTTCCTCGTCTACCAGAAGGCATTGCTGGAGTTCAAAATCGGCCAGGCGTCCGCTGGCGGCATCATCGCCGTCATTCTCGCCAACATCGTCGCCTTCTTCGCCATGCGCGCCGTCGGCAAGAACCTGGACAAATAAGGGAGGATAAGATGGCACGTGCAGTCACCACCCGGCACAAGACGATTGCGACCGCGGCCGCCTGGATCGTCGCCCTGCTGATCTTCTTCCCGATCCTCTATACGATCATCACCTCGTTCAAGTCGGAGCAGGAGGCCATCCAGGGCTTCAACCTGTTCCCGTCGGGAACCATGGAGAGCTATTCCGAGGTCCAGGCGCAGAACGGCTATTTCAAATTCTTCCTCAACTCGGTGTTCCTCTCGGTCGGCTCGACCATCCTGGCTCTGCTCGTCGCCATACCGGCGGCATGGTCGATGGCGTTTTCGCCGGGCAAACGCACCAAGGACATCCTGATGTGGATGCTTTCCACCAAGATGATGCCGGCCGTCGCCGTGCTGTTTCCGATCTATCTGATCTTCCGCGACACCGGATTGCTCGACAGCCGCATCGGCCTGATGGTCATGCTGATGCTGATCAACCTGCCGATCGTGGTCTGGATGCTCTACACCTATTTTCGCGAGATCCCTGGCGAGATCCTGGAAGCGGCGCGCATGGACGGCGCATCGCTGTGGAACGAGATAATCTACGTGCTGACGCCGATGGCGGTGCCCGGCATCGCCTCGACCATGCTGCTCAACATCATTCTCGCCTGGAACGAGGCGTTCTGGACGATCCGGCTGACCACCACCGAGGCAGCGCCGCTTACCGCTTTCATCAGCTCCTTCTCCAGTCCGCAGGGGCTGTTCTGGGCCAAGCTTTCGGCCGCCTCGACGCTGGCGATCGCGCCGATCCTGATCATGGGCTGGTTCAGCCAGAAGCAGCTGGTCCGAGGCCTGACATTCGGTGCGGTAAAGTAGCGGGCATCGCCTGACGCAAAACGAAAAGGATAGCCCTTCGGGGGAGGAAACCATGGGAAACATCACGCTCAAGAACGTCTCCAAATCCTTCGGGGCGACGTCCATCATCCCCGGCCTCGATCTTGTCATCGAGGACGGAGAGTTCGTCGTCTTCGTCGGTCCGTCGGGCTGCGGCAAATCCACCCTGTTGCGTCTGATCGCCGGTCTGGAGGATACCAGCGGCGGCACCATCATCATCGATGGCCGCGACGTCACCGGCGAGGCGCCGGCCAAGCGTAAGCTGGCCATGGTGTTCCAGTCCTATGCGCTCTACCCGCACATGACGGTGGCCAAGAACATCGCCTTCCCGCTCAAGATGGCGGGCGAGGACCAGGCGACCATCGACAAGAAGGTGAAGGACGCCGCGCGGATCCTGAACCTCACCAACTACCTCGACCGCCGCCCCGGCCAGCTCTCCGGCGGCCAGCGGCAGCGTGTCGCCATCGGCCGCGCCATCGTCCGCCAGCCATCGGCCTTCCTGTTCGACGAACCGTTGTCCAATCTCGACGCGGCGCTGCGCGGCACCATGCGGCTGGAGATCAGTGAACTGCACCACCAGCTCCAGACCACCATGGTCTACGTCACCCACGACCAGATCGAGGCGATGACCATGGCCGACAAGATCGTCGTGCTCAATGCCGGCAATATCGAGCAGGTCGGCTCGCCGATGGAGCTCTACAAGACGCCGAAGAACCTGTTCGTCGCCGGCTTCATAGGTTCGCCGAAGATGAACCTGATCGAAGGCGCGCCGGCCGCCAAATATGGCGCCAAGACAGTCGGCATCCGCTCGGAGCATATGAACATTTCGAAGACGTCAGGCGACTGGAAGGCGACGGTCGGCGTTGCCGAGCATCTAGGCTCCGACACGTTTTTGCACGTCCAGGCGGATGGCGTCGGGCAGCTGACGGTGCGTGCCGACGGCGAATTGGCCGCCCATCACGGCGACACGATCTATCTGACGCCGGACAAGGCCAAGCTGCATCGTTTCGGCGCCGATGGGAAGGCGATGCTGCAATGAGGCTCCGGGGTAAATCGGCGCTGATCACCGGATCGGCGCGCGGCATCGGCAGGGCGTTTGCCGAAGCCTACATGCGGGAGGGGGCGACCGTCGCCATCGGCGACATCAATCTCGAGGCTGCCGAGAAGGCGGCTTCGGAAATCGGCCGCAATACCTACGCCGTGAAGCTGGACGTCACCGATCTCGCGTCGATCGATGCAGCCGTCAAGGCGGTCGAAACCAGGGCCGGCGGCCTCGATATCTTGATCAACAACGCCGCCCTGTTCGACCTGGCGCCGATCGTCGAGATCACCAAGACAAGCTACGACAAATTGTTTTCGGTCAACGTCGCCGGCACGCTGTTTACGTTGCAGGCCGCCGCCCGTTCTATGATTGCCCGCGGCAAGGGCGGCAAGATCATCAACATGGCAAGCCAGGCCGGGCGCCGCGGCGAGGCGCTGGTCGCCGTCTACTGCGCCACCAAGGCGGCGGTCATCTCGCTCACCCAGTCGGCAGGGCTCGACCTGATCAAACACGGCATCAATGTCAACGCGATAGCACCGGGGGTCGTCGACGGCGAGCACTGGGATCATGTCGATGCCTTGTTCGCCAAGTTCGAGAACCGGCCGAGGGGCGAGAAGAAGAGACTGGTCGGCGAAGCCGTACCTTATGGCCGCATGGGCACGGCGCAAGACCTCACCGGCATGGCGGTGTTCCTGGCCAGCGATGAGGCCGAATACATCGTCGCCCAGACCTACAATGTCGATGGCGGCCAGTGGATGAGTTGAGGGGGGCGAAGGCGCTCTTCTCCCCGTCTCCTCCACGGGGGAAAGAGCCGTCCCGCTAAAGGGTAAAGCAGATGACCGTGAAACTCTCTTCTTCCATCCTAGCCAAGCTGCCGCCCAAGGTCGCCGGCCCGAAATACGATCGCGCCGCGCTCAAGGCCGGCATCGTGCATTTCGGCGTCGGCAATTTCCATCGCTCGCACCAGGCCGTCTACCTCGACGACCTGTTCAACTCGGGCGTTGGCCACGACTGGGCTATCGTCGGCGCCGGCGTCTTCGAGGGCGAGAAGGTCGGCCGCGGCAAGCTGCAGGAGCAGGACTGGCTGACCACCGTGGTCGAGCAGGACAGCGGCCATATGAGCGCGCGCGTCACCGGCGTCATGATCGACTTCCTGGTGCCTGGCGACGCGATCGCAATTGTCGAGCGGCTTGCCGATCCGGCGATCAAGATCGTTTCCCTGACTATCACCGAGGGCGGCTATTTCATCGATCCGGCTTCTGGCGTCTTCAATCCGACACATCCCGACATCGTTGCCGACGCTGAGCCGGGGGCGACGCCGAAGACCGTCTTCGGCCTCATCCTCGCCGGGCTGCTACGCCGCCGCGCCGACGGTATCGTGCCCTTCACCGTCATGTCCTGCGACAACATCCCCCATAACGGCCATGTCACCTCAGATGGCGTCATCGGCCTTGCGCGGCTGATCGACGAAGGTTTGGCAAACTGGGTGAGCGAGAAGGTTGCCTTTCCCAATGGCATGGTCGATCGCATCACGCCGGCCACCACCGACCGCGAGCGCGGCATTCTCGCCAGCGAGTTCGGCCTCGACGACAATTGGCCGGTGTTTTGCGAACCGTTTAAGCAATGGGTGCTGGAGGACCGTTTCACCGACGGCCGGCCGCCGCTGGAAAAGGTCGGCGTGCAGTTCGTCAGCGACGTCGCGCCCTATGAGCTGATGAAGATCCGCATCCTCAATGGCGGCCATGCGACCATCGCCTATCCGGCCGGGCTGATGGACATCCATTTCGTCCATGAGGCGATGCATGAGCCGCTGGTACGCGGCTTCCTCGACAAGCTCGAGCATAATGAGATCATCCCGACCGTGCCGCCGGTTCCGGACACCGACCTCGAAGATTACTACCAGCTCATCGAGCACCGCTTCTCCAATCCGAAGATCGGCGACACCATACGCCGGCTTTGCCTCGACGGCTCCAACCGCCAGCCGAAATTCATCATTCCGACGATCGCCGACCGGCTGAAGGCTGGCAAAAGCGTCACCGGCCTGGCGCTGGAATCTGCGCTCTGGTGTCGCTACTGCTTCGGCACGACGGATTCCGGTGCCGTCACCGAGCCCAACGACCCTAACTGGGGCCGGTTGCAGGCGACGGCCAAGGCGGCCAGGGACATGCCTGGCGCCTGGCTTGCCATGGAGGACATCTATGGCGATGTCGGCCGCTCGCCGCCCTTCGCCGAAGCGTTCGCCCATGCGCTCAAATCGCTGTGGGCGGACGGCGCGCGCGCGACACTGACGCGCTATCTCGCCGGCGACCTCTGAAGCCGATCCAGCGCGATGACGCCTGAACTGGTCATTTTCGACTGTGACGGCGTGCTGGTGGACAGTGAGATGCTGTCCGTCTCGGCATTGCTGGAGATGATCGCGCTTGCCGGCGGCAACGTCAGCGAGGACATTGCCTACGAGCACTTCCTCGGCAAGAGCATGAAGAGCGTCCGCGAAATCCTCGCAAGCGACTTCGGGCTCGATCTCACCGACCAGCATCTGACCGAGATGCGCTCCGAACTGATGCGCAAGTTCCGCCAGGAGCTGAAACCGATGCCAGGCATCGCACAGGTCCTGCCGAAGCTCGGCGTGCCGTGCTGCGTCGCCTCCTCCGGCACGCTGGAGCGCATCCGCTATGCGCTCGAGGTTACGGGGCTGCTTGGGCTGCTGGAGCCGCATCTGTTCAGCGCTGCCATGGTGGCGCGGGGCAAACCGGCGCCCGATCTCTTTCTCCATGCAGCAGATAAAATGAGAGCGGCCCCGCGAAACTGCCTCGTCGTCGAGGACAGCCCGGCCGGCATCGAAGCGGCGCGGGCGGCCGGCATGCGCGTCCTTGCCTTCACCGGCGGCTCGCACACCGGCAACCCGGCCTTGAAAGCGCGGCTTGCGTCGAGTGAGCCGGACTTTATATTCGCTGACATGCTGCAATTGCCCGATCTGATTGCAGGCCTGGGAGCGAGAGCAAGAACACCTTGACCAATAGTTTCGTTTGCGCGGTCGATGTCGGCACCGGAAGCGCCCGTGCCGGCATTCTCGACACCGGTGGCGCCTTGCTCGGCCGCGCCGAGCACCCGATCGCCATGCAACAGCCGAAGGCCGATCACGCCGAGCACGATTCGCAGGATATCTGGTCGGCGGTGTGCAGTGCCGTGCGTGCTGCCCGCGAAAAGGCGCACGTGAAGGCTGAGGATATCGTCGGCATCTCTTTTGACGCCACCTGCTCGCTGGTGGTGCGGGACCGGCATGGCGGCCAGCTCAGCGTATCCGTTACTGGCGAAAGGCGCTGGGACACCATCGTCTGGCTCGACCATCGCGCAATTGCCGAGGCCGATGAATGCACCGAAAGCGGCCACGCCGTGCTCGACTATATCGGCGGCGTCATGTCGCCGGAAATGGAAACGCCGAAGCTGATGTGGCTGAAGCGCAACCTGCCCGGAACATGGAACGAAGCCGGCTACCTGTTCGACCTTACCGACTTCCTCACCTGGAAGGCGACCGGCTCGCTCGCCCGTTCGCAATGCACGCTGACCGCCAAATGGACCTATCTGGCCCATGAAGCGACCGGCTGGCGGCGCGACTTCTTCGAAGCGGTCGGGCTCGGCGACCTTTTCGAGCACGGCAATTTGCCAGAGAAGGCGAGCCCGGTCGGCGCAGATATCGGTCCGCTCAGCGCGCAAGCCGCGGCGGAGCTTGGCCTCACCGAAAAATGCTGGGTCGGCGCCGGCGTCATCGATGCCTATGCCGGCGCGCTCGGCGTGCTCGGCGGTTTCGCAGGTGACGCGACGAACATCGGCCGCCATCTGGCCCTGATTGCCGGTACGTCGAGTTGCGTCATGGCGATGTCGCCAGATCCGCAGCCTTTCGCCGGTGTCTGGGGGCCATATTATGGCGCAGCCCTTCCCGGTCTTTGGCTGTCGGAAGGCGGCCAGTCGGCCACAGGAGCGCTGCTCGATCACATCATCCGCTGGCATGGCGCCGGCGGCGAGCCGGATGCCGTAATGCATGCCAGGATCGCCCGCCGCGTCGCCGAGCTGCGCGCCGCCGAGGGTGGCAACCTCGCCGCAAGGCTGCATGTATTGCCGGATTTCCATGGCAACCGCTCGCCGCTTGCCGACCCGCATGCCGTCGGCGTCATTAGCGGACTGACACTGGATTCCTCCTTCGACAGCCTGTGCAAGCTTTACTGGCGCACCGCCGTCAGCATCGCGCTTGGCGTCCGCCATGTGCTGGAAGCACTGAACGAGAACGGCTATCTGATCGACACGCTGCACGTCACCGGCGGCCACACTAAGAACCCGCTGTTGATGGAACTCTATGCCGACGCCACCGGCTGCACGGTGGTCGAGCCGCTGGCGGACGAGGCGGTGCTGCTCGGCACCGGCATGATTGCCGCCACCGCGGCCAGGCTTTTTCCCGATTTGAATGCCGCCTGCGTTGCCATGCAGCAAGGCGGCAGGACGCGAGAGCCCAATCCGGCTGCCGCCGGCCGGTTCGACCGCGACTACCGCGTGTTCCTCGAAATGCACAGGCAAAGGCGGTCGCTGGACGCGATCATATAGGTCGAACGGCTTTCACGCGCTATCGCTGGTTCCAGCGCCGAACAACCGGCTCGTCGAGATCATGCTCATAACCGAGCACGCTTATGCTGGCGGTATCCAGCACGAACAGCGCGCCCTCTTGCGGCGGCAGGCCGAGCCAGCGCGCAGCCAGCACTCGCAGGAAATGCGAGCTTGAAAACACCAGGATGTTGCCGTTGGCCTGGCGCAGCTGGCTGACGATGCGGTCCGCCCTCGAGCCGACGTCCGCGGCTGATTCGCCCCTCGGGCAACCGTCGCGAAAGAGACGCCAGCCTGGACGTTCGGCAAGGATTTGCTTGGTGGTCAATCCCTCATAGGCACCATAATCCCACTCTGCCAGATCGTCCTTTTTTACGCCCGAAGAGCCGAAGCCGGCCAGCGCACAGGTGTTGAAGGCGCGCTGCGACGGGCTCGACCACACCGCCGAGAAGGACAGGCCCTTTAGCCGCTCAGTGACCCGCCTCGCAGCGTCCTCGCCGGCCGGCGTCAGCGGTATGTCGGTCCGGCCGGTATGCTTTCCGGATGCACTCCATTCCGTCTCGCCATGCCGAACCAGATAGATTTCGGGAAACGCGCTCATCAGGGTGCCTTTCAAATGAATCCACCGTGACCATAGCGGCTTCCATAGCCTCTCCAACAGCCTGCATTGAGCTGACTGGCTTAACCCTTCCGCAAGTCAGCCCCTTGCCACCGGTGCCTATTTCATAGACAAACCCGTCGTAATGCGGAATCCGGCCGATCGTGGCCGTTTCTGCGCTGAGATGCGGCTTCCGGCTCTTGCCGACGTGCCGCAATCGGATAGGCGGAAAACTGGAATGTCTGCGATCGAAGCCGACGCTCGCGCGCCGGAAAACCTTTGGCGTCGGGAAATCAGGGCGATGCTGGCGCTCGCCTGGCCGATGGTGCTGACCAATCTCGGCCAGACCGCGATGACCGCTACCGACGTCATGATGATGGGGCGGCTGGGGCCGGACACGCTGGCCAGCGGCGCGCTTGGCGCCAACCTCTATTTCATGCCGCTGATCTTTGGACTTGGCCTGATGCTGGCGACCTCGCCGATGATGGCGACCGAGCTCGGCCGTCACCGCCACTCGGTGCGCGACCTGCGCCGCACCGTGCGCCAGGGTCTGTGGCTGGCGATCCTCATCTGCCTTCCGATATGGGCCCTTCTCTGGCACGGCGAGAGCGTGTTGCTGGCCATGGGGCAGGAGCCGGCGCTGGCGCATCAGGCGGGTATCTATCTGCGCTGGCTCGAATGGGCGGTGCTGCCCTTTTTCGGCTATATCGTCCTGCGCTCGTTCATTTCGGCGCTGGAGCGGCCGGGCTGGGCACTGATCATCGTTTTCGTTGCCGTCGCCTGCAATGCCTTCTTCAACTGGCTGTTCATGTTCGGCAATCTCGGCATCCAATCGATGGGCATCGCCGGCTCCGGCCTTGCCACCACTTTGTCCAGTACGCTGATGTTCGCCGGCATGGCGACGGTGGTGATGCTTGAGAAGAAATTCCGGCGCTATCGTCTGTTCGGACGCTTCTGGCGCGCCGATTGGCCGCGCTTCAAGGGCCTGCTGCGGCTCGGCCTGCCGATCGCCGGCCTGCTGGCGTTCGAGGTGACGATCTTCAACGCGGCGGCCTTTCTCATGGGCCTGATCGATGCGGCTTCGCTTGCCGCCCATGCGATCGCCATCCAGATCGCCTCGGTCACCTTCATGGTGCCGCTCGGCCTCAACCAGGCGGTGACGGTGCGCGTCGGGCTCGCCCACGGCGCCGGCAATCCGGAAGGTGTCAGCCGGGCTGGCTGGACCGCCTATGTCGTCGGTGTCTCCTTCATGGCGCTGATGGGGCTGGTGATGATCTTGTGGCCGCATCTCTTGATCGGCGCCTTCATCGATGTGGGCAATCCGGCTAATGCCGAGGTGGTGGCGCTTGCCGTGTCGTTCCTCGCTTTTGCCGCGCTGTTCCAGGTTTTTGACGGCGCGCAGGCGGTAGCCAGCGGCATGCTGCGCGGGCTGCACGACACCAAGGTGCCGATGATCTACGCCGCGATCGGCTATTGGGGCATCGGCCTGCCGCTCGGCGTGCTGCTCGCCTTCCGTTTCGGCTTCCATGGCGTCGGCATCTGGATCGGCCTGTCGTCGGGACTGGCGGTGGTTGCTGCACTCCTGCTGGGGCGCTGGCTGCGGCGGGACAGAATCGCGCCGCCGCTGGTATTCGGGCGTTGAATTGCTGGTCGCCCGGCTCAGCGGGCGGCCGCCCGCTGCTCGAGCGAACGTGCGTATTGCGTCAGCGGGAAGCACATGGCGAAGAAGATCAGCGCTACCAGCCCATAGACTTTGAACGGTTCGAAGGTCGCATTGTTGATCGCGTTGGATGTCCTCACCAGCTCCTCGAAACCGATGATCGAGGTCAGCGCGGTCGACTTGATCAGCTGCACCAGGAAGCCGACCGTCGGTGCGCGGGTGATCGAAAACGCCTGCGGCAGGATGATCAGCCTGAGCTCCTGCAGGTAGTGCAGGCCGAGGCTGGCGCCGGCGTCCCACTGGCCGCGCGGCAGCGCATCGACGCCGCCGCGCCAGATCTCGGCGAGATAGGCGCTGGCGAAGAAGGTCAGACCAAGCACCGCCGCGGTCCACGGCTCGATGCGCAGGCCCAGCATCGGCAAGCCGAAGAACATCAGGAAGAGCTGCATCAGCAGCGGCGTGCCCTGGAAAAGCGCGATGTAGCCGGAGGCAAGCCGCCGTGCCCATTTATTCTTGGCGATCCGGAAGAACAGCACGACCATACCAACCACGGCGCCGCCCATAAACGCAGCCAACGACAAGAGCACCGTCCAACGCGCCGCCAGCAGCAGGTTGCGCAGAATATCCCAGAAGGTGAATTCGATCATGACACACCGGCTCCGAGAAGCCGGCGCCCGCCGCCGACCAGCAGCCGGCGCAGCCCGATCGACAGGGCGAGATAGACCATCGTCACCACGAAATAGGTCTCGAAAGCCCGGAACGTGCGCGCCTGCAGCATGTCGGCTTCATAGGTCAGCTCGCGCACCGCGATCTGTGACACCACGGCGGATTCCAGCATCATGATGACGATCTGGCTGGTCAGCGCCGGATAGATCACCTTGAGCGCCTGCGGCAGCACGATCTTGATGAAGACCTGGCGCGGCCTGAGCCCAAGCGCCAGTGCCGCTTCCGTCTGCCCGGGCGGCACCGCGTCGAGCCCGGCGCCAACGATCTCGATCGTGTAGGCGGCCATGTTGAGCGTCATCGCCAACATGGCTGCCAGCACCGGATCGAGCCTGACGCCGATGCTGGGCAGCCCGAAGAAGATGAAGAACAGCTGCACCAGGAACGGCGTGTTGCGGATCACCTCGACATACCAGCCGATCGCCCGCTTGAGCAGCAGCGGACCGTTCCGCCGCCCTGCCGCGCCGAGGATGCTGAGCAACGTTCCCGCCAGCGTGGTCACAGCGATCAGCAGGATCGTCGTGGCCGCGCCGCGCGCGATCGCCCCTGTCGCCCCGGCAAGCCAGCCGAAGTCGAGGCTATAGGTCACTGGCCGTCAATCCTTGAGATTGGCGGGATCGAGCGGTGTCTTCAGCCAGGCCTTCGAGCTTTCGTCCAGTTTGCCGTCGGCCAGCATCTTGGCGACCGCATCGTTGACCGCTTGCTTGAGGCGGTCTTCCTTCTTGTTGAGGCCGATATGCGAGGGCGACGTGAGAAGCTGGAATTTCTGCTCCGGCTTCAGTTCCTCCTGGCGAGCCAGCACCTGGGCGCCGACATCGTTGCCGACCACCATCAGTTGGGTCTGGCCCGAGATGAACGCCTGGATGACGGAATTATAGTTGTCGAAACGGCGGATGTCGGCCGAGGCGGGTGCCGCCTCGGTCAGCGAGGTGTCCTCCAGCGTGCCGCGATTGACGGCGATCGACTTGTCGGCAAGGTCTTCCTTGCCTTTGACCGAGAGTGCTGCCGGGCCGATGACGGCGATGTAGTAGGGTGCGTAGGCGGCAGCGAAATCGATCACCTGCTCACGCTCCTTGGAGTAGCCGACGCTCATCAGCAGGTCGACGCGCTTGTCGGTCAGGTACGGAATGCGGTTCTGGCCGGTCACGCTGACCAGGTTGAGCTTGACCTTGAGCTGGTCGGCGATGGATTGCGCCACGTCGATGTCGTAGCCCTTGATGCTCATGTCGGCGCTGGCCGAGGAGAAGGGCGGGAAGTCGGAAAAGATGCCGACATTGATGGCACCGGCCTTGGCGATGTCGTCGATGGCGTCGGCATTGGCGGCCTGGGTGGTGAAAGCAAGACCGGTCGCGCCGAACATCAGCACGGCGACGATGGATGATTTGAGCTTCATGTGAAGTGTCATTGTCATTCCCCTGCTGGAAGCTTGTTTGTTGAATGCAACCGCCGGCTCCAGCGCGGCGGTCGCCTTTGGATTCTCTAGTGGACCATGATCTTTTCCGAAAACCGGTTCCCACTTTCGGGATCATGGTCGAGCTGCGTCAGCCTGCCCTGCCGGCAATCGCCGGGCTGAACACCATCAGGCTGAGGATCTCGAACAGCACCTGCGCGCCGGCATGCGCCGTGTTGGTGGTCGCGTCATATTGCGGTGCCACCTCGACGACGTCGCCGCCGACGATGTTGAGGCCCTTCAGGCCGCGCAGCAGCTCGAGCACTTCGCGCGTCGTCAGCCCGCCGACCTCCGGCGTGCCGGTGCCCGGTGCGAAGGCCGGATCGATGCTGTCGATGTCGAAGGAGACGTAGGTCGGGCCGTCGCCGACTATCCTGCGCGCCTTCTCGATAATGGCGGGAATGCCGAGGCCGGTTACCTCTTCGGCATGCACCACGGTCATGCCGGACTCATAGGTGAACTCCCACAGATATTCGGCCGAGCCGCGAATGCCGATCTGGATGGCGCGGCTCGGGTCGAGCACGCCGTCCAGCACCGCGTTGCGGAACGGCCCGCCATGGTGGAACTTGGTCATGTCGAACAGGCCGCTGGTGTCGCAATGGGCGTCGATATGGATCATGCCCACCGGCGCCTTCTTGCCGACAGCCTTCAGGATCGGGTGGCTGATCGAATGGTCGCCGCCGACTGAAAGCGGAAGGACGCCGGCGTCGACGATCTGGTTGGTGCGGCGTTCGATGTCGTCATGGCTGGTCTCCAGCCGGTAGCGGCTCTGGAACGGCACGTCGCCGATGTCGGCGACCTTCAGCTCATGCGTCGGCGCGCATTCCAGCACATGATTGTAGGGGCCGATGCGCTCGATGGCGCGCAACGCCCGTGGCCCGAAACGGGCGCCCGGCCGGTTGGTGACGCCAAGATCCATCGGCACGCCGATCATCGCCACCTGCAGATCGCCGAAATCCGGATTGTCGGCGGCGATTTCACGATAGGGCGCCGCGAGGAAGGTCGGGATGCCGGAATAGGGCGCCAGCCGCGTGCCGGTCTTGGAGAAGATCTTGTCGGCGACACGCTGGAATTTCGGGTCGAACATTTCGCCGCCATGGCTCTCGCCATATTTGCGGCGCAACGCTTCGAGCTTGCCGCGGTCGTAACCCATGTCGGTCCTCCATGGCTGGTGCGGTGCGCGGACGGCGGCCTCGATAGCCGCAGCGTTGGCTGCCTGCAGATTTCACGTCTTGATGCAATGCCTGGGCAAAGTGTCCTGTAGCTGCATTGAAAAATCAATTGATATTGTTAGGGTGTTCGCTGTGAGAAAATCTCACAGAGTTCAGGTTCCAAATGGCCAAGCGTTTGCCACCGCTCAACCCGCTGCGCGCCTTCGAGGCGACGGCGCGCCATGCCTCACTGAGCAAGGCGGCGGCCGAGCTGAACGTCACCCACGGCGCCATCAGTCATCAGATCAAGGCGCTCGAGCAATCATTGGGCGTCAAGCTGTTCGAGCGTGCCGGCCAGCGGGTGAAGCTGACGCCGCACGGCGCCGAGTTGCTGCCGGCGGTGTCGACCGCCTTCGACGGCATTGCGGCGGCCACACAGCGCATGACACGGCCGGCCAGCACCGGCGCGCTGTCGGTATCGTGCGTGCCGGCTCTGCTGTTGCTATGGATGATCCCGCGGCTGGGCAGCTTCACCTCGCAATATCCGGATATCAGGCTGACGCTGATCCCATCCAATGACGCCAAGGACGTCCGCGCTCCGCACATCGATGTCTGCGTGCACTATGGCGACGGCAGCTGGACCGACTGCTGGATGCGCAAATGGTCGGGTCTCGAACTGTTCCCGGTGGTCAGTCCGACGCTGATCAACAACCGCCCGATCCGCACCGTCCGCGACCTCGCCGATCACGTCTTCCTGCATGGCGATGACGGCCGCGAATGGCACACCTGGCTGGCCGCCGCCGACGCACTGGATCTGGAGCGCGGCCGCCGCCATCATCTCGGCGATGCGCGCATGGCGACCGAAGCCGCCGTGCACGGCCATGGCGTGGCGCTCGGCGATACGGTGACGGCAAGCGGACTGCTCGCCAGGGGTCTGCTTGTCGCCCCGTTCAGCCTTTCCGTGCCGGCGGTCGACGATTTCTACGTCGTCTGCCGCAACGAGATGCGGTCGGCGCCGATCGTGCAATTGTTCATCGACTGGCTGTTTGCCGAGAAAGAGCAGGCCGACCGCCGCGCCGACGCGCCGGTGGCAGGTCGCATCGGCATTCGCCGCAAGCGTCCAGCGCTCAAGGTGGTCGGCTCCAAGACTGCATCCTGAGGCCGAAACTGCCGCAGGCGCCGCTTGCCGCAGGGGCTTCTTTTTGTCGGGCCAGCCCGCAAAGCGGGAGGCGCGTTCAAAAATTCGATGCTAAGAGGCATTTGGAGCAATTCCAGGAAAAGTGCGCAGCGGTTTTCCGTCCGGATTGCGATAGACAAAAGCTAGAGCGAGCAGCGAAGGCGCATTGAGCGATGGCAAAGACCGATATAGCGCGGCGCGTCTACAACCACACTTGGAAGCTCGACCCGATCGTCCGTAGCTTGCTCGACACCGATTTCTACAAGCTTCTGATGCTGCAGATGATCTGGGGCATGTATCCCAAGGTCGACGCCACCTTCTCGCTGATCAACCGAACCACCTCGGTCCGCCTTGCCGAGGAGATCGATGAGACGGAGCTGCGCGAGCAGCTCGACCATGCCCGCACCTTGCGCTTCTCGAAGAAAGAGATGATCTGGCTCGGCGGCAACACCTTCTATGGCCGCAAGCAGATCTTCGAACCGGAATTCCTCGCCTGGCTGGAAAATTTCCGGCTGCCCGAATACGAGCTTTCCAAGCGCGACGGCCAATACGAACTCGCCTTCAGCGGCCCGTGGATGTACACGACGCTGTGGGAGATCCCGGCGCTGGCAATTATCAATGAACTTCGATCTCGCGCGGCCATGCGAGCGTTCGGGCCGTTCGCGCTCGACGTGCTCTATGCCCGCGCCAAGGCCAAGATGTGGGCCAAGACTGAGCGGCTGAAGGCGCTGCCCGGCATCCGCATCTCGGATTTCGGCACCCGCCGCCGCCATTCTTTCCTGTGGCAGCGCTGGTGCGTCGAAGCGTTGAAGGAGGGCATCGGCGAGGCCTTCACCGGTACCTCCAATGTGCTGCTCGCCATGGACAACGATCTCGAGGCGCTCGGCACCAACGCGCATGAACTGCCGATGGTGTTCGCCGCGCTCACCAATTCGGAAAAGGAATTGAAACAGTCGCCCTACAACGTGCTGCAGGACTGGCAGCGCTACTACGGCGGTAACTTGCTTATCGTATTGCCGGACACCTTCGGCACCGCGGCGTTCCTGCGCGATGCACCGGACTGGGTCGCCGACTGGACCGGCTTCCGCCCCGACAGCGCGCCGCCGATCGAAGGCGGCGAGAAGATCATTTCCTGGTGGCGCGAAAAGGGCAAGGACCCCAAGCAGAAGCTGCTCATCTTCTCGGATGGGCTAGAGGTCGAGACCATCGAGGAGACCTACCGCCACTTCCGCGGCAAGGTGCGCATGTCCTTCGGTTGGGGTACCAACCTGACCAATGATTTCGAGGGCTGCGCGCCGACCGAGACCAACCGGCTAGACGCCATCTCGCTGGTCTGCAAGGTCACCGAAGCCAACGGCAGGCCGGCGGTCAAGCTTTCCGACAATCCGGCCAAGTCGACCGGCGACGAGAAAGAGATCGAGCGCTATTTGCGGATATTCGGCCAGAAGGATCGCGTGGAGCAACTGGTGAAAGTGTGAGGTGGGGGGACTCTTGCGTAGTATGAGTTCCTTCGCGCCCCCCTCTGTCCTGTCCGGTAGGACAGAGGGGGACGCCGTAGAGCCCCGTCGTTACAGTCTAGCTCTCGTCGTTGTTGGCTTTGCATTCTCGCCCACTCCCGCCTTCGCCCACGCCTCCGACCGCGGCCACGTCCTGCTGCTTCCCACCGGTTACTACGTCGTGGGTGGCGCGCTCGCCGTTGCCGCCAGCTTCCTGATCCTCGCTCTACTCCCGCCGGACTCCCTCGACCGCTTCTGGCGCAAACGCCTGCCGCTTTTCGCCTTCGGCGACGGCGCGCGAACTGCCGTCAGCCTGGTATCCTTTGCCGGCTTTGCAATTCTGATCGCCGCCGGCCTGTTCGGCAGCCGCGATCCGCTCTCCAATCCACTGCCGCTGACCGTATGGACATTGCTCTGGGTTGGCCTGGCTCTGTTGCAGGGGCTCGCCGGCGATCTCTGGTCGTGGGCCAATCCGTGGTACGGGCCGTGCCGCGTCGTCTCGCACTTGTTCGGCAGATCGCAGCCGCAGTTGCTCCCCCAGTGGCTCGGCTATTGGCCGGCTTTCGTGCTGTTCTTCGCCTTCGCCTGGTTCGAGCTGATCGACCCTGCGCCCGACGATCCGGCGCGGCTGGCCTGGGCCGCCGGCGCCTATTGGCTGCTGAGCTTTGCCGCCATGCAGGTCTTCGGATACCGCGACTGGAGCCAGCGCGGCGAGTTCCTGACGGTGTTCTTTGCCATGGTAGCGCACTTCGCCATCGTCGAGCACAACGAGGACGGCCGGCTCAAACTCTGCTGGCCGGGTGCCAAGCTGCTCGGTGCCGCGCCGCTACCGCTCAGCGGCGTCGCTTTCCTGCTGCTTGCGCTGTCGTCTGTCTCCTTCGACGGCCTGTCGAAAACCTTCTTCTGGCTAGGCTGGTTCGGGATCAATCCGCTGGAGTTTCCTGGACGCACCGCTTTGATCGGCATCGGCAGTTTCGGCCTTGCGCTGAGCTTTGCCGTGCTTGCGGCGGTGTTCGCGCTCGCCCTCTTTCTTGGCCAGCACCTTGCCGGCAGCAAGCATTCGCTCGGTCACGCCGCCGGGCTTTTGGTCTGGTCGATCGTACCGATCGCGCTCGCCTACCACTTCGCGCATTATCTGACGGCGCTGCTGGTCGACGGCCAATATGCGATTGCCGCTCTTTCCGACCCGCTTGCGCTGGGCTGGAACCTGTTCGGTACCGCCGACATGTCAATTGAAGCCGGCGTTGTCGCCGGCGCCGGCTCGGCGTGGTGGCTGTGGAACCTCCAGGCCGGCGTCATCATTGCCGGCCACATGCTTGCAGTGCTTGTCGCTCATGGCTTGGCCTGGCGGCTGCATCCCGGTCCGGCTCGCGCCGCGCTCAGCCAGTTCCCGCTCACCGTGCTGATGATCGCCTATACCGTGCTCGGCCTATGGCTGCTTGCGACGCCGAGCGCCGGATGAACGAGGTGCGCGATGGCCGTCAATCGGACCTTGGGGAAAGCTCGCTTGCCACGTCAGAGCTTTGGTGATTTAGTTTGTACACATGCAATTTTCGGCCCTCTTAACAAGAGTGGCCTGCCTGCTACAGCCATTGGTCAAAGCTCAAAAACAAGGGGAACTGCCGTGACTGACAAGAATGGGTTTTTCGATCTCTCCAGATCCGCTCTCACCCGCCGCGCGGCGCTGAAGGGCCTTGCCGCCGGCGCCGGTCTTGCCGTCGCGCCGGGTTTCGTGCGTTACAGCCAGGCGCAGAGCTCGGCGCCGATCAAGATCGGCTTTCAGTCGCACCGCACCGGCATCGGCGCCGCCTACGGCCGCTGGTACGAGAAGACCACGGCCGCTGCCGTCAAGGCTATCAACGATGCTGGCGGCATCAACGGCCGGCCGGTCGAGGTGATCATCGAGGATGACGGCACCGATCCCGGCCGGGGCGCCGAAGTCGTCGGCAAGTTCGCCTCCCAGCACAAGACCGACATCGTCTACGGCACGCTGTTTTCGCATGTCGTCATCGGCTCGGCGCCGGCCGCCGGCGAGGCCAAGATGCCCTATTTCGTCGTTAGCGAAGGCCACCACGTCGCGTCGACCAAGTTGAACCGCTACGTCTTCCAGCCCGGCATCACCGATGTGAAGAGCCAGATCCAGTCGATGGCGCCGTGGATTGCCGCCAATGCCGGCAAGAAGGTGACGCAGATATTTCCCGATTTCGCGTTCGGCTACGACCATCGCGACTACCTGCCGCCGGCCCTGAAGGCGCAAGGCGCCGAGGTCATCGCCCAGATCGCCATCCCCCCGACAGAATCCTCCTTCACCAAATATTTCCCGCAGATCCCCGCGGAGACCGAGGTGATCTACCACGTCATGGTCGGCCCGGCGGTGCTCACCTTCGTCAAGGAGCTCGGCGAGTTCTACGGCTCCAATCGGCCACAATTGTTCGGCTTCATCGATTCGCTCGAAGCTACCGACATCAACAGCCCCGGCCTCGAATTCCTTGACGGCAGCCATTTCTGGGAAGGTTCGCCGCGCTACGCGCAGCCTGATGATTCCCCCGCGCAGAAGGCCTATCGCGCCGCCGTCGGCATCGACGACAATGGTGCCGCCGTCGGCGACCCCAAGGACGTCTCCACCGCCGCGCATATGTTCGGCTGCTGGGAAACGCTCTATGTCGTCAAGAAGGCGATGGAAGACGCCGGCTACAAGGGCCCGGAAGACCGCGCCAAGCTGGTCGAGGCGACCGAGGCATTGACCGAGTTCGCCGAAGGGCCCGAGCATCCGCAGGGGCCGAAAACCTTCAACGGCAAGATCCACCAGTGTTTTGGCATCCAGAACATCTCCAAGGTCGAAGGCGGCCGGCTGAATGTCGTCCACAAGACCAAGATCGAGGACGGCCTCTACGAGCCGGAAGGGGATTACACGACGCAGGCGCTGTGAGCTTGGCTGCCGCAGCAAGCGTGAGCGCCAAGACACCCTCCTCTGGCCTGCCGGCCAGGCCGGCAGGCCAGAGGGGGGTGCTTCGCGCATCCGCCGGTGCTTAGCCGATGCACTTCGGACCTCACCTGCTCCTCGCCGCCCTCGAAGGCCTCGTCACCTCCGCCGTGCTGGCGCTGACGGCGCTCGGCCTGTCGCTGGTGTTCGGCGTCATGCGCGTTGTCAATGTCGCGCATGGCGAGTTCTTCATGCTGGGCGCGGTGCTTGCCTGGGCAATCTCTACGGCGATATCCGGCCATCCTGCGCTCGGCTTCCTGGCCGCCCTGGTGCTGGCGCCATTGATCGTCGGTCTGATCGCGCTGGTCGCCGAACGGCTGGTGCTGCGCCGGCTCAGCTATAATCCGGAAGCCACCATCGTCGCCACCATCGGCATGCTCTACATCATCCAGCAATTGGCGCTGACCTTCTACGGCCCGGAGGCGCGGCCGGTGGAGCCGCCGTTCAGCTATCGCATCCTCCTGCCGTGGTTCGGCTATTCCGGCTACAAGCTGTCGATCATCGCCGCGTCGGCGCTGCTGCTGGTCGCGACCTGGCTGGTGCTGACGCGCACGAAAATGGGCCTCGTCATGCGCGCCACGCAATATGACAGCGAGACGGCGCAGGCCTTCGGCATCCCGGTGACCAGAGTCTATGCCGGCGTTTTCGCGCTCGGCGCCATGCTAGCGGCTGTGGCCGCGGTGCTGATCGTGCCCATCAGCCAGGCGCATTATCTGATGGGGCAGGACCCGCTGCTGCTCTCGTTCATCGTCGTCATCATCGGCGGCCTCGGCTCGTTGCGCGGCACGGTGCTCGCCGCGGTGCTGATCGGACTGTCCGACGGCATTATCTCGGTGTTCTTCTCGCCGACGCTGGCCAAGATCATAGCCACCGTGCTTGTCGCCATGGTGCTGGTGTTCCGGCCGCAAGGCCTGTTCGGGACAGCATCGCGATGAAGGATGCTTCGCCGGCAAAGCCATATGCGCTGCATCTCGGCGTCATCGCCCTGCTTTTCGGGCTTAGTTTTGTCCTGCCGGAATATCATCACGGCCTGCTCGCCCGCATTATGGTGCTGGCGGTCTTCGCCATGGGCTACAATCTGCTGTTCGGCTATGTCGGGCTGCTAAGCCTCGGCCATGCCATGTTCTTTTCAGCCGGGCTCTATGGCGCCGGCCTTGCCGTCATCCATCTCGGCTGGAGCGTGCCGGCCGCCTTCGCAGCCGGGCTTGCCTGCGGCGCGCTGCTTGCGCTGGTGATCGGGCTGCTGGCGCTGCGCACCTCCGGCGTCGCCTTCATGATCGTCACCATGATGTTCGCTCAGGTATTTTATCTCCTCATTCTTTATTTCGCCGCCTGGACCGGCGGCGACCAGGGCTTGGTGGTGCCGCAGCCGATGCGGGTCCTTGTCCTGGGCAGCACGTCATTCGACCTCACCAACGCGACCGTGCGCTATATAAGTGCGCTGGCACTGTTCTCGATCGTGCTGCTCATAAGCCTGGCGATAGTCCGCTCCGGCTATGGCCGTGTGCTGGTCGCCATCCGCGAGAACGAGGAGCGGACCAAGATGCTTGGCTACGACACGTTCTCCAGCAAGCTTGCCGCCGTCGTCATCTCCGGCAGCATCTGTGCGGCTTCCGGCGCTGCCTATGCGCTGCTGTTCGGCTATGTCGGCTCGAGCTTCGCCTCGGTGCAGTATTCCATCCTGCCGCTGCTCTGGGTGCTGCTGGGCGGTGCCGCCACCACGCTCGGTCCGCTGATCGGCACACTGTTCATGTATTATGTCATCGACGTCGCCAGCGGCTACACCTCGGCCTATCTGCTGATCGTCGGCATAGCGCTCATCCTGCTGGTGCTGTTCTTCCCGAGAGGCATTCTCGGCAGCATCCGCCAGCGCTGGCTCGGGTGGTTGCCATGATGCCGCTGCTTACCACCAAAGGCCTGTCGCGCAGTTTCGGCGGCTTGCGCGCCGTCGACGGCGTCGACTTCGCGCTGATGCCGGGCGAGATCCGCGCCATCATCGGCCCCAACGGTGCCGGCAAGACCACCTTCGTCAGCCTGGTCAGCGGCCGCATCCAGCCCTCGTCGGGCATGATCGTCTTCGACGGCGCCGACATCACCAGCCTGCCTGCCTACGCCCGAGTTCGCCTTGGCATCGCCTACACGTTCCAGATCACCAGCGTCTTTGCCAATCTCAGCGCCTACGACAATGTTGCCCTGCCGGTGCAGCGCACGCTGACCGACGGCCGCTCGAAGGGCGCGGTTCACACCGGCGTCATGGCGGCTCTCGAGCGCACCGGCCTTGCCGACCGGGCGCAAATGCCGGCCGGGCAATTGTCCTACGGTCACCAGCGGCTGCTGGAAGTGGCAATGGGACTGGCACTGAAGCCGCGGCTGCTGATCCTCGACGAACCGACGCAAGGGCTGGCCGATAGCGAGATCGACAATTTCATCGAGCTGGTGCGCGAGATCGCCGACAGTGCCACCGTGCTTTTGATCGAGCACAACATGCCGGTGGTCATGCAACTCGCCGACCGCATCACCGTCTTCAATGCCGGCAGGATCTTGGCTGAAGGCACGCCCGAGCAGATCCGCGCCAATGCCGCGGTGCAGGACGCCTATCTGGGGACCACCCATGGCTGAGGCCCAGTCCAAGGCGTTGACCATATCCGGGCTCGATTGCTTCTATAGCGAAGTCCAGGTGCTCTATGGCTTGGATCTTGTGTTGAACGAGGGCGAGGTGCTCTGCCTGTTCGGCCGCAACGGCGCCGGCAAGACGACGACGCTGAAGGCGATCATGGGCCTGGTGCCGGCAAGCGCCGGCTCGATCCGGCTCGAAGGCCGGGAATTGACCGGTCTGCCGGCACATGAGGTGCCCAAGGCTGGCGTCGCCTACGTGCCGCAGGGCCGGCGGCTGTTCGCCGAGATGACCGTGGCGGAAAACATCGAGATCGGCCTGATGGCCCGCAACAAGGGCAAGGCGACGCGCGAGAACGTGCTCGATCTTTTCCCGTTGCTGCGCCAGCGCCTCAGGCAGCGTTCCGGCACGCTGTCCGGCGGCGAGCAGCAGATGCTGGCCATGGCCCGCGCCCTGTGTCTGGAACCGCAGGTGCTCCTGCTCGATGAACCGACCGAAGGGCTGATGCCGTCGATGATCGCCAGGATCCGTGAAACCGTGTCGAAACTGCGAGCGCTCGGCGTGTCGACAATTCTTGTCGAACAGCGCGTCGACGCCGTGCTCTCGGTCGCAGACCGCGTTTGCTTCATCGAGAACGGCCGCAACCGCGAGACGGTCGATGTCGAGGAACTGCGTGCCGATCCCTCGGCGGTCCGTCGCTATGTCGGCGTCGGCTGATCAGGCAAAAAACAGCAAGCCGGCGAGCAGGAAAGTCGGGATCAGCACGGCGCCCGACCACGCCATATAGCCAAAGAAGCTCGGCATCTTGATGCCGCGATGCCTGGCAATGGCGTAGACCATGAAATTCGGCGCGTTGCCGACATAGGTGTTTGCGCCCATGAACACCGCGCCTGCCGAGATCGCCGCCAGCGTCGAGGCGAGCTCGGTCATCAGATGCTGCGCATCGCCGCCGGCCAGTTCGAAGAACACCAGATAGGTCGGCGCATTGTCGAGGAAGGACGACAGCGCTCCGGTCAGCCAGAAATACGCGAGATTGTCGGGCGCGCCGGTCGGCGAACTGACCAGCAGCACCAACGGCGCCAGCGCGCCGTCGAGGCCGGCCCGCAATATGGCGACGACCGGAACGATGCAGATGAAGATGCTGGCGAACAGCTTCGCCACCTCGGCGATCGGCCCCCAGCTGAAGGCGTTTGCGCCGCGAAACTCCTTCGGCGAGACGACAGGCGACGTGAAGGCCAGTATCAGGATGACGGCGTCGCGCACCAGGTTCTGCAGCTCGAGGCTGACGCCCTGAAACGAGAAACTCACTCCCGGCTTCCAGGCAGCGGAAATCAGGATCGCGGCGATTACGCCGGCCAGCAGCGGGATGTTGGCCAGGCCGCGAATGCGCACCTTGCTGTCGGGCGTCGGATCCTTGATCTTCGGCGCGCCTTCCTCCCGATGATGCATGATGATGTCGATCGCCAGGAAAACCACCAGCACCACGCCGGCGACGAACAGCGTCTCGGGCAGCAGGTGAACTGTCGTCCAGAAGAAATCGACGCCGCGCAGAAAGCCGACGAACAGCGGCGGATCGCCGAGCGGCGTCAGCGAGCCGCCGATGTTGGACACCAGGAAGATGAAGAAGATGACGACATGGGCGTTGAAGCGCCGGTTATCGTTGGCGCGGATGAGCGGCCGGATCAGAATCATCGAGGCGCCGGTTGTGCCGATGATCGAGGCAAGCACCGCCCCGCCCAGCAACAGCCCGGCATTGACCAGCGGCGTGCCGTGTATGTTGCCGGCAACGAAGATGCCGCCCGAAATGGTGAACAGCGCAAACAGCAGGATGATGAACGACATGTATTCGGTGAGCAGCGCATGCAGCACCGCCTGCGTGGCCGACGGGATGCCGAAGGCGATTGCCAGCGGCCCGATCACCAATGCTGCCCAGAAGGCAGCGATCTTGCCGTAATGGTGCTCCCAGGCATGATGGAACAGCAGCGGGCCGGTCGCAATGCAAAGCAACAGCCCGGCAAACGGCAACACCCACCGCAGCGACATGGCGGCGCCCGGCAATTCGTGCGCTTCGGCCGCGAGAACCGCTCCCGGAGAAAGGATCGCGGCAATAAATGCAGCACTTGCCGTCAACGCCGCAAACCGCATGAAGCCCCTCAAAAGTCTGTCAGGTTCGGCTGGATGACGTTCAAATCAGTGCCACGCCGGCATCGCGCATCCGGCCCAGCATCGTCTCCATGGAGCCGTTGAGATCGATGCCGCGGCAGGCGTCGAGCCGAACCGACGTCGCAAAGCCGAGCTTGACCGCGTCGAGCGCCGAAAAGGCGACGCAGAAATCCGTCGCCAGGCCGACCAGGGTCAGCGTATCGATATTCCGCTCCCGGAGATAGCCGGCAAGGCCGGTCGGCGTCGTCCGGTCGTTCTCGAAGAATGCCGAATAGCTGTCGATCGCAGGACGGAACCCCTTGCGGATGACCAGCTCGGCCTTGCTCCAGGCCAAGCCGGAATGGAAGTCCGAACCCAAGCTGCCCTGGATGCAGTGATCAGGCCACAGCGTCTGCTCGCCATAAGGCATGTCGATCGTTTCGAACGGTCTCTTGCCGGGGTGGCTGGAGGCAAAGCTCGAATGGCCGGCAGGGTGCCAGTCCTGCGTCAGCAGGACGTGCTCGGTCCGCCGGATCAGGTCATTGACCAACGGCACGATTTCGTCGCCACCGGCCACTTCAAGGGCGCCACCCGGGCAGAAATCGTTCTGCAGGTCGATAACGACAAGCGCTTCGTCGGCCATGGAGCCTCCTTATTTTCTTGGTCTTGAGCTTAGGCTCCAATGAAAACGCGACCGGACGCAGAAACTTGACCAGATGGCCGGCTGCGTCAACCTCTCATGGCATAACAAATGCGTTCCGGGTGCACCGGGGCCAACAGCCGTGCAAACTCTGGCTTTGACAATTCCTGCCGGCTTGATATCATTTGCATACGAATGAATTTCCTGCCTTGAATGCTCGGGAAAATCTTTCGGCAGAATCCCCTCTCGGGAAGCCCATTCTGGGAAGGCAAAGCGTGATCCGTTACGCAAAACCCACCACGGTCGACGACGCCCTCGCGTTGCTGGGCGAAGGGCAATGGCGCATCCTCGCCGGCGGCACCGACTTCTATCCGGCACAGGGCAGCAAGCCTTTCCGCGACAATGTCCTCGATATCAATGGCCTGGTGGCATTGCGCGGCATTGCCGAAGCCGAAAACCATTGGCTCGTCGGCGCGCGCACCACCTGGACCGATCTCGTCCGCCATCCTCTGCCGGCGGCTTTCGACGCGCTGAAGCAGGCGGCGCGGGAAGTCGGCTCGGTGCAGATCCAGAACGTTGCCTCGATTGCCGGCAATCTCTGCAACGCCTCGCCGGCCGCCGACGGCGTGCCGGCGCTGCTGGTGCTCGATGCCGAAGTCGAACTGCGTTCCGCTGTGGCGACCCGGCATCTGCCCCTTGCAGAATTCATCCTCGGCAACCGTCGCACCGCACTGCAGCCCGGCGAAATGGTCACGGCAATCCGCATTCCCAAACCCGCGACCGCCGGCAGCTCCGCCTTCGTGAAACTCGGCGCGCGGCGTTATCTCGTCATCTCCATCGCCATGGCCGCCGCACGCCTGGCCGTCGAAGATGGTATGGTCAGGAACGCGGCCGTCGCCGTCGGTTCCTGCTCGGTTGTCGCCAGGCGCCTGGCGGGTGTCGAGGCGGCGCTACGCGGCCGGCCCGTCGGCCACGCGCTGGCCACTGCGATCCAATCCGCACCGATGGACGAGCTGTCGCCGATCGGCGACGTGCGCGGCAGCGCCGAATATCGGCTGGACGCTGCGCGCGAGATCGTCGCCCGCGCCGTGCTTGGTGCGATGGGCGCTGTTCCCGACGAAAGGGCGGCGGCCTGATGGGCATGGAGCGCGCCGACATCGCCTTCGAAGTCAACGGCGCCGCCGTCAGCGTTTGTGTGCCGCCGGTGCGGCGGCTGTCTGCGGTGCTGCGCGACGAGTTGCGGCTGACCGGCACCAAGATCGGCTGTGATGCCGGCGATTGCGGCGCCTGCACGGTGCTGGTCGACGGCGAGCCGGTCTGCGCCTGCTTGATGCCCGCGGCTTCCGCCTCCGGCACCGTGGTGACGACAGTCGAAGGCCTCGCCAATGGCCGGTTGTCGGCGCTGCAGGCTTCGTTCCTCAGCCATGGCGCAGCGCAATGCGGCGCCTGCACGCCCGGCCTGCTGGTCGCGGCAACGGCACTCCTGGACAGGACGCCTTGCCCGAGCGAGGCCGAAACGCAGGATGCACTGGGCGGCGTGCTCTGCCGCTGTACCGGCTACCGCAAGATCGTCACCGCGGTGATGGACGCTTGGCGCCACGCCGACGGCCTCGATCCGCGCATGCCATCCTCTGGCCATGCCGTCGGCTCCTCCCCGATCCGCGTAGATGGCCTGCCGAAAGTCACCGGCGACGAAAAATTCGGCGGTGATTCATTCCCGGCCGACGCGTTGTCGGTGCTGGTGGTCCGCTCGCCGCATTATCGTGCCGCTTTCACTTTTGGCGACCTCGGCAGTTGGGTGAAATCCCGTCCCGGCATTGCCGGCGTCTTCACCGCCGCCGACATTCCGGGAAAGAATTGTTTCGGCGTCATCGCGCCCTTCGCCGACCAGCCGGCGCTGGCCGAAGGGGTTTCGCGCTTTCGCGGTGAGGCGGTGGCGCTGGTTGCCGGCGAACGCGAGGCTATCCTCGATCTCGACCTTGCCGATTTTCCTGTCAGTTGGACCGAGTTGCCGCATTTTCTGGAAACTGGCGAAGCGCAGGCCGGCGGTGCGCAACTGGTCCATGAAAACCGGCCCTCGAACCTGCTCACCTCCGGCTTCGTCGAGCGTGGCGACCCGGAAGCCGCGCTTGCCGGTGCGGCTTTCGTCGTTTCCGGCGCCATCGACACCTCCTATGTCGAGCACGCCTATATCGAACCGGAAGCCGGCTATGCCTTCATGGACGGCGACACGCTGGTGGTCGTCGCCTGCACGCAGGCGCCCTATATGGACCGTGACGACACGGCAAAAGTGCTCGGCCTTGCCCCGGAAAAGGTGCGCATCGTGCCGACCGCCACCGGCGGCGGCTTCGGCTCCAAACTCGACGTCTCGCTGCAACCGCTCATCGGCCTCGTCGCCATGAAGACCGGCCGGCCGGCGGCGCTCGCCTACAGCCGCACCGAATCGATGATCTCGACCACCAAGCGCCATCCGGCTCTGATGAGAGCGAGCATCGGCGCCGATGCCGGCGGCCGCGTCACCGGCATGGTCTTCGCCGGCGATTTCAACACCGGCGCCTATGCCAGCTGGGGGCCGACGGTCGCCAACCGCGTGCCGGTGCACGCCTCCGGCCCCTATGCGACGCCGAACTATCGTGCCGAAGGCCGCGCCATCCACACCAATGGCCCGATTGCCGGCGCCTTTCGCGGTTTCGGCGTGCCGCAGGCGACGATCATGCAGGAGACCCTCTATGACGACCTGGCCGACAAGCTCGGCATGGATCGGCTCGCCTTTCGCCTGAAGAACTGCCTTCGGAACGGATCCGAAACAGTTACTGGGCAGCGGCTCGAGTCGGGCGTCGGCATCGCCGACTGCCTGGAGGCCCTCCGTTCACATTGGCAACGTGCCGTTCGCGATGCCGAAGCGTTCAATGCCGGTAGCAGCATCAAAAAACGCGGCGTCGGCATCGCTTCTTGCTGGTACGGCTGCGGCAACACCTCGCTGCCCAATCCGTCGACCATCAAGGTCGGCATCTCGATATCGGGCGAAGTCGTCCTGCATCAGGGGGCGGTCGATATCGGGCAAGGCTCCAACACCGTCATCGCGCAGATCTGCGCCGACGCGTTGGGTCTGCCATTGGAGAAGTTGCGGCTGAAAGGCGCCGATACGGCGATCACGCCCGACGCCGGCAAGACCTCGGCCTCGCGCCAGACTTTCGTCACCGGCAAGGCCGCCGAAAGGGCCGGCCGCGCCTTGCGCGAGGAGATCTTGCGTTTTGCCAATGTCTCGCAAAAGGCGGCGATTGCGCTGGACGGCACAAGCCTGAGCGTTAGGGAAGGCGAAGCGACGCGCCGCATCGATCTTTCCTCGCTGAAGGCAGACGTCGAAGGTTTTGTCTTCCGGGCCGAGGAAAGCTACGACCCGCCGACACAGCCGCTCGATGCAAAAGGTCAGGGCAAGCCTTACGCCGTCTATGGTTATGGCGCTCAGATCGCCGAACTGGAGGTCGACCTCAAGCTCGGCACCGTGAAGCTGATAAAAATCACCGCCGCCCACGATGTCGGCAAGGCCATCAATCCCTTGCTTGCCGAGGGCCAGATTGAGGGTGGCATCGCCCAGGGCATCGGCATGGCGCTGATGGAAGAATATATCCCCGGCCGCACCGAAAACCTCCACGACTATCTGATCCCGACGATCGGCGACGTGCCGCCGATCGAGACCGTCCTGATAGAAGTTCCGGATCCGGAAGGACCCTTCGGCGCCAAGGGTTTGGGCGAGCATGTTCTGATTCCGACGGCGCCGGCGATCCTCAACGCCATCCGCCATGCAACAGGTGTGCTGGTCACCAAAATTCCGGCGACGCCGACCCGCATCCGCGCCGCCATCCGCGACAAGGAGGCGCGCCGATGAGCGAGCTTGCCGAACGCTTCGAGACGCATGATCCCGGCGAGAAGCTGGTGGCCGAGAAGATCCGCTGCGATGCCTGTCCGGTCATGTGCTACATCGCCGATGGCCGCACCGGCGCCTGCGATCGCTACGGCAATGTTGGCGGCAGGATCGTGCGGATGGATCCGCTGACCATCCTCGACCACGCGGCCGAGACCGGCGCCGCAATCGTACCCTTTGCCGAGGAAGGCGAGGCATGGGACGGCGAACTGGTCAACACCGGCCGCCGCTTCGTCACCGCCATCGGCGCCGGCACCACCTATCCCGATTACAAGCCGGCGCCTTTCATCGTCAGCCAGGAGGTCGAGGGCGTCGATCTGGTCACCGTCGTCACCGAGGGCATCTTCTCCTATTGCGGCGTCAAGGTGAAGATCGACACCGATCGTCATATCGGCCCCGAAACGGCGACGGTCCGTGCCCAAGGCGAGGCGATCGGCCATGTCACCACCGGCGAATACGGCTCGCAGATGCTGTCGCTGGGCGGCGTACATCATTTGACCGGCGGCTCGAAGGCTGAAGGGCGCGCCACCTGTGACGCCATGCTCGCCCTGTGCAACCGCAAACCGGTCGAGCTCGTCATCGACGGCGGCGCCACCGTCATCGTCGAAGCCGGCAAGCCGCCGGTCATCGACGGCAAGCTCGAGCAGCGCATGCGTGTCGGCTGTGGTTCGGCCACCATCGGCATGTTCGCCACCCAGTGGCGTGGCCTTGTCGACGAGGTGGTGGTCGTCGACGACCATATTACCGGCGTGGTCTCCGAGCATCAGGCCGGCAAGGTGCTTGGCTGGCAGGACACCGGCATCAAGATCATCGGCCGCCGTTCGACCCCGGGCCGTTATTTCAAGGTGTCGGAGCCCGGCCTCGGCTGGGGCGGCACCAGTATTTCCGACCCGCTGTCGATCCTTGGTGAATGGAACGCCAAAAAGGGTGCGCGCCCCGGCATGTCGCTGCTGATGGTCTCGACCACCGGCGAGCAATTCGCCTATTACGAGCTCGACGACGAATTGAAGCCTGTGCAGAAACCGTTCCCGGAGCGGCTGCGGAAGTCGGTCGAACTGATCGAGGACAATTGCGAGCCGGCGCTCTGCACCGTGCTTTTCGTCGGCGGCGCCGGCGGCTCGCTGCGCGCCGGCGTCACCGAGAACCCGGTCAATCTGACCCGCTCGGTGCAGGGCCTCAAGACCTATGTGACGGTCGGCGGCGCGCCGGTCTATGTCTGGCCGGGCGGCGGCATCACGCTGATGGTCGACGTCACCCGCGTGCCGGAAGGCGCCTTCGGCTATGTGCCGACGCCGGCGCTGGTGGCGCCGATCGAGTTCACCATGCGCCGCGACGATTATGTCAGGCTTGGCGGCTACGAAGCCGAAATCCGCAGCGTCGACGATATCCTGGCCAAGGGCGGCGAATATCTCAATCCGCGCCGCGGCACGGCCGCACCCCCGGACAATCCCTGGCCGCCGCTGGCTCAGTTGCGTCGCGCGGCCGCAAACGGGGCCGGGCGATGAACGGCCCGCAGGCGCATTGGCTCGAGGACGGCCGGAGGGTTCACCTCAATCATGGGCCGATCGACCTGATCGTCGAGGCATTCGGCGAGGCGAGTGAATGCAGCGCCGCATATCACCAGGCAGTGGCGCGCTTCCAGACAATCCTGGTTGAACTGGTCGAAGAGTTGCCCGAACTGCGGCGCCCGGCCAGCTCGCGGCCACGTCCTTTCGCTGGCCCGACGGCGCGCCGCATGGAAGCGGCGGTCGTTCCGCTAGCGAAACAATTCATAACACCGATGGCGGCCGTCGCCGGCTCGGTAGCCGACGAAGTGCTTGGTTCACTGCTTGCCGGCCGCCAGCTCGAGCGCGCCTATGTCAACAATGGCGGCGACAGCGCGATCCACCTCGGCCACGGCCAGTCGATCACGCTTGCCATTGCCGGGACAGGTCATGGGTTGGCAGATCGTCTCACGATCCGCGCCGAAGACGGGATCCGCGGCGTCGCGACAAGCGGCTGGCGCGGCCGCTCCTTTTCGCTGGGCATCGCCGACGCGGTCACGGTGCTGGCGCGAACGGGTGCTGCAGCCGATGCCGCCGCGACCTTGATCGCCAACGCCGTCGACCTGCCCGGTCATCCAGCCGTTAGGCGCGTACGGGCGCGCGATCTCGCGCCTGACAGCGATCTCGGCGACCGTTTGGTGACGCAGCGCGTGGGGCCGCTTTCCGCCGCTGAAATCGCTATTGCACTGGAAGGTGGATTTGCCGTTGCCGAGGAGTTTCGGCGGCGCGGCCTGATTGCCGCCGCGGCGCTTTTCCTCGGCGGTCAGGCACGCGTCGCAGGTCCGATGAGGCTCGCCAATAAAGCTTTAGAGAGGGAAATTGCTCATGCCTGAGTTTCCGATCCGCAAGATCGCCGTGCTGACCGAAGAGATTTTTCACGAGGGCGGGCCGGTGGCGAAGGTGCCGCGGCGCCGCGCGGCGGCCATGGCTGTGGTCAAGAACCCGTTCGCCGGCCGTTACGTCGAGGAACTGCAGAGCGCCATGGAGGATTTGAAGCCGCTCGGGCTGCTGCTCTCCGACAGGCTTATTGCCGCATTGGGCGGCGACGTGAAACAGATCGACGGTTACGGCAAGGGCGCCATCGTCGGCATGGCGGGCGAGCTGGAGCATGGCGCGCTGTGGCATGTGCCGGGCGGCTATGCCATGCGCGAACGGCTCGGCGACGCCAAGGCGATCGTGCCGTCGGCAAAGAAGGTCGGCGCTTTCGGCGCGCGGCTCGATGTGCCGCTCGGCCACATCAACGCCGCCTATGTGCGCAGCCATTTCGATGCCATGGAAATCGGCATCAGCGATGGCCCGCGTCCCGACGAGATCCTGTTCTGCCTCGCAATGACCTGCGGCCCGCGTGTGCACGACCGCATGGGCGGGCTGGCGGCCAAGGATATCAAGGCATGGGACGGGCTGCGGTGAGCCCCGAAGACAATCTGCTCAAGCTGGTCGAGGCCGAGGAACCTGACGAGAACGACTATCGCTTGCAGGAGCAGGTCGGCTTCATCCTGCGCAAGGCGCATCAGCGCCATGTCTCGATCTTCGCCGCACACATCGCCGATCTGACGCCGCCGCAATTTGCCGCTTTGGCCAAATTGCGCGACGTCGGCGAGACCTCGCAGAACCAGCTTGGCAGCCTGATCGCCATGGATGCGGCGACCGTGAAGGGCGTCATCGACCGGCTGAAAGCGCGTGGCTTTGTCGAACTTAGCAAACACGAAGTCGACAAACGGCGCCTGCTGGTCAATCTGACGGCCGAGGGGCGCGACGCGATCGAGCGGCTGATCCCGCTTGCCCGCGAGATCACGCAGGAAACGCTGGCGCCGCTTTCCGCCAAGGAGGCGGCCATTTTCATGAAGCTGCTGGCCAAGCTGGCTTAATCTGCTGCCTGCCGGCGTTTGATTGTTGTTCCTGCCGGGCGCTGAACGCCCGGCAGGAAAGCCTCGTCTCAGAGGCCGTTGTCCTTCAGGATCTGGGCGGCATTTTCCTTGGTGATCTTCTGCGTCGGCAGGGTGATGGTCTTTTCCACCTTCTCCCCGTTCAGGAACTTGATCGCCTGCCGCAGCCCTTCGGCGCCCGGCGTCACATAAGTGAACGTCGCCGTCAGCTCGCCATTGGCGACCAGCTGCACGCCTTCATTGGGCAGGCCGTCGATGCCGATGAACTTGATGTCCTTCTCACGTCCGACGTCCTTGGCGGCAAGATAGGCGCCATAGGCCATCGGATCATTATGGCCGTAGACGAGATCGATCTTCTCGTTGTTGCGCAACGCGGTCGCCATGATGTTGTAGGCCTGGTCCTGCTTCCAGTCGCCCGACTGCTGGTCGAGCAGGTATTTTATGCCCGGCTCCTTGTCGGTGAATTCATGGAAGCCGTCATGGCGATCGTGTGCCGGCTGGGTGCCCATGCCGCCCCAGATCTCGACGACGTTGCCGGCGGCCTTGCCCTTGCCGCCAAGCAGCTCGACGGCATATTCACCGGCAGCCCGGCCGATCAGCTTGTTGTCGCCACCGACGAACTGCGTGTAGTCATTGGTTTCGACGTTGCGGTCGAGCACGAAGACCGGGATCTTGGCATCGATCGCCTGCTGCACGACACCGGTCAGACCGGCGGATTCCTTCGGCGATACCAAGAGCGCATCGACCTCCTGACGGATCAGGTTCTCGACGTCGGCCACCTGCTTCTCGGTCTTGTCCTCGCCGTCGGTGATGATCAGTTCGACTTCCGGATGCTTGGCCGCTTCGGCCAGGATGTCCTTGTTGAACTGAGCCCGCCAGGGTTCGATGGTCGTCACCTGCGAGAAGCCGATCTTCCACTTCTTGTCCTGCGCATGGGCGCCGCCGGCAAGCATGGCGGTCGTGGTCAGGAGTGCCGCTGTCAGCCCGGCGAGCTTCAACAATTCACGTCGTTTCATTTCTTGTTTCCTCCAATATTCAGAGACGCGGTCTCTTGCGACGGCCGCTTTGCCGCGACCGTTTCCTTGTGCGCTTGCCCACCGGGCAGCCGCAGATAGAAGAGAAGATCACCGGCATTGCGCTCCTGTACGAGCACGGTACCGATGATGATCATCCCCTTCAGCACCAGCTGAAGGTTCGAATTGATGTTGTGCAGCTGCAGGATGTTGGAGAGCAGCCCGAAGATCAGCACGCCGCAGAACGTCCCGGTGAGGCTGCCGCGTCCGCCCATCAGGCTGGTGCCGCCGATGACCACGGCGGCAATCGCGTCGAGCTCCAGGCCGGCGCCGGCGTCCGGCTTGCCTTGCCGGTACTGCGCGACATAGAGCACCGCCGCGATGCCGGCCAGCAGCCCTGACACGGCATAGGTGGCGATCTTCACGCGGCCTGCGGCGATGCCCGACAGCCGCGCCGCCTCCTCATTGCCGCCGATTGCATAGACATAGCGGCCGAACGGGGTGAAGCGCAGCACGGCGCCGTAGATCAGGATGGCGCCGAGGAAGAAGAGGCCCGGCATCGGGATCACGCCGAATACCAGCGAGCGCAGCATTTCGAAATCGGCCGTGGCGTTCGAGCCGGTATAGACCGGCAGCACCGCATTGTTCTGGCCGGCTGTCAGCCGGGCGATGCCGAGCGCAGTAACCATCATCGCCAGCGTCACGATGAAGGGCTGCAGCCGCCCCGCGACGATGATGAAGCCGTTGAGCGCGCCGAACAGCAGGCCGACGCAAGGCGCCACCAGCAGCACGCCGAGCACGCCGAATTTTGAGCCTACCTGCGGCAGCAGGAACCACAGCACCAGACTGCACAGGATCACCCCGACAATGCCGGGTGTCACCAGCCCGCGAACGCTGTCCAACCTGATGTCGTGCGTGGCCTGCGCGCCGGCGCGGGATTTTTCGATGTTCAGCAGGATGAAACGAGTGACGAGAATGCCGAGGCAAAGGGCTGCCAGGGCAACTGTCGGCACCCCCAGCACCACCGCCGGCGTCACGCCGGGGACCGTCAGCAGCATGGCACAGACGACCGTGCAGATAGCCATCAGCGAGCCGACGGAAAGGTCGATACCGCCGGTGATGATCACCGCAGTCATGCCGGTGGCAATCAGCCCGGTGGTCGACACCTGGCGCAGCACGTCGAGCAGGTTGCCGTAGGACAGGAAGATGTTGTTGCCCTTGGAGCTGATCGGCGAGCCGAGCACGCCGATCAGGAAGATGGCGATCAGGCCCCAATAGAGCTTCGTCCGGGACAGGATATGCAAAATGCTCATGCGGCAGGCCTCGTCATCGTCCGTCGCGGCGCCGCAAGCCGCATGATGGCCTCCTCGCTGGCTTGCGCGCGGGACAGGATTCCCGTCTGGCGGCCGTCGGCCATGACGAGGATACGGTCGGAAAGATGCAGCAGTTCCGGCAATTCCGAGCTGATGACGGCGATCGCCAGCCCGTCTCGCGCCAGCTTGAAGATGAGATCGTAGATTTCCCGCTTGGCACCGACATCGATGCCGCGTGTCGGCTCGTCGAGCAGCAGCACCCGCGGCCTCGTCGCTAGCCATTTGCCGATGACGACCTTCTGCTGGTTGCCGCCGGACAGCGTGCCGGCCGGCTGCTCGACGGTCTCGCAGCGAATGCCGAGCGCCTTGACGGCGTCCCGTGCCAGCCCTTGCTCACCGGCCAGCGAGCGCACGCCGAACCGCGCCAGCGCGCCGACCAGCGGCAGCGCGACATTGTCGGTGATCGAGGCCTCGAGATGCAGGCCTTGCGTCTTGCGGTCTTCCGTGACCAGGGCGATGCCGAGCCGGCGCGCATCGCGCGGCGAACGGATTTCTACTGCCTCGCCATCGAGCCTGATCTCACCGCCGGCACGTCCGCCGCTGGACCCGAAGATGGTTTCCAGGATTTCGGTACGGCCCGAGCCCAGCAGCCCGCCGATACCGAGGATTTCTCCTGCGGCAAGATCGAAGCTGACGCCGTCGAGCACGGTGCGCCAACCATGGCGATTGGGCTTCGACAACGACAGCTCGCTTACGGACAGGACCGTGTTGCCACCGGGGATGCGGTGCTCCTGGGAGGAAGCAAGCAGGTTTCGCCCGACCATCGCCGAAATTATGGCGTCTTCGTCGAGCTTGTCCATCACCCGCGTCAGGACGTGGCGTCCATCGCGAAACACGGTGACGCGGCTGGCCAGATGCATGACCTCGTCGATGCGGTGCGAAATGTAGACGATCGCCACGCCGCTGTCGGCGAGCTGGCGGATGATGCGGAACAGCCGCTGGCATTCGGCCGGCGAAAGCGCCGAGGTCGGCTCGTCCATGATCAGAATGCGCGCCGACATCGACAGCGCCTTGGCGATCTCGACCAGCTGCTGTTCGCCGACGCGCAAGGCACCGACGCGCGCATCCGGGTCGAGCTCGATGCCGAGCCTTTGCAAGAGCGCGCCGGCAGCGCGGCTGCTCGCCTTGCGGTCGACGATCAGCCCGGCGATCAGCTTCTCGCGGCCGAGAAAGATATTGTCGGCGACGCTAAGTTCGGGAACGAGGTTCAGCTCCTGGTGGATGATGGCGATGCCGGCGCGCTCGGCTTCGCGGACGCCGGCAAAGCGCACCGGATGGCCATCGATACTGACCGTTCCGTTATAGTCCGTATAGACGCCGGACAGGATCTTCATCAGCGTCGACTTGCCGGCGCCGTTCTCGCCCATCAGCGCATGGACCTCGCCGCGCCGCAGTTCGAAGCCGACATCGACAAGCGCGGCGATACCGCCGAAGGACTTGGAGATGTGCTCGGCGCTCAGCACGATCGCCGAGCCGTCCGCCACAACGCCTTGCGCAGGGATGGAATTGCCGTGCTGCATGATAAGGACGGCCTCCCTCCGTCGTCACCGAACACCTCAAACGCTAATCTAAACGTTTCGATCATGTCAAGGCAATATCTGGAGCCTGAGATTGTTCCATTTCAATTCTTGCGCAAAATCATAAGATTCCGTACGTATTGCTACCGTGGAGTGGTGAAACGTTTCGAAAATGACAGCGTCAGGACGAAAAAAGCAGCGCAAATTCACTGCTCCGACCATGCTTCACGTGGCCGAGGCCGCGCGTGTTTCCGTGGCCACCGTGTCGGCGCTGATCAACGGCACCGCGACCGTCAGCCCCGAGCTCAGCCAGCGCATCGAACAGGCGATCCGCGACATCGGCTACAAGCGCAACGCCATTGCCCGCAGCCTGAAGATGGGCACCACACGCACCATCGGGCTCACCGTCCCACACATCACCAACCCGTTCTTCACCGACGTGGTTTCGGTCATCCAGCAGGCTTTCGACAGGGCCGGCTACGCCGTCATGCTGTGCTGCACCGACGAGCACCTGAACACGCAGGACGACCAGATCAGACTGCTGCTCGACCGCATGGTCGACGGACTGATCGTCGCGCGTGTCGGCGACGGCGCGATCCTCAAACGGATTGTCGACGACGCCAACGTGCCGGTCGTGCTGCTCGACCGTGTTTGCCAGGGTGTCGATACCGATGCCGTCGTTCTCGACAATCAGCGCGCGGTGTTCGACGCCATCACCTACCTGATCGATCTCGGCCATCGGCGCATCGGCTACATCTCCGGCTCGTTCGATATCTCGCCGATGCATGACCGCATGGCGGGATACCGCGAGGCCCTCCAGGCCGCCGGCCTGCCGGCCGAACCCGAGCTCGTCCGCTTCGGCAACTTCCATGAAGTCGACGGCTACAACGCCACCATGCAGCTGCTTTCGCTGCACGACCGGCCGAGCGCCATCTTTTCGGCCAACAACCCGATGGTGATCGGCACGATGAAGGCCATTCGCGATATCGGCCTGTCCTGTCCGGAGGATATTTCGGTCGCCTGCTTCGACGACTTTCCGTGGTCGGATGTGTTCCGGCCGCAATTGACCACGGTCGCACAGCCGGTGCAGGCGATTGGCGAACAGGCGGCCAATCTGCTGCTCGACCGGCTCGCCGGAAACAGGGATGCGCCGCCGCGCAAGCTGACGCTCAAGGGACGCCTGATGATCCGCAATTCATGCCGTCCGCTAGGTGCGACTGCGCAGAGCGTCAGCGCGTAGGGCTCCGTTCAGAAACTTTGCAATGCCGGACGGACCAGCGCTCCCTCTGTCCTGCCGACCCGGGCCTTCGCAGCCACTACGGGCGTTCGTCGTTCGAAAACCGAGGAATTGAAGGAGGCGGCGCCGATCGAGCCAAGTGGCCAACGATCAGCCAGCCGACAGTCAGGAAAATCTTGGCAATCGAAGCATGTCGGATTAGGAATATGACGAGATGCGGATGATCGTTCACACGGGCGCCGGCTTGAGTCATGCGCGTGAAATCGATCCTAATCGGGTTGGTTCTTGCTGGGATGGCCGTATTCTTCGGCTGCACCACCGGCGGCGCATTAAAGACTTTCCCCTCGGCCTATGGCGGCCTCACCGACGCCGGTTTTCGCGTTCCGCCGGTTCCGATCTACAAGGTTGACCCAAAGTTCCATCGGCAGACAGTACCTTATGCGACTGAAGAGGCGCCGGGCACCATCATTGTCGATACAGGAGCGAAGTTCCTCTACTACGTGTTGGGAGACGGTCAGGCGCTGCGCTACGGAATCGGCGTTGGCAAGGCGGGCTTCGAGTGGCATGGCACTGCTCACGTTGCGAGGAAGCGCGAATGGCCGGATTGGAGCGCGCCGTCTGCGATGATCGTGCGCGAGCAGAAGCGAGGCCGCATTATACCGGCCCATATGGAGGGCGGACTCATGAACCCGCTAACGAGCATGACGGATCGAAAACCTCCGCGTAAAACGCGGGAAATGTTCGCTATGTCTTCGCACACCGGTTCGCGATGTTCCCTGCCTAAGGCCGGCCTTGCCCGCAACAGTGGCAAGTGGCGAACCAACTCTCAGGCAGCTTCCGACAGCGATTTGTGAGCGTCGGCCAGGATCTCGAACGAGCGCACCCGCGCCGCATGGTCGAAAATCTGCGCTGTGACCATCAGCTCGTCGGCGCCGGTGCGGCGCACGAAGGCCTCGATGCCTTGCCTGACCGTTTCGGGAGAGCCGACGACGGCGCAGGAAAGCGCTTGGCCGAGCATGGTCTTGGCCATTGGATCGAGGTCGCGCTCATATCCTTCGACCGGCGGCGGCAATCGGCCGGGCCGGCCGGTGCGCAGATTGACGAAGGCCTGCTGCAGCGAGGTGAACAGCAGCCGCGCCTCGGCATCGGAAGAAGCGGCCAAGACGTTGAGGCCGAGCATCACATAAGGCTTGTCGAGCTGCTCCGAAGGCTGGAAACGCGAGCGGTAGATCTCCAGCGCATGATCGAGCTCGGCCGGTGCAAAATGCGAAGCAAAGGCGTAGGGCAGGCCGAGCATGGCGGCAAGCTGCGCGCCGTAGAGGCTGGAGCCGAGAATCCAGATCGGCACCTTTTCGCCTTCGCCGGGCACCGCGCGGATGCGTTGGCCGTCTTCGGCCGGCTGGAAGTAACCGATCAGCTCGACGACGTCCTGCGGGAAATTGTCGGCGCCAGCGTCGAGGTTGCGGCGCAGCGCCCGTGCCGTGGCCATGTCGGTGCCGGGCGCCCGCCCGAGGCCGAGATCGATGCGACCAGGATGCAGAGCATTGAGCGTGCCGAATTGCTCGGCGATGACCAGCGGCGAATGATTGGGCAGCATGATGCCGCCAGCGCCGACGCGTATCGTGTTGGTGCCGCCGGCCACATGGGCGATGACCACCGAGGTGGCGGCGCTGGCGATGCCCGGCATATTGTGATGCTCTGCCAGCCAATAGCGCCGGTAACCCAGCCGCTCGGCATGGCGGGCGAGATCGAGCGAATTGGCGAGTGACTGCGAAGCGTTGCTGCCTTCGACGATCGGCGACAGGTCGAGAACGGAAAGAGCGGTCATCGGCGCGGGTTTCCTGTGGGCCGAACGGATGTAGGAAGCCGTTGCCGAGGCGGCAAATTCAAAATGTTGATTGAGCACTGCGGCACAACGGACGTGCGACCGATGCAAGGTCGTTGATCTGCACACTAATCAATGACGCGCTTAGCCTTTTACGCCGCTACTTTTTCGCCTCGTGAATTTCTTCGTCCTCGATCACCGCCGTATGCTGCGCCGCGAGGAAATTGCCGACATGACTGAGGCCGTCGAAATGATCGCAGAACACCTTGATGACGACCAGCAGCGGCACCGCCAGCAACGCGCCGACGAAACCCCACAGCCACGACCAGAAGGCGATGGCGATGAGGATCGCCACTGCGTTGATCTCGAGACGGCGGCCGACCACCGTCGGCGTCACGAACTGGCCTTCGACGACATCGCACATAAGGACGAAGGCCGGTGCCAGCAGCGCATAGGAAATCGTGTCGAAGCTGATCAGCGCGATGATCGTGACCAGCGTGATGGTGGTCAGCGCCCCGATATAAGGCAGGAAATTGAGCAGAGCCGCTGCCGCGCCCCAGACCTGCGCGTTGGGCACGCCGAGCGCCCAAAGGCCGAGCCCGATGACAATGCCGAGACATGTATTGATGACCGTGACGGTAAGCAGATAATGCGAGATTTCACGTTCGACGTCGTAGACGACGCGCAGCGCCCGCTTCTTTTCGCTGAGACTGGGGAAGGACTGGACGATCTTTTCATAGAACATCGTGCCCGAGGCGAGCAGGAACAGCGACAGGACGAAGACGATGGTAACGCTGACGCCAGCCGACAGCACATTGCCGGCCGCCTGCGAGAGAATACCGGATGGCGCCATCGCTACCCTCTGAACGCCCGGCTCCTGGGATGTCTGTGTCAGGCCCTCGATCTGGCGCGAAATCTCCACGATCCGTTCGAACGGACGGCGCAGTTGTGCCAGACGTTCGGTAAGCTGCTGGCCGATCGTCGAGGTGTTGTTGATGAGGTCGATGACCGGGCCGCTGAGCAGATATCCCGCGACGGCGACGAGGCAGAACGAAAGCAGCACCAACAGTGTCGCTGAAATGACATCGGGCATGCCATGCTTGCGCAGGAAGCGAACGATCGGCGTCAGCGTCAGCGCCAGCAGGAAAGCCAGAATGACCGGCATGAAGAAGGCGCGCGCGAAGTAAAGCGCGTAGATCGCCATGAGAATGAAGATGCCGACGAGCAGCGAACGCATCAGATGCGCATCCGCCCGCGCCTCGACGCGCGGATCCGGGCTTTCGGCAGCGCTTGCGCCCGAAGCGTCGGGTTCGGCTTTCATTCTGACCCTCGGCGGCACACCGCGATTGGTGCAGACCGTTGGCGAAAACGCCTCTGTCGCTTCAAGGTTCCGTTAGCTGGCGTCACCGGCAAGGCCGCCTCGCGGCCTTGGCAATGAATCAGGTGACCGGGAATCAGGCAACCGGCGCCGCCACGGCGGGAACGGCCTTCGCAGTTTCCCGGCGCACGATCGGCGCCACTTTGGTGCCGTAGAGTTCGATGGCCTTCATCACCTTGGCGTGCGGCATGGTGCCGATCGCCATTTGCAGCAGGAAGCGGTCGTTGCCGAATATTCTGTGCTGGGCAATGATCTTCTCGGCCACCTGTTCTGGATTGCCGACGAACAGCGCGCCGTTTGGGCGGCGCGATTGGTCGAAATGCGCCCGCGATGTCGGCCCCCAGCCGCGCTCGCGGCCGATGCGGTTCATCACCTCGGCCTGCGGCGCGTAAAAATCGTCGGCTGCCTGGTCCGTGGTGTCGGCAATGAAGCCGTGGACGTTGAGACTGGTGGCAAGGCTTGCCGGATCGTTGCCGGCGCGCCTGGCTGCATCCCTGTAGATGTCGAACAGCGGTGCGAACCGCGCCGGCTCGCCACCGATGATCGCCAGTGCCAGCGGCAACCCGAGCACGCCGGCGCGGGCGACGGATTGCGGTGTTCCACCGACGGCGATCCAGATCGGCAATTTGTCCTGCAAGGGCCGCGGGTAGACGCCGCGGTCGTTGATCGGCGCGCGCAGACTGCCCGACCAGGTCACCTTGACATGATCGCGGATGGCGAGCAGCAGGTCGAGCTTCTCGGCGAAGAGCTCGTCATAATCTTCGAGATTGTAGCCGAACAGCGGAAAGGACTCGATGAACGAGCCGCGCCCGGCCATGATCTCGGCACGGCCGCCGGACAGAAGATCGAGGGTGGCAAACTGCTGGAAGACGCGCACCGGATCGTCGGAGGACAGCACGGTGACAGCGCTGGTCAGCCTTATGCGCTTGGTCCGTTCGGCCGCCGCCGCCAGCGCCACCACCGGAGCCGAGGCAGCATAGTCGGGACGGTGGTGCTCGCCGAGACCAAAGACGTCCAGCCCGACCTGGTCGGCGAGCTCGATCTCCTCGATCAGGTTGCGCAACCGCTCATGCGCACCGATCGCACCGGGACCTGGTTCCGGGCTGACGTCGGCGAAGGTGTAGAGACCGAGTTCCATAGTGTGTCATCTCAGCGTTTTGTCTTGGCGCTACACGTAGCGATCAGTCCGCCGCCCCGCCAGATGCCTGGATGGTGAACAGTGCGGGTGCCTTTCAGCCGAATTCAATCGAAATGGCGTCTCCCGGCTGCAACAGATCAGAATTTCATGGCTGGCATACCGTTTTGGCGCTTGAACTCTCGGTTTTCGCGCGTATGTAAGCCTCGCAAATTGACTTCAGGGAAGTGGACTTGGCTATCTATAGGGAAAAAGACGTTTTCGAGCGGCGCAATGCCGCAAACGAGGCAAAGAAGGCGCTTCTGGAGCGCTTCAAGGCAAAGCCGGCGGCAGATGATCCAGCGGTGCTGGCACGACAGGCCGAGCGCAAGGCGATCCTCGAGGCCCGCGCGATACGCGAGGCCGAAAAGGCCAGGCTGAAGCAGGAAAAGCTGGCGCGCGAAGCGGCCGAAAAGGCCGAGCGCGAGGCAGCTGCCGAAGCGGCACGCATCGCCGCGGAAGAAGCCGCACAGGCCGAAGCGAAGATCCGGGAAGCTGAAGAGAACGAGCGCATCGCCCGTTTTCTTGCCGACGAGGCCGAACGCAAGGCCAAGCGTGACGCACGCTATGCCGCGCGCAAGCAGCGCACCGGCAGGACGCCGCCCGGCTTCTCCGCGCGATAGCGCCTTCCGGCACTGATCAGCCGAATTCAAGAATCAGGGCCGCCTTGCAGCGGCCCCGAACGCGTTCGTCTGTCAGAATCGGCTAAGCCGCGAGCTTCAGTCCCATGATGCCGCAGACGATTAGCGCGATGCAGGCCAGCCTGATCGCCGTCGCTGGCTCGCCGAGCAGCCATATCCCCCAACAGCGCCGTGCCGAAGGTGCCGTTGCCGGTCCACACCGCGTAAGCGGTGCCGACCGGCAACGCCTTCAGCGCCAGGCCGAGCAAGGTCAGGCTGACGATCATCGAGGCTATCGTCAGGACGGTCGGCAGCGGCTTCGAGAATCCGTCGGTGTATTTAAGGCCGATCGCCCAGCCGATCTCGAACAGTCCGGCGAACAACAGGAAAATCCACGACATCGGAACGCTCCGTTTCGATGGCATCCGGCCGATTTCTTGAAAAGCGCAAAAATTGCCTTCGCCGCATCCATAGGGGATGCGCGTGAGCTTAATGAACAATCATACCGGCCGCGTTTGCGGCCGGTCGAAATAAGCCGAAACGGTAGCTGCGGCCCTACTTGTCCTTCAGCTTCATCGCCTTCACCGGCGGTGCCTTCAGGGCCGGCGCCGGAGCGGGTTTCTTCGCGTCCTTCTTCGGCTTGCGGGCTTCCTTGCCTGCCTTCATCGCACCCTTAGCCATGATTCGTTCCTCCAGTTGATGTCTGGCGAAGTGAAACAAGAGAAAACGCTCGACTGCAAGAGGCCGCTGCCGGGCAGTCGCCCTGGCCGATGGCTGTCAACCGGTTTCTAATTCCCTCGTAAACCGCAGTGGTCCGTGCCATGGTCTTCTTCGCACTGCAGCATCAGCCCTCGCGTTTCGCCGGCTGATGATCAGGCAGGCCGGTCAGGACGACAATGCGGATCCACATCGGTTGCCAGATGAGCTTCGACTTCCCGCAGGAAACACCGCTGATCGCGATGCTAAATGTCCATTATTCGCGCGCATCCGATCTTGAGCGGCCGGACTTCCTGACGTCGAACCCGCCGGTGCCGATCGAGAGCTACCGCGACAGTTTCGGCAATTGGTGCAACCGTCTCGTTGCGCCGGCCGGGCGCTTTGCCTTCGGCACCGACGCGGTCATCCGCGACCCCGGCTCCTTCGAGACGCGTGAGCTGACGGCGTGGCAGCACGAGGTGCGCGATCTGCCGTCGGAGACGCTGCTGTTCCTGCTGCCCAGCCGTTATTGCGAGAGCGACGTGCTGTCGAACGAAGCGTGGCGGCTGTTCGGCAGCACCCCGCTCGGCATTCCGCGCGTTCAGGCGGTCTGCGACTTCGTCCATAACCACATCGTCTTCAACTATTTCAATGCACGGCCGACGCGCACCGCCGCCGAGGCCTATCGCGAGCAGAGTGGTGTGTGCCGCGACTTTGCTCACCTCGCTGTTGCCTTCTGCCGCGCCCTGAATATTCCAACCCGCTACTGCACCGGCTATATCAGTGACATCGGCCTGCCAAAGCCGTGGTCGGACATGGATTTCGCCGCCTGGATGGAGGTCTATCTCGGCGGCCGCTGGCACGCGTTCGACCCGCGCAACAACGCGCCGCGCATCGGCCGCATCCTGATTGCCTCCGGACGCGATGCCGCCGATGTGCCGCTGACCCACATTTTCGGGCCGGGCGCGCTGGCTGGCTTCAAGGTCTGGACGGACGAGGTCGTCGAATAGCCCCGCGCCGGCCTTTTGGACAACTGACCTTGTGAACAACTCGGCGCTTCAGGCGTTGTGAGAGCTGTGGAGCGTGGGCGGACGCTCCGCCAATCTCGGTGCATCAACCAAGGCAGCACACCGTGGCGGCGCATGGCGGGTCGAAAAAAGTGATCTATGCGGCGCTCGCCGGAAATCTTGCGATCGCACTGACCAAATTCGCCGCTGCCTTGTTCACGGGCAGCTCGGCAATGCTCTCGGAAGGCGTCCACTCGCTCGTCGATACCGGCAATGGCAGCCTGCTGCTTTACGGCATGCACCGTGCCGCGCGCCCGGCCGACCGTACGCATCCGCTCGGCCATGGCCGCGAGCTGTACTTCTGGAGCTTCATCGTTGCGCTCCTCGTCTTTGCACTGGGCGCCGGCATATCGTTCTACGAAGGCGTGACGCACATCATGACGCCGGAGCCGATTGCCAACGCCAAGGTGAACTACGCTGTCCTTGGCCTTTCCTTCCTCTTCGAAGGCACCTCTTGGCTGGTGGCGCTGAAGGAGTTCCGCCATCAAAAAGGCAGCCACGGCTGGCTCGAGGCGGTGCAGCTCAGCAAGGATCCGAGCGTCTACACCGTACTCTTCGAGGACAGCGCGGCACTTCTCGGCCTCGTTGTCGCCTTCGCCGGCATATCGGCGGCGGAACTGCTGGACATGCCGAAGCTCGACGGCGCCGCGTCGATCGGCATCGCGCTGATCCTGGGCGCAACCGCGATCTTCCTGGCGCGCGAAAGCAAAAGCCTGCTGCTCGGCGAGCCGGCTTCGCCCGAGGTGCAAATGAAAGTATTGGACATCGTCCAGCAGGACCCGGCGGTGCAGCGGGCGAATGGCGCGCTGACGCTGCATATGGGTCCGCAGGAGATCGTCGCCGCTCTGAGCATCGAGTTCGAGGACCACTTGTCGGCGCCCGAGATAGAGACCTGCGTCGAACGCCTCGAGACGCGGCTGAAAGCGGAGATGCCGGAGGTGACGCGGCTGTTCGTCAAGCCTCAGACCACCGGCACCTGGGAACGCCGGAGCAAGGCCTTGGCGGGGGCATCCGGACAAGAACCGGCCTAAGGAAAATGGCTTGAGGAAATCGATGCGCCATCGGACAGTCCCGGTTATGATCGCAGGCAAAAGCTCGGGAGGAACGAAGATGAAAATCGACGGCGGGTGTCATTGCGGCGCCATCACTTACGAGGCCGAGGTCGATCCGGAAAAGACCACCATTTGTCACTGCATCGATTGTCAGAAGCTAACCGGAACGGCCTTTCGCGTCACCGTGCCGGCGTCCCAGGACAATTACAGGATCACCAAGGGCAAGCCGAAAATCTACATCAAGACCGGTTCGAGCGGCGCCAAGCGCGCCCAGGCGTTTTGCGGTGAGTGTGGCTCGCATCTCTACGCCACGTCGGCGGGCGAGGGACCGAAGGTTTACGGCATCAGGGTCGGCACGGCACGGCAACGCGAGCAACTGGTGCCGAAAAAGCAGATCTGGCACCGCTCGGCGCTGCATTGGCTGCCGGAATTCGAAGGCACGACCATCATCGAGGAGCAGTAGCGCCAGATCCGGGTGAAGCCTCCGGTTCCGGCGTAGCTCTCAATCGTCGCCTTCGACGACCCTTAGCCTCAACTGCCCGGTTTTCGAATCAGCGACGCGCGGGCTGCTTTCCGCTTTTGCTCCGCTGCCATTCGAACCAGCGGTATCCTCCGCCGGCTGCACGCCAAACTCCAGCGCCTCGATCTTTTGTCCGCGCCGGGTCACCTTCGATGTCGAGACCAGGATGTCGTCGATATCCTTGGCCGATTGACCGAAATGCGTCTGCAATTTGCGCACCCGCTCGTCGAGCCGGGAGACGTCTTCCATTAGCCGGATGACCTCGCCCTGGATCAGGTGCGCCTGCTCGCGCATGCGGGCATCCTTGAGGATTGCCTGGATGACCTGAATCGACAGCATCAAAAGCGATGGCGAGACGATGACGATCCGCGATCGATGCGCCTTTTGGACAACGGCCTCGAAATTCTCATGGATTTCGGCGAACACCGATTCCGAGGGCACGAACATGAAGGCGGTGTCCTGCGTCTCGCCCTGGATCAGGTATTTTTCGGAAATATCGCGGACATGCACCTCGATGTCGCGGCGGAAAGCCTGTGCTGCCGACTTCTGCAGGTCGGCGCCTTCGGCGGCACGGATGGCATTCCACGCCTCGAGCGGAAACTTTGCGTCGATGGCAAGTGACGGCGCGCCGTTCGGCATCTTCACCAGGCAGTCGGGCCGGCTGCCATTCGACAAGGTCGCCTGGAATTCATAGGCGCCGTGCGGCAATCCGTCGGCGACGATGGCCTCCATGCGCGACTGGCCGAAGGCGCCGCGCGTCTGCTTGTTGGAAAGGATCGCCTGCAATTGCACGACCTGGCCGGCCAGCGACTGGATATTGCCTTGCGCGATATCGATAACCGCCAGCCGTTCCTGCAGCTTGGCGAGGCTCTCATGCGTCGATCTCGTCTGCTCGGTCATGGTCTGGCCCAGGCGGCCGGTCATGGCATCGAGGCGCTGGCCGATCGACTGGGTCAGTTCCGCCTGGCGCGCCCCGAACACTTCGGCGATGGCGCCCATGCGGCCTTGCATTTCCGCCTGGCTTGCCAAGATGCCGGCCATCCGCACCTCGGCGTCACGGGCGTGGTCGGCGGCTTCGGCGGCCGCCACACGCGCCTTGGCCGATCGCCAGAGCGCAACGACGAGCGCCACGAACAGTCCAAGGAACAGCATTGCGCCGAAACCCAGGGCTTGGCCGAGCGTGAGCGTGGTGGCGCCGAGGCGGGCGACAGGTTCGGACAGGATGGTGGCCAGATCGTTCATGCCGACAGCATAGATGATTCGGTCTGCCGGCACAGATCAAAACGTGAACGACCCGAAGCCGTCCCGGTTGACGCTTTTCCTGCGAGGTCTTAGGTGAGACGCCATGTCGATCAAGCCGCTTATCATCCTCCCCGATCCCGTCCTGCGCCAGGTTTCAAAACCGGTCGAGCGTGTCGATGGCGATTTGCGCAAACTGGCCGGCGACATGCTGGACACTATGTATGACGCGCCCGGCATCGGCCTCGCAGCGATCCAGGTCGGCGAACCCTTGCGCATGCTGGTGATCGACCTGGCCAAAGAGGACGAGACGCCGGCACCGCACGTCTTCATCAATCCCGAAATCCTCGAAAGCTCCGACCAGCGTTCGGTCTATGAGGAAGGCTGCCTGTCGATCCCGGATTACTATGCCGAGGTCGAGCGTCCGGCGGCGGTGCGGGTGAAGTTTCTCGACCGCGACGGCAAGCTGCAGGAGATCGAGGCCGAGGGGCTGATGGCGACCTGCCTGCAGCATGAAATCGACCACCTCAACGGCGTGCTGTTCATCGATCACATCTCCAAGCTGAAGCGCGACATGGTGGTCAAGAAATTCAAGAAGCTCGCCAGGGACAAGGCGCCGGGCAAGATGGTGGGGTAGGCGTCGACGAAATGCCCCTGCGTGTCATCTTCATGGGTACGCCTGAATTCTCCGTGCCGACGCTGCGGGCGATTGCCGGGGCCGGGCACGGGTTGACGGCCGTCTACACGCAGCCGCCGCGCGCCGGCGGCCGGCGCGGGCTCGAACTGACGCCGTCGCCGGTGCAGCGTGAGGCGGAGCGGCTGGGCGTCGAGGTGCGGTCGCCGGTGTCGCTGAAGAGCGAGGCGGAGCAGGAGGCGTTCCGCGCCTTGGGTGCCGACGTCGCCGTGGTCGTCGCCTACGGGCTGCTTCTGCCCAAACCCATTCTCGAGGCGCCGCGGCTCGGTTGCCTCAACGGTCACGCATCGCTATTGCCGCGCTGGCGCGGCGCTGCCCCTATCCAGCGCGCCATCATGGCCGGCGATACCGAAACGGGCATGATGGTGATGCGGATGGACGAAGGCCTCGACACCGGGCCGGTGGCAATGGTTGAAAAATGTCCCATTGGACCCGACATGACGGCCGGCGATCTGCACGACCGGCTGATGGTCCTCAGTGCTGCGCTGATGGTGCAAGCGCTCGAGCGGCTGGAGCGGAATACGCTGACATTTACCACACAGGCGGAGGTGGGGGTGACCTACGCCAAGAAAATCGATAAATCGGAGACTCGCATAGCCTGGCTGCGACCTGCTGGCGACGTGCACAACCAGATTCGCGGCCTGTCGCCCTTTCCCGGTGCATGGTGCGAGGCCGAAATCGGCGGCCGTGTAGAACGGCTGAAACTGCTTCGCTCGACGCTCTCGCAAGGCGCCGGCGAACCGGGAGGAATTCTCGATGACCGGCTGACGGTCGCCTGCGGGTCAGGCGCGATCAGGCTGGTCGAAGTTCAACGTGCGGGCGCAAGGCCCATAGCCGCGCAGGAGTTTCTGCGCGGGGCCAAGCTCGAAAAAGGAATGAAATTGTCATGAGCATGATGTCCATACGCGCGGCGACGCCGCGGGACCGCGAGGCGATCCGCCTTGTCGAAGAACACGCATTCGGCCAGCAGACGGAGGCCGGACTGGTCGACGCGCTGGTCAGCGGCGGTGATGCCGTCGTCGAACTGGTGGCGGACGAAGACGGGCAAGTGGTCGGGCATATCCTGTTTTCACGGCTTTTCGTGCAGAATGGCGGCAAGAGCTTCCCGGCGGTGGCTTTGGCTCCTTTGGCGGTCGAGCCGTCGTTCCACGGCACCGGCATCGGCGGTGCGCTGGTCCGCGAGGCGCATATCCGCCTGAAGGCTGCTGGCGAGACGCTCGCCGTGGTGCTCGGCGATCCGGCTTACTATGGCCGTTTCGGCTACAGCCGCGCCCGTGCCGCAAAATTCGAGAGCGACTATCAAAGCGAAGCCCTGCAGGCGCTTGCCTGGGGCGAGGCGCCGGAGACCGGCAGGCTGGTCTACGCCTCGGCCTTCGGCTCAGCCCTCGCCGCCTGATTTCGCCTCGATCCGGGAATGCCGCGTTTTCGCCTCGACATCGAATATGACGGCAGTCTCTTCGCCGGCTGGCAGCGCCAGGCCAACCAGCCATCGGTGCAGCAGGCGATCGAGCAGGCGATCGAGAAGTTCTGTGGTGAGCAGGTTTCGCTGCGCGCCGCCGGCCGCACCGATGCTGGCGTCCATGCGACCGCTCAGGTGGCGCATGTCGATCTGATCAAGGCATGGCCCGGCGACAAGGTGCGCGACGCCGTCAACGCGCATCTGCAGGCGGCCAAGGCGCGCATCGCCATCCTGAAGGCCGCCGTCGTGCCGGATGGCTTCGATGCGCGTTTCTCGGCGATCGGCCGCCATTACCTCTACCGCATCGTCAATCGCCGCGCGCCGGCGGCGCTCGACAAGGGCAAGATCTGGTGGGTACCGAAGCAGCTCGATGCCGGGGCCATGCACGAAGCGGCAAAGGTGCTGCTTGGCCGGCATGATTTCACCACCTTCCGCTCGACCCAGTGCCAAGCCTCCAGCCCGGTCCGCACGCTCGACCGGCTGGATGTCAGCCGGGCGGGCGATTTCATTGAGGTCCGCGCTTCGGCGCGCTCATTCCTGCACAACCAGGTGCGCTCTATGGTCGGCTCGCTCAAACGCGTCGGCGAAGGCGGCTGGACTGTTGCCGACCTCAAGGCGGCGCTTGAGGCGCGCGACCGTGCGGCCTGCGGTCAGGTGGCGCCGCCCGACGGGCTGTTTCTCGTCGGCGTCGACTATCCGACGCCTGGCTGATCCGGAACGCTGATCCCGAGCAGCGCCTGCAGTCCGAACAGGACGATCAGCGAGGCCACGAACATGCCGGCAAAAACGGCGCTGCCGACGGCCGCACCCCTGCCGATCGCAACGTTGGTCATCCGCCAGGTCAAGACCATCGACAGCGCGAACAACAGCAGCGACACGAGTCCGGAGACTTCGTTGGCCGACGTCAGGAAAAGCCGGATCAACGCCGATGGCAGCATCATCCAGGCGATGATTGCCGAGGCCCAGTTGCTGGCCACGACATAATGGACGAAACGGCCGCCGACGCCGACCCGCGGCGCCACCAGCGCGAGGCCTATGAGCGGCAGCACCCAGGCGCCGATATCGACGGTGGCCAGGCGGATCAACATGCTGAAACGGCCGACGAATGCGTTGGGGTCGCCGATCTCGTTGGCAATACCGACCCAGCCGACGATCAGTGCCGGCGCCGCGACGACGATGGCAAAAAAGGAGTTCCAGAATCCGTCCGCCGAAAGGTCGAGCAGGCGAAATCCGTCGGCCTTGCCGAGCATCAGCCGCCAGGCACCGGCAAGCGAAGCGTAGGTTTCATCCGCTGAAAGCATCACTAGGATATGTCCTGCGCAAACCAGTCTTCAACGAAGCGCAGATAAATCTGCGTCAGCGTCTCGAGGTCGGCAATCGCCACGCGTTCGTCGACCATGTGCATGGTCTTGCCGACAAGGCCGAATTCGACCACCGGACAATAATCCTTGATGAAGCGGGCATCGGAGGTGCCGCCGGAGGTGGAGAGCGCAGGCTTCCTGCCGGTCACCGCCTTGATCGAGCCGCCAAGCGTCTCGATCAACCTGTCGTCGCGTGTCAGAAAAACGTGGCTCGGTCCGTCGCGCCAAGCGATCTCGTAGTCGACGGGCGTCGCCTTGCCGGCGCGGTATTTCTTGCGTTTCGCCGCCCGGTCGAGGCGGTTGTGGATCTCGGCCTGGATCGTCTCGGCGGTCCATGTGTCGTTGAAGCGAATATTGAAGGTAGCCGCCGCCTTCGCCGGGATGACGTTGGTGGCAGGATTGCCGACATCGATGGAGGTCACCTCAAGATTGGTCGGCTGGAAATCCCTTGTTCCGTTGTCGAAGACGGGGTGAAGCAAGGCGTCGACCAGCGTCACCAGGCCGCGCACCGGGTTGTCGGCCAGCTGCGGATAGGCGGCGTGTCCCTGGCGGCCGTTGACGACGACCGTGCCCGATAGCGAGCCGCGCCGGCCGATCTTGATCATATCGCCGAGCGCGTCGGGATTGGTCGGCTCGCCGACGATCGCAGCATGCCATTTCTCGCCTTTGGCGGCCGCCCATTCGAGCAGTTTCGTCGTGCCGTTGATCGCCGGACCTTCCTCATCGCCGGTTATCAGCAGCGAGACCGACCCCTTCGGGCCGCCCTTCTGCGCGATGTGTCGCGCTACCGCCGCGACGAAACAAGCAATGCCGCCCTTCATGTCGACGGCGCCGCGGCCGAACATCTCGCCATTGGCGATGTCGGCGGCAAAGGGCGGGTGCGTCCAGGCTGTTTCATCGCCCACCGGCACGACATCGGTATGGCCGGCAAACATCAGATGCGGGCCGTTGCCGGAACGCCGCGCATAAAGGTTCTCTATGTCAGGTGTGCCGGATTCGGAAAACACCGGGCGCTCGACGGCAAAGCCGAGCGGCTTCAACATTTCTTCCAGCGCGCTCAGCGCACCGCCTTCGGCGGGCGTCACGGAAGCGCAGCGGATGAGAGCAGCCAGATTTCTGGTCGGATCGGTAGGCAGCGTCATGGGCAAAGCGATAGTCGAAAGCGCAGGGACTGTCACGGCCAGACATAAGGGCCAGACATGCCGCCGACATTATGGTTTTCATGTCGTATGATTGCGGCAAGGCCTCTCGACCATGGCAGGGCCATCGCATGATCACGCATGGCAAGACAATCGTAATCGCCGGTGCCGGCAGTATCGGCTGCTACGCCGGCGGCTGCCAGATACTTGCCGGGCGACAAATGGTTCTGCTGGCGGCCGGGCATCGAGAAGGCGCTGCAAGTAGCGGTCAAGAGCGGCGCGACGCAAGGCATGGCCGGCCGGGCAGGAGAGAAGCGGATCGCCTTGCCTGTCGCCGCCGTCAGATGGTAGCCCGCACAGGTGCCCAGTAACGGCCCTTGCCGGTGCGCTTGGCTTCGTAGAGCGCATGGTCGGAACAGGTGAGCAGGATTTCCGGATCGCCGCCGTCGGCGGGTGCGAAGGCGCTGCCGACGCTCAGGCCGACATGGATGGCGGAACCGACCCCGAGGTCGAAAGGCACCGAGACCTTTTCGATGGCCCGCTTTGCCAGGTAGGTGGCCTCGATCTCCGAGGTTGCGGGCAAAAGGATGACGAATTCATCGCCGCCGATGCGGAAGACAACGTCCCCCGGACGGAAGCCGCGCTTCAATCGTTCGGCCACCTTGCGCAGCAGCACGTCGCCGACGGCGTGGCCAAAACGGTCGTTGACCTGTTTGAAACCGTCGAGATCCATGCTGAGCACTGCAAACGGCTTGCCGCCATTGGCGGCCGGCGCCGCAAGCTCGCGGCACATGTCGCGCAATTTCTCCTGCAGGAAGATGCGGTTTGGCAGGCCGGTCAGCGCGTCCTTGATGGCCAGGTCGCGATTGTCCAGTTCGGCGCGGATCATGCGGGCATTGATTGCGTGGTTCTGAAGCAGCACGATGATGACGCCGGCCACATAGAACGGCGTTTGAATTCCGACGATCGGCATTCCGGGCGCCGCAGAAAACAATGCACCGGCCACGTAAGGCAGGCTTACGGCCAACATGACGAATATGGCGAAGCGCGGGGTCGCCGCATTGCGTGACGACACCACGCCGACGACGCCTGCGACATTCAAGGCGGCAAGTACGGAAAGCGCCATATTCCCGCTGGCAACACAGCCATAGCAGCCGAGGCCGAAGACGACCGACCAGACGCCGCTGGCTGCCATCAGGCCCGCCAGCGGCCCTTTCGAGCCGCGCCTGCGGGCCTGTTCGCATTCCCGCATCAGCAGAACGCGGACGGTGAAAAGCATCAGGTCGGCGGCAATCCAGGCGTAGGGCCACCAATCCCCGGTGGCGAGAGCGGCGCTGACCGCAACCAGCAGAACGCTGATGGTGCCGAACAGGACTGCGAATTTGCGGTCGAAGGTGGTGTCGAGAAGCCGGGCGCGGACAGCTTCCGGTTCCAATTTCATCGGCGAAGAGAACCAGGCAAACAGGCGAGCGGCGGCGCTCCACGTTTTGCGCGGCTCCTTGGTGATCAGGGATAGGTCGCTTGCCAGTCGAGCGCTCCGTGCCGGTCGACACAGTCTTCGCCGGCATGCTGGGCCAGGGTGATTAACATTCGCTTAGAGCATCCGGCGCAAAACCGGGCTTTCGGAACTCCCCGCTCTGCCGCTCTAGCGGATCTGCCGCCGGGTCGCCGGTTTTAGCTTGCCGGCCCCGGTCGTCTGCGGACTGCAGGTCTACGCGGCGGACCCTGCTCGGGATCGGTCTTCGCCGCACGTGCCGGCTGCCCATGAGGGGTTTCGATCAGCGTGATCTTCTGCCAGATCTTTCGCGAGAGGTTCGAAGCCAGGTTCTCGATATCGTTGACGCCGTCGATGACCACGGCGTCATTCACCGATTGCGCGAACAGCGCGGCGATCTTGCCGGTGATCGACAGCATTTCGGAGCAGTAGTCGAGATAGCGGGCAAGGTCGGCGGCGTTGGTGATACGGGCTGGCGAATGGGCAGTCGGATTGAAACTGGGTGAAAGTGCGGCCGGATCCTTGGTCAGCTGGTGCATGTCGATGACATGGATCAGCGAACGCAACCCGTGGAGCTGGCGAAACACCCGCTTGCGCTTGATCCGCTCCTCGGAGCGAATCAGGGCCAGGAAGCCCAGCACCGCGAGGATGATCACGTTGAGGGAGGCTTCGATTCCTTGCACCGACTGGAAGGCATCGTGGTTTCCCGAGATGCGGCCGAGCGGCAGGATTGTGCCGACGAACAGGAACATCAGCGCTCCGGCGACGAAGGCGGCGATGATGAGGCCGCGCAGCCACCAGATCGGCGCCTCCAGCGCCTTGGCGGCTTTCGCCAGATCGCGCGACAGCGACACCAGCTCGGCGGCGACGCCGCGCAAGCCTGCATCGGGAAAGCGCTCGGCGACGCGCCCTTCCAGCCGTTCGGCGGTTTCGAGGATCAGTTTCGGATCAAGCGAGCGGTAGCGCATGACGAAATGTCCGATCGGCGCTCAGGGTTCAGCCGGGGGCATTGGTGCGCTTGCCGTAGCGGTTGGGGCCGGGTTGCCCTGGAAACAGGCAAAGCACCAGGAAAGCGATGATCGAGACAACCGGTACGAAAAGCACCAGCGCCGCAACGCCCGGCTTGTCGAGGTCGTGCAACCGCTTGACCGCCAGCACCACGTTCGACCAAAGCGAGGCAATGAAGGCGATGAAGAAAATAAACGACCACATGTTGCTCTCGGTGGTGCCTTCCGGCACCAGCGTGAAACGGTAGAGCGGGAAGGCCTGTATGATGGCCACCAGCAGTCCTCCAAGAAAATAGGCCGCGCGGCTGACCCGGCCCGAAGCTTTGAAGAAAAGCCAGATGAGGTCTGATCTATCAGGCAAGCGAATTCCGTCCGTATTCGTTGAGAAAGATCAATCGCGCAGCAATTCGTTGATCGATGTCTTGGAACGGGTCCTGGCATCGACCCGCTTGACGATGACGGCGCAGTAGAGGCTGGGGCCGGGCTCGTTGTTTGGAAAAGGCTTGCCGGGCAGCGAGCCGGCGACGACGACGGAATTAGGCGGCACCTCGCCGTAGAAGATCTCGCCGGTGGCGCGGTCGACGATCTTGGTCGACTGGCCGATGAAGACGCCCATGCCGAGCACCGAGCCCTCGCGCACGATGCAGCCTTCGACCACTTCGGAACGGGCGCCGATGAAACAGTTGTCCTCGATGATGGTGGGACCCGCCTGCATCGGCTCCAGCACACCGCCGATGCCGACACCGCCCGACAGATGCACATTCTTGCCGATCTGGGCGCAGGAGCCGACCGAAGCCCAGGTGTCGACCATGGTGCCGCTGTCGACATAGGCGCCGACATTGACGAAGGACGGCATCAGCACGGCGCCGGGCGCGACATAGGCGGAGCGGCGCACGATCGACGACGGCACGGCGCGGAAGCCGGCCTTCTCGAAATCGACGGCGCTCCAGCCGTCGAACTTCGAGGGCACCTTGTCCCACCAAACCGCCTGACCGGGACCACCCTTGATGATCTCCATCGGGTTGAGCCGGAAGGACAGCAGCACCGCTTTTTTCAGCCACTGGTTGACGTGCCATTTGCCGTCGGCCTGCCGCTCGGCGACGCGGGCGACGCCCCGGTCGAGCAGGTCGAGCGCCGATTGGATGGCCTCGCGCGTCTCGCCGCGGGTTGCGGTCGAAATCGTGTCGCGTTCCTCGAAGGCGTTCTCGATGATCTCCTCGAGGCTCGCGAGATCGTGCTTCGACATGAATTCGCTCCATTACCAAGCTGTTAAGGGCCGGCGCCTTAACCTGTTTGAAAGTCGCGCGGACCCTATGTGAAGGCTTGGGGAGGGTCAATCGCGGCAGCGTCACGGGACGGCGCAAGTGAATGAATTGGACGGGTAAAGCAAATATGACTCCCATGGAAAAGGCGGGATGGACGCCGCTGCCGCATTCGGACGAGGATCTGGAGCGGTCGAGAAGCGTGCCGGACACGCCGCAAACGCGCGCGGAGACATATCGGCTGGCCTGGAACGACCCCGATTTCATGACGCGGCGCGAGTTGCGCGCGGTCAGGCTGCAGCTCGAACTGCTGAAACCGGAGATGATCCTGGCCGAGCGCGGCATCCAATCGACCGTCATCCTGTTCGGCGGCGCCCGCATCCCCGAGCCCGGCGGCGAAGCCTGGGCGGCCAAGAACGAGACGCAGAAGAAAAACCTCGAGCAAAACAGCAAATATTACGAGGAGGCGCGCAAATTCGCCCGCCTCTGCTCACAGCAGTCGGCCACCTCGTACTATCGCGAATTCGTCGTGGTGACCGGCGGCGGGCCGGGCGTCATGGAGGCCGGCAATCGTGGCGCCGACGATGTTGGCGCGCCGTCGATCGGTCTCAACATCGTGCTGCCGCACGAGCAGGCGCCAAACGCCTACGTGACGCCGGAACTCTGCTTCAACTTCCACTATTTCGCGGTCCGCAAGATGCATTTTGTCATGCGTGCCAAGGCCGTTGCGGTATTTCCCGGCGGCTTCGGCACGATGGACGAGTTCTTCGAAACGCTGACCCTGATCCAGACCGGCCGCATGGAACGCGTGCCGGTCATTCTGTTCGGCAAGGCTTTCTGGGCAAGGGCAATCGACCTCGATTTCCTCGCCGAGCAAGGCACGATCACTCCCGGCGACCAGGATATCATCGATTTTGTCGAGACCGCCGACGAGGCCTGGGGGATCGTCAGCCGCTTCTATAAACTTTGACAAGCAAGCAGGACTTGAAGCGCGCAGGCTGCCTCAAGCAGGGACTTCGACGATCGCCGTGAGAAAGCCGGCGAGATCGTCGGTGACGAAGTCCACATCATCCTCGTTGGCCGGGTCGCGTTCCCAAATTTCCGAGAAGGTCGGCTCGAAATTGCGCGGCACCACCAGCACCGTGGTCATGCCCAGCGATTTCGGTACCGACAGGTTGCGGGCGAGATCTTCGAACATCACCGCATTTTGCCCGGTAACGGCATGGAGTTCGGCAAATCTCTCATAGGATTGCCGCGCCGGCTTGGGGTTCAGTCCGGCTGCGACGATATCGAAAATATCGTCGAAATGCTCGAGAATGCCCAGCTGCCGCGCGGTGCGTTCGGCATGCCGGCGATCGCCATTGGTGAAGATGAATTTACGGCCGGGAAGCTGGCGAATGGCGGTGCCGAGGACGGGATCGGGCACCAGCCAGGAATAATCGATGTCGTGCACTTTCTCGAGAAAATCGTCGGGGTCGATGCCGTGGCGCGTCATCAATCCGTTCAGTGTCGTGCCGTATTCGCGGTAGAGCTCCTTTTGCAGCTTGCGTGCTTCCTCGCGCGGCAGCGTCAGCAATTCTCCAACGTAGGCGGTCATCTTCACATCGATCTGCGAGAACAGATTCGAATGGTGCGGATAAAGCGTGTTGTCGAGATCGAACACCCAGTCGGTGACATGGGCAAAGCGGGCGGGGTCGGGAAGTGTGGTCATACCGTCCTTATGGCACGAAACGATCTTTCTAACAGGAGGTTTATCCACAACCTATACGCGCCAAGAGTGGTGAAAATGGCGAAACGATTAACATTTTAAGCATCGCCGAAAGGTGGCATTCAGCGCTTGCTGACACCAAGACGGAGCAGTGGGAGCCAGCGATGAATCACATATTTCTAAAGTCTGCCGCCATCGCTTTCGCCTCCGTCGCCGCCTCACTTCTGCCGACGCTGATCGTTGTGCCGGCGATGGGATTTTCGATCAATCGCACCATCTGGCTGACATCCACCCTGTGCCCACTCGTTCTGGCCTGGGGCGCCGGCGCCTATGCATTCTGGCAAAGCGAAAAGGTGAAGAACGCGCACCGCGACCTTGCTCGCAATCATGCCCAGCTTGCAGCCGCGCACCGGCGCCTGGCGGACAAGGCGAGCCGCGACGACATGACCGGCATGCTCAACCGCGAAAGTTTCTTTGCCGCCCTCGACGGCTCTCGGCGTAAGTCCGATCGCGGGGCATTGCTGATCGTCGATGCCGACCATTTCAAGACCATCAACGACAGCTACGGCCATCTGATCGGCGACGATGCGCTGCTCCTGATCGCAAAGGCGATAGAGCGTGGCGTGCGCAGCGGCGACGTGCTTGGGCGCATCGGCGGCGAGGAATTCTGCGCCCTTCTGATTGGTGCCACCGAACACGAGGCCAGGCGCGTCGCTGAGCGCATCCGCCGTGAGGTCGAGCGTATCCGTTTCCGGCCGGTCGACGAACGATCGGTTCCGCTGACAGTCAGTATTGGCGGCATCACCTGCGGCAGGGACGCCGCAGTGTCGGAGCTGATGCGCGCCGCCGACCAGCGGCTTTACGAGGCCAAGCATCGCGGCCGCAATCTGTCGATCATCGACCGCGATATTTCCGAAGCCGCCTGAGCTCGGCCCTGAGCCTTCCGCTGGGAGAGTTCCACCCTGTCTGCATTCAACCGCGCCGTGGCCAGACTGTCAAAATCCGAGTATGGCGATGCGGAACAGCAGGGCGGCGGCCGCCAGTGCGACCAGAGCGATGCCAAGGCCAATGGGAGAGCCCCAGCCATACCACTCCATCGCCAGCTTGGCGTATTTGAACTCCTCAGCCGGTGTGAGTGGGCCGCGCGTCGGGGTCTGATTCATTTTCACTCCTTGCAGGCTGCGATAGGCCTTGCCTTGTGCCCGATGCAGCACATTATTATAACAGCCATAATGTTAGGCAGATTGATATTTAGATGATCGAAATAAATTCGTCAAGCATGAATCGGGCAGACATGAAGACCGCTATCAGCCTTGCCATTATGGGCTGGCAGGACGCGACGCAGGCTTATGACGAGGCAGTGGGCGATAGGCTTGGGCTGAGTATGGCGGAACGCCATTGCTTGGCGCTGCTCTATGGCGGCCCGCGATCGGCTGGCGAGGTCGCGGCCGCAACAGGGTTGACGCCGGCTGCGGTCACCGCGCTGATCGACCGGCTGGAAGCGCGCGGCCTGCTGACACGAACGCGCAGCCTCGAGGACAGGCGCAAGGTGGTCATAGAGGCGACGGAACTCACGCGAGAACTATCGACGCGCTATTATGGCGCGATCGCTCAGGAGGGGGAAAACGTGATCGCCACATTCACCGACATTGAACTCGGCACGATCCTGCGCTTCGTCACGGCATCCCTCGACCTTCAGCGCGACCAGCTGGCCCGGCTGAAGGCCGAGGCCTTGGAGACAACCGACAGCCTATAGGCTCGCCGGGTCGATCGCTGGCTCGCCTTTGCGGCGCGCCACGATCGCCGCAAGATCGGCTGTCTCGAAAGCATCACGCAGGGCGTCGAACGACGGCAGCACGAAATAGGCACGCTGGAACTTGTCGATCTCGTAGCCGGTGCGCATTACGGTTTCCAAGTCGAAGGGAACATGGTGTCCCTCGCCGCCTTCGACCGCGAACTGAAGCTCTGTGAAGGATGACATCAGCCCGGCGCCGAAAGCCTTCAGCGGCTTGCCCGGCTCGCGTATCAGGCCGTATTCGACGGTGTACCAGTAAAGCCTGGTGATCATCTCGTCGCCGCCGAGCGCAATCACGCTATCGGCCTTCTTGCCATACATCTGCATGAAGTCGGCGAAGACCGGCTGCGTCAGGATCGGCACGTGACCGAAGAAATCATGGAACATGTCGGGCTCGACAATGTAGTCGAGCTCCTTTTGGGTTCGCAGCCAGTTGGTGACCGGGAAGCGGCGGTTGGCGAGATGGTCGAAGAACGGCTGGGCGGGGATGAGCCCCGGCACGGCGACGATCTCCCAGCCGGTGAACTTGCGCAGCTTCTCGCTGACCGCACCGAAATCCGGGATCTTGTCGAGAAGGCCGAGTGCCGCGACGCCGTCGAGGTAGGAGTGGTGGGCCAGCTTCCTGGTCAGCTTCGTCTGGCGGTCGCACAGCGTGCGCCACACCGCCTGTTCTTCGTCGCTATAATTGTAGCCCTGCGCCACGGTGAAATCGGCACGGCAGACGGAATAATCGCCGCGAAGGCCTCGCGCCGCGCATTCGCGGGCATAGTCGGCAACGTTCATTGTCATGGCTTGCTCTCCCTGGAAATCATGACCAGCGAATTGCCGGAAATTCTAGCCGGATCGCGCGAGGCAAATCAGCTTTGATGGTGGCTCAAATGCAGGGTTGGAGGTAAAAGACTCCACGATCGAGCTTTGGGAGAGTGAAAATGCCTCAATTTGACGAATTCGAGATCAAGATGCTCGACATCCTGCAGCGCGACGGGCGCAAGCCGGTATCGGAATTGGCGCAGCAGATTGGCCTGTCGACGACACCTTGCGCGCGGCGCTTCGAGACTCTTCAGCAGGCGGGCATCATAAAAGGCTTCGCCGCGGTACTCAGCCGCCGCGCCGTCGGTCTGATGGTCGAAGTGTTCATCCAGGTGCGCCTCGTGACCCACAGCGACGGCTCGCCCGAAACCTTTATCGCCGCCGTGCAGCGCATGGACGAGGTGTCGTCGTGCTGGACGATGACTGGAGACTACGATTTCCTGCTGCATGTCATGGTGCCGTCGGTCGACGAACTCAATGCCTTCGTCATGCACCGGTTGATGCGGCTCGAAGGCGTGCGCGACGTCCACACGCAGCTTGTGCTGCAGAACATCAAGGGACCCGGCCATGTGCCGCTGGCACATCTCAGACGATAGCATTTCTGCGGAAAAGCTGCACACGAACTGCTGAAGCGAGCCAATCTCCGGAACTAGATCGCCGACTACGACATGCGGACCGCCATCGCATAAGGCCCGCCATGAAAATCGTCCTGATCAACCCGCCGCATACCGCCATCGGCAGCCGTGTGCCGGACGACCATCTGCCGCCGCTCGGTTTGCTGGCACTGGGCGGTCCGCTGATCGACGCGGGACATCAAGTGCGGCTTGTGGACGCCGAATTCGGGCCGATGGCGCTTGCCACGCTGGTCCGGGACGCCTTGAGCGACCATCCCGACTGCATTCTGATCGGCCATTCCGGCTCGACCTCTGCGCATCCGACAGCCCTGCTGATCGCCGGCATGGTCAAGGACATCCAGCCGGCGACAATCCTGATCTATGGCGGCGTGTTTCCGACCTATCATTGGCGCGACATACTGGCTGAAACGAATGTTTTCGACTTTATCGTGCGCGGCGAGGGCGAGGCGACCATCGTCGCGCTGGTCGAAGCGCTTGAGAAACGCAAGCCGCTGTCGAATGTGGCGGGCATCGCCTTTCCTGACGATTTGCGCCAGCCCTTTGCAACCCGGCCGGCAAGAACGATCATCAACCTAGACGACTACCGCATCGGCTGGGAACTGATCGACTTCAGTCGCTACAGCTACTGGGGAGGCAAGCGCGCGGCGGTCATGCAGTTCTCGCGAGGCTGTCCGCATCTGTGCAACTATTGCGGCCAGCGCGGCTTCTGGACGCGCTGGCGGCACCGCGACCCCATGAAATTCGCGCGGGAGATTGCCTGGCTATACCGCGAGCATGGCGTCGAGCTGATCAACCTTGCCGACGAGAACCCGACGTCGTCCAAAAGAGCCTGGCGCGCCTTTCTCGACGTGATGATCGCCGAGAATGTGCCGGTGCTGATCGTCGGCTCCACCCGCGCCGATGACATCGTCCGCGACGCCGACAGCCTGCATCTTTATCGCCAGGCCGGCGTCATTCGCTGGCTGCTTGGCATGGAAAATACCGACGAGCAGACGCTTGCATTGATCCGCAAGGGCGGCAGCACCTCATCCGACCGCGAGGCGATACGGCTGCTGCGCCTCAACGGCATCTTGTCGATGGCGACCTGGGTGGCCGGTTTCGAGGACGAAAGCTTGCGCGACCTCTGGCGCGGCTTCCGCCAACTGATCGCTTATGACCCTGACCAGATCCAGGCGCTCTATGTGACGCCGCATCGCTGGACGCCGTTCTTCAGGATTGCCAGGGACCGCAAGGTGATCCAGCTGGACGCCCGCCTGTGGGACTACAAGCATCAGGTGCTGCAGATGACCCGCCTCAAGCCGTGGATGTTGTTCTTCGCCGTCAAGCTGATCGAACTGGCGGTGCAGTCGCGGCCCAAGGCGTTGGCGCGTATCCTGTTCCACAAGGATCCGGAGCAACGGCATTCGATGCGCTGGTACACCAAAATGGGCCGCCGCGTCTGGTTCCGCGAAGTCTGGGGCTTTCTGGTCCGCGACCGCCGCCTGAAACATGGCCCGACGCTCGCCGAATTCTGGGGCTCGCCGCAAGACGAGGAAGAGGAATCGATGGTTGTCGAACGCCTGCCGCGTCAGTCCGTGACCGCTATTTCGCCAAACGCTTGAGCCCCTCAGACACCCGGCCTCACGGCACGATTAGCGTGCCGGCGCCGTGTTCGGTGAACAGCTCGAGCAGCACCGCATGCGGCGTCTTGCCGTTAAGGATGACGACGCCTGCGACGCCGCGCTCGATTGCCTCGATGCAGGTCTCGACTTTGGGGATCATGCCGCCCGAGACCGTGCCGTCCTTGATCAGGGCCTTGGCCTCGGCCACCGTCAGCTCGTCGATCAGCTTCTTGTCCTTGTCGAGCACGCCGGGCACGTCGGTAAGGAACAGCAGGCGCGTCGCCTGGCAGGCGCCGGCGATGGCGCCGGCAAAAGTGTCGGCGTTGATGTTGTAGGTGTGGCCGTCGCGGCCGGGCGCTACCGGCGCCAGCACCGGGATCATTTCGGACCGCGCCAGGAGGTCGAGCAATGTGCGGTCGACTTCGACAGGCTCACCAACGAAGCCCAGGTCGAGCACCCGCTCGATGTTGGAATCCGGATCGATCATGGTCTTGCGCGCTTTTTCGGCAAACACCATGTTGCCGTCCTTGCCGCACAGGCCGATCGCCCACTCGCCCTCGGCATTGATCAGCGCGACGATCTCCTTGTTGATCGACCCGGCCAGCACCATCTCGACAATCTTGACGGTCTTCTGGTCCGTGACGCGCAAGCCGCCCTCGAATTTGGATTCGATGCCCATCTTGCTGAGCATGACGCCGATCTGCGGCCCACCACCATGCACGACGATTGGGTTGACGCCGGATTGTTTCAAAAGTGCGATGTCGCGGGCGAAAGCCTTGCCGAGCGCGATGTCGCCCATCGCGTGGCCGCCGTATTTCACCACGACCGTCTTGTTCTCGTAGCGCTGCATATAGGGCAGCGCCCTTGAAAGCAGCGCGGCCTGCATTTCGGCGGTGGCGGCGACATCCGTCATCGGCGTGGTTCCCAGCGTGGCATGAACGGCGGCGTCTTAGCGGGAATTGCGGCAGGGGGCAAACGGCTTTGCTGTCACGATCGATCAAATCGGTACTACTATTTGCTTGACCATGATCTTGTCCGAAAACCGGTTCCCACCTTTCGGGATCATGGTCTATGCCGGCACCTGCAGCGGCGCCCGCCGTCCCAGCCAGCCCGAGATCTTTTCCATCTGCGCGGCGAACGACAGAAGCGTTTCCTCGTCGCCGGGGCGGCCGGCGGCCTGGACGCCGAGCGGCAGGCCGGTATCGGTGACGTAGACCGGAAGCGTGATCGACGGTTGCCCGCTGACGTTCTGGATCGCCGGCCAGTGGGTGAACCAGAGGCTCTTGTCCATCAGCTGGCCGAATAGCGGCTTGAACTTCAGCAGGCCGGCGAGGCGCAGTCTGTCCAGGACATTCTCGATGAATTCGTCGACGCCTTTCGGGTCCATGGTGCCGCAGGCGAGCGGCGGGTGCGCGATGACAGGCATCAGCACTGCATCATAGTGCGCGGTTTCGGTGATAAGCCGGCGCGACGCGGCGTGCAGCCGCTGCAGGCCAGCATAGATTTCGCCGGCCGAGAGGATTTCACCGAACCGGCTCATGACGCGCGTGGCGCGTTCGATGTCGCCTGAGATGGAGCGGCCGACGCGCAAGGCCTCGCCCCGCATCGTGCCGGCCACCGCCGCGGCGACGGTTCTGGCGAAATCGGCGATGAAATCGCGATCGATATAGGGCAGGTCGATCTCCTCGACGCTGTGCCCGCCTTCGCGCGCCAGCGCGATCGCCGCATCCAGAGCTTTCAACGTCTCTTCCGATATCGGCAGGCCGAGCGGCGATTTTCGATAGAAGGCGAGGTTGAGCTTGCCCGGATCGCGCCCGGCCGCCGCAGCAAAACTGCCGGTCGGCGACGGTGCCGCGTAGGGCGACAGCGGGTCAGCCCCGTGGGTCAGGTCGAGCAGCACCGCCGTATCGCGCACTGAGCGGGCCAACGCATGGTCGACGACGAAGCCGTACCAGCTTTCGGTGACGAGCGGTGTCAAGGGCACGCGGCCGCGCGAGGTTTTCAGCCCGATCAGCCCGGTACAAGCGGCAGGCACCCTGATCGAGCCGCCGCCGTCCGAGGCATGCGCCACCGGCACGATGCCGGCCGCGACCAGCGCAGCCGCACCGCCCGAGGAACCGCCGGTCGTGTGCGCGGTGTCCCATGGATTGCGGGTGACGCCGTAAGCCACCGACTCGGTCACCAGCCTCAGTCCGTGTTCGGGTGCGGTGCTGGTGGCGATCGGGATCAGGCCGGCGGCCAGATAGCGTTCCGTCATGACCGAGTTGAAATCGGGGGTGAAAGCTGGGATGCGGCTGCCGCCATGCGTCGGCACGCCCTTCATGGCGATGCCGAGGTCCTTCAGCGCAAAGGGCACTCCGGCTAGCGGCAGCTTGTGGTCGACGGTTTTCGCTCGCGCCCGCGCCGCCTCAAAAAGCGGTTCGGCAATGGCATTGATCTCCGGCCGGGTGGCCTCGGCCCGGGCGATCGCCGCATCGACGAGATCTTGCGGTGTGATCTCTCCCTTGTGCACGAGCGCGGCCTGGCCGGTTGCGTCATGCTCCCACAGAACCCGCTCGATCGACATGGTCGCCCTCCCGCTCATGGCAAGCTAGCGGGCGGCGATTCCATTGGCAATCGAGGCTGGCGCTGCCGGTGCGCAAGACCATTTCAGTCGTTGCAAATACATTGCAATCGCCTAATTTGGCGGCCGATGACGCCGCAGGACATCAGCAACCTGATTGTCCGGACTTCGATGAAGGACCGGGCTGCGTTCGATCTGCTCTACCGGCAGACCAGCGCGAAACTTTTCGGCGTCTGCCTTCGTGTATTGAAGGATCGGGGAGATGCAGAAGAGGCGCTTCAAGAGATCTTCGTCAAGATATGGACGAAGGCGGACCGTTTTGCCGTTTCGGATCTGAGCCCGATCTCCTGGCTGGTGGCCATTGCGCGCAATCATGCGATCGATCGGATCAGAGCGCGGCGAGAACCTGCCGCCTATATCGATGCCGCGCTCGACGTGGCCGATCCGGCGCCCGGGCCGGAGGCCATGGCCGTGGTGGGCGGTGAGTCCGGACGCATCCACCATTGTCTCGAGGAGTTGGAGAGTAACCGGGCGGCGGCCGTCCGGGGCGCCTATCTGGATGGCAAAAGCTATGCCGAGCTGGCGGAGCGCTATGGCGTACCGCTGAACACGATGCGGACCTGGCTGCGTCGCAGCCTGTTGAAACTGAGAGAATGCCTGGAAAGATGACGCTGGCTGACGACAATGGACCGGAACGTAGGGGCGACGACCTGTTCGCCGCCGAATACGTTCTTGGCGTTCTAGCCGCCGATGAACGCGAGATCGCGTCGCGCCGCATCGATGCGGACGCCGCTTTCGCGCGCCTTGTCGATAGCTGGGCGGCGCATCTTTCGCCGATGGCCGCCGCCTATCCGGAGACAGAGCCTCCGATCAGGGTCAAGGAAGCATTGGACCGCCGGCTGTTCGCTGCAGAGCCGCGGGCCGGCCTCTGGTCGAGCCTTGGCTTCTGGCGCGGTCTTGCCGCCGCCGCCATTGCAGCGCTGGCGATCTACATCGCCGTGCCTTACTTCCGCCCGCCCACCGAACCGCCGCAGACGCGGCTTGTCGCCTCGCTGGCGGCCGAAGGCAGCGACGTCAAATATCTCGTTGTCTACGATGCCGCCCGTCACGAGGTCGGTCTTTCCCACGTTTCCGGCGAGCGGGCCGCCGGCAAGGACTTCGAATTGTGGATGATCGAAGGCAAGAAGGCGCCGGTGTCGATAGGCATCATCCCGGCCGGCGCGACCGCGCATTTGGCCATCCCGCCCCCCGTCCAGGAGAAATTGGCGCAAGGCGCCGTGCTTGCGGTCAGCGTTGAACCTGCCGGCGGTTCACCGACCGGCCAGCCGACTGGACCGGTGGTCGCAGCGGGCGATCTGAAGAGCATCTGACCGCTTCTCATCTCCGGAAGCAGACCTTAAAATCTATCTTCCGCGATTTAAGCGCCTGCAAAGCTTGTTGGTGGTTGTCGATCCGCGCCGGGAAAATTTCGGCGACACAATTTTTCTGCGGAGAGGACGAAACTCCGGAATTTTCTATCGCGTATCTCCTTGCGTTCCCGAATAAGGGGAACGATAACCCGAGGAGATTGAAATCATGCGTAAATTCGCCACCCTTTTGCTCGCCGGCACGGTCGCCATTTCTGCGCTCGCCACCATTGCCTATGCCCAAAACCCGATGGTCGGCGGCGCCGCCATGTATGCCCAGAAAAACATCGTCGAAAATGCGGTCAACTCGAAGGACCACACGACGCTGGTCGCTGCCGTCAAGGCGGGCGGCCTGGTCGATACGCTGCAAAGCGCCGGCCCCTTCACCGTGTTCGCGCCGACCAACGAGGCCTTTGCGGCACTTCCAGCCGGCACGGTAGAGACGCTGCTCAAGCCTGAAAACAAGGACAAGCTGGTCAAGATCCTGACCTGCCATGTCATCGACGCCAAAGCGATGGCCGCCGACGTCGCCAAGATGGTCAAGCACGACGGCGGCACGCACAAGGTCAAGACGGTCGGTGGTTGCGAACTGTCGCTCAAGACCGACGGCGGCAAGGTCACCGTGACCGACGAGAACGGCAACGTCGCCAATGTGACGATCGCCGATGTCGAACAGTCCAACGGCGTCATCCACGTCGTCGACAAGGTTCTCCTGCCGAAGATGTAACAAACGCACGCTGCCGGCGAAGATATCGCTAGGGCCTCCCTGCGCACACTCCGCGCCGTTCACGCAAGATGGATAGGCGCGGAGTCCCGCTTTGAGGACAGCGATCGTCACCGGCTTTTGATTTCCGTGTGGCGGTCGAATTTGGCACAAGCAGTAACAGGAGGAATGGCCATGAACCGTCGCGAGCTTCTTTTGAGTGGTGCGGCAGCCATTGGCGTTGTCGCAGGCGCCACCGCGCTGCGCATGGGCGGAGCCCAGGATGCACGCGCGGCCGAGACATTCGAGGTTACCAAGACCGAGGCCGAGTGGCGCGCCATCCTGTCCGACGCGGCCTTCAATGTGCTGCGCAAGGAGGGCACCGAATATCCGGGCACCAGTCCGCTGCTCAACGAGCACCGCAAAGGCATCTTCGCTTGCGCCGGCTGCGGCCTGCCGGTCTATTCGTCTGAGACCAAGTTCGATTCCGGCACAGGCTGGCCGAGCTTCTGGCAGGAAATCCCGAATTCCATCGGCAAGACCGTGGACAGATCGTTGGGCATGACCCGCACCGAGGTCCATTGTCGCCGCTGCGGCGGCCATCTCGGCCACGTCTTCGACGACGGTCCGCCGCCGACCGGGTTGCGACACTGCATCAATGGCGTCGCCTTGACCTTTAAGCCGGCGACGGCGTGAGGACGGCTGCGACCCTTACTTTGTCGGAGCGCGCTAGAGCATCGGACCCAAAAGTGCGAAGCGGTTTTGGGAAAATCCGATGCTCAAACAAAAAGTTGGAGCGATGGAGTGTCCGCCGCTCCAAGACCTCGTAATGGTTGATTTTGCGCATGACCCCGAAAATCGCTTTTCGGGGTCATGCGCGAGGGCGCCAGGCGGGGGATCCAGCGCGCCTCAATGGCCTCCGCCACCGCCGCCCTGAGCGGCTGGCTTGCGGATCACCAGGGTGAAGAGCCCAAGCGTCGCGAACAAAACCGTCAGCATGAAGAATACGTCCATGAACGACAGCAGCGACGCCTGCTGCTGGACCATGCCTGACAGTTTGGAGATGGCCGCCTTGGAGGCGTCGAGCCCGGCGGTCTGCTCGAAGTTGAGCGTCATGTTCTGCAGCTTCTGTTGCGCAGCGGCACTTCCCCATTGCACGTGCTCGGAGAGCCTGGCGTAGTGGAAGGCATTGCGGTCGATCAGCACGGTGTTGATGACGGCCAGGCCGACGGCGCCGCCGAGATTGCGGGTCAGGTTGAACAGGCCAGACGCATTCTTCAGCCGCTCCGGCGGCAAGGTTCCGAGCGCAATGTTGTTGATCGGCACCATGCACAGCATCATCGAGCAGCCGCGCAGGATCTGCGGGATCAGCAGTTCATAGAAATCCCAGTCGGCGGTGAGATGCGTCATCCACCAGGTTCCCGTGGCGAAGCCGAAGAAGCCGATCATCATCATGATGCGCGGGTCCATCTTGTTCGACAGGATGCCGGAGATCGGCGCGGTGAAGAACATGGCCAGGCCGCTGACGAACAGCGCCTCGCCGATCATCATCGAATCGTAGCCGCGGATGCGCCCCAGGAACACGGGATAAAGATAGGTCAGACCGTAGAGGCCGATGCCGACCACGAAGGAGAACAGCGAGCCGAACGCAAAATTGATATTCCTGAAAGCCTTCAGATCGACAATCGGCTCCTCGGCGGTGAACACGCGCCAGAAGAACAGCACCGCGCCGAAGGTCATGATGACGGCGCAGACGAACACCGCCTGATCCTGCAGCCAGTCGTTGTTGGGGCCTTCCTCCAGCACATATTCCATGCAGCCCAGGAAAGCGGCCATGCCGGCAAGCCCCCACCAGTCGAACTTGCTGAACAGCTTGAGATTGGGTTTGTCGAAGTCGATCAGCGACCAGGCGGCCGTGGTCACCAGAATGCCGGGCACGACGTTGACCAGGAACAGCCAATGCCAGGACATGGCATGGCTGATATAGCCGCCGACGGTCGGGCCGATGGTCGGCGCCAGCGTCGCCACCAGGCCGATCATCGGCGAGACGACGGCGCGGCGGGACGGCGGGAAGATGGTGAAGGCGGCTGCAAAGACGCTCGGGATCATGCCGCCGCCGATGAAGCCCTGCACGGCGCGGTAAACAATCATCTGGTCGATATTGGTTGCGGTTGCCGCCAGCGCGCTGGCCGCGGTGAAGCCCGCCGCCGAGATTGTGAACAGCACGCGCGTCGACAGCATCCGGCTGAGAAAGCCGGACAGCGGGATCATCACGACCTCGGCAATCAGATAGGCCGTCTGCACCCACGGGATCTCGTCCGAGCTGGCGCTCAAGCCCGCCTGGATCTCGGCCAGCGAGGCTGAGACGATCTGGATGTCCAGGATCGCCATGAACATGCCGAACACCATCGCCAGGAAGGCGATGACGCGGCGGATCGGCATGTGATCTGTCTGGGCCGGGATGGCCGACACCGATCCGGCGGTAATGGTTGCGGTCGCCATGACCCTTGCTCCCGGTTCCGCTTTACTTCGATGCCGAAGGCGCCGTGCGGCTGTCGACGGCGACGACGACGCTCAGGCCGGCGCGCAGTTTGCCCGTCTTCAGCACATCCGCGGGCACGTCGATGCGAACCGGAACGCGCTGCACCACCTTGGTGAAATTGCCTGTGGCGTTCTCCGGCGGCAGCAGCGAGAACACTGCTCCCGAAGCCGGCGCCAGCGACGACACGGTACCCTCGAAGTCCTGGCCGTCGATCGCGTCGACCGACACCCTGACCTTTTCACCAGGCACCAGCCGGGCAAGTTGCGTCTCCTTGAAATTGGCGACGATGTAGAGCTTGTCCATTGGCACGATGACGGCGAGCTTCTGTCCGGGGCTGATCAGGTCGCCCTGCTCGACCGAGCGGTTGCCGACCACGCCGTCATAGGGTGCGCGCAGTACGGTGAAGGACAGATCCCGCACCGCCTTGTCGTGGGCAAGCTGCAGCGAGGCCAGCGTACTGGCCGATTCCGCCCGCTGCGCCTGGAGCACGCCGATATTGGCCTGAGCCGCCGCGATCTGCGCGTCGGCGCCGGCTAGTGCGGCATTGGCTTGCTCGACCGCCGTCTGGGCGTCGTCCAACTGGGCCTGGGTACCGACCCGGGTCTTGAGCAACTGGGCGGCGCGGACCTGAACCCGCTTCGCATTGTCTGCTGCGGCCTGGTCGGCGGTCTTCTGCGCCTGCGCCTGCTTGAGCGAGGCGCGGGCCGCTTCGGTCTGGGCATCGATGCGGTCGAGCGTCTTGCTCAACGTGGCGATCTGCGCCTCGGCCTGGGCAACGGCTATCTTGTAGTCACCGTCATCGACGATCAGCAGCGGGTCGCCGGCCTTCACCTGCTGGTTCTCGGTCACTTTGACCTGATCGACATAGCCCGAGATTTTTGGCGAGATGAACGCCGTGTCGGCCTGGACATAGGCGTCGTCGGTCGAGATCATGAAGCGCCCGTCGGTCCAGTAGTCATAGCCATACCATGCGCCGGCGCCCAGCAGGGCCAGGCCGATGATGGGCAACAACATCGAGCGCATCGAGCGCTTCTTTTTGGCGGGAGCCAGCGGGGTGATGTCGGCGGGCTTGAGAGGGGCTTCCGGCGCTTCGATCGCAGGTTGGACCTTGGCGCTGGGGAAAGGGCGGACTTCGGCACTGGTAGGCGCGTTCGAGGACATGATATCTCTCTAAATTAACTGGCGCTGAATGTTGTCAGACTGAACCGTTCGGTTCGATCTCGACATTGACTTAGCGCTTAAACAGGCCCATATCAAGAGCAATCGAACCGGATGGTTCGAATTATTTTACGAGGTGTGACATTATGGCCGAAGCCCCCAAGGCCGCTCCTTTGTCTGATTCAGGCCCATTGTCCAGCGCTGGCAAGGAGCAGTGCGATCTGCTGGACAGTCTGCCGCGCGGCCGCCCGGCCGCGGGGCAAGACCCGGTCAAGCGAAGCCAGATCATCGAGGGTGCGCGCCGTGTCTTCATCGACAAGGGCTTCGAAGCCGCGTCGATGAACGACATTACGCGCGAGGCCGGCGTGTCCAAGGGCACGATCTATGTCTACTTCGCCAACAAGGAAGAGCTGTTCGAAGCGCTGATCGAGGAAGAACGCGGCACGATCTTCAAGAATATGTATGAGGTGCTCGACCAGATCGGCGACCTTCGCCAGACGCTGGTGAAGTTCGGCATCGTGCTATCCATGAAGATCACTTCGGCCAGGGTCATCCTGGCGCAGCGGACGGTGATCGGTGCGTCGGAACGGATTCCGGAGCTTGGCGCGCGATTTTACGAACGCGGGCCGAAGCGCGGCCATGACAGGGTTGTCGTTTTCCTCAACATGGCTATCGAACGTGGCCTGCTGAAGATCGACGACGTCGAGCTTGCCGCCTATCAGTTCACCGAACTGTGCCTGGCCGGTCTTTTCCGCCAGTGCATATTCGCCTATCGCACCAAGGCGCCAAGTGTGGCCGAGATTGAACATATCGTCAGGTCGGGCGTCGACGTGTTCCTGAAGGCCTACGGCACAGAACAGCTTGCAGAGCAGGAACGGGCCTCCAGTCCCGCCTGACCAGCCGTCGGAGGCCGTTGCCTATCCGCCATTGGCGGCGAGCACGATCGCCGCACGCAGTTCCTCGAGGCCCTCGCTCTTTTCCGACGACGTGGCGAGCACGAAGGGGAAGGCCGCCGGGCGTTTCTTGATCTTCTGAAGCGTTTCCTCGACCAGTCGCGGTACCCCCGCCGCCTTGATCTTGTCGGTCTTGGTCAGCACGATCTGATACGACACCGCCGCCTTGTCGAGCAGCGACAGCACCTCGTCGTCCTTGGCCTTGATGCCATGGCGGGCATCGATCAGCACGTAGACGCGCTTCAGCGTCACCCGGCCCTTCAGATAGTCGAACACGAGCTTCGTCCACTCGTCGACCTTTTCCTTCGGCGCCGTGGCGTAGCCATAGCCCGGCATGTCGACCAGGGCCATCGGCGGCAGGTCGGCGCCCTCTCCCGAAAATCCGCCCGGCACGAAATAGTTGAGTTCTTGCGTGCGGCCCGGTGTGTTGGAGGTGCGCGCCAGCCCCTTCTGGTTGACCAGCGCGTTGATCAGCGACGATTTGCCGACATTGGAGCGGCCGGCAAAGGCGATCTCGGGCGGACCCTCCGGCGGCAGGAATTTCATCGCCGGCACGCCGCGGATGAATATCCAGGCTCGCGTGAACAATTCGATGCCGATCGTGGTCTTGTTCAACGCGTTCAAACCGCTGCCTCCAGAAGAAAAATGTTGCTGCCACGAATGGCATCGAGATTGCGGCTGATCTTTTCCACCGGCCAGTGCCACCACGCCAGCGCCAGCAGCCGCCGGATGGTCCTGTCGTCGAAGCGCATCTTTACCACCTTGGCCGGATTGCCGGCGACGATCGCATAGGCCGGCACATCGTGCGTCACCACCGACTTTGCCGCGACAATGGCGCCGTCGCCGATCTTCACGCCCGGCAGCATCACCGCTTCCATGCCGATCCAGACATCATTGCCGACGATCGTGTCGCCGCGGACCTCCTTCGACCATGTCGCCGGGTCGAAGCCTTCCTCCCAGCCGTGACCGAAGATGTTGAACGGATAGGTCGAAAAACCGGACATGGCGTGATTGGCGCCGTTCATGATGAAGCGCGCGCCTTCGGCAATGGCGCAGAACTTGCCGATGACCAGCCTGTCGCCGATGAACGGGTAATGATGCAGCACGCATTTTTCGGCGAATTTGTCGGGCCCGTCAGGGTCGTCATAGTAGGTGAAATCGCCGATCTCGATGTTCGGCGCCGTTACCAGCGGTTTCAGAAAGCCGACGCGCGTGTGCAACGGGATCGGATGCTTGATCGATGGATTGGGTCCGGTCATATCGAGCTCCGTCGGGCAACTGCCAGCCAGGTCAAAATAGCGCGATCCGCCCGGCCGTACCAATCGCTTAATCCAGACCGCCAGCCTGTACAAAAAGCCCCGGACGAACCGGGGCTTTCTGGTTTCGCATCATCGGAGCGCCGGCTATTCCGCCGGCGACGGTTTCTTGCGGAACAGCGCGACCAGATTGTCCCACAGTTCGATCTTGGCGCCCTGCCGCTTCATGATCACGCCCTGCTGCAGGATCGACAGCGTGTTGTTCCAGGCCCAGTAGATAACGAGACCGGCCGGAAAACCCGCCATCATGAAGGTGAAGATCACGGGCATCCAGGTGAAGATCGCCGCCTGCGTCGGGTCCGGCGGCGTCGGGTTCATGCGCATCTGCAGGAACATCGTCACGCCCATGATCAGCGGCCAGACGCCGATCATCAGCATGTGCGGCAAGGTGATCGGGATCAGCCCGAACAGGTTGAAAATCGATGTCGGGTCCGGCGCCGCCAGATCCTGGATCCAGCCGAAGAACGGCGCGTGCCGCATCTCGATGGTGATGTAGAGCACCTTGTAGAGCGAGAAGAACACCGGAATCTGCAACGCCACCGGCCAGCAGCCGGCGAGCGGATTGATCTTCTCGGTCTTGTACAGCTCCATCATCGCCTGCTGCTGCTTCATCTTGTCGTCCGCGTATTTCTCGCGGATCTCGAGCATCTTGGGCTGCACCTTCTTCATGTTCGCCATCGACGCATAGGACTTGTTGGCGAGCGGGAAGAACAGCGCCTTGACGATGACGGTGGTGGCGAGGATCGCCAGGCCGAAATTGCCGAAGAATTTGTAGAGCGTGTCGATCAGCCAGAACATCGGCTTGGTGATGAAATAGAACCAGCCCCAGTCGATCAGCAGGTCGAACTGGCGAATATGACGGTCCTTTTCATAGGCGTTGATCGTCGAAACTTCCTTGGCGCCGGCGAATATCTCCGACTCCACGGTCGTCGATTGCCCGGGAGCGATTGTGACCGGATCGGACAGGAAATCGGATTGGTAGCTATGCGGGTGGGGTCCGCTTTTGAACTCGAAATAAGAGAATTTGGGCTGAAATTCGCGGCCGCTCGGCGGCACCAGGGTCACCGCCCAGTATTTATCGGTGATGCCGAGCCAGCCGTCGCTCGACTTGCCTGGTTTGTACTCCTTGTCCGATTCGACGCTGGAGTATTTGTATTCCTGCAGGCCCTCGCTTCCGGTAACGCCGATCAGGCCCTCGTGCAGCACATAGGTGCTGGCGATAGCCGGCTTGTCGAAGCGGGTGACTCGGCCATAGTTCGACAACGTCGCGGGTGCCGAGCCGCCGTTCTGGACCGTGTCGGATACGGTGAACATATATTGGCTGTCGACCGAGAAGGTGCGCTTGAAAACCAGGCCCTTGTCGTTGGTGAAGGTCAGCGTGACCGGCGTCGCTGGTGTCAGCGTCGCATTGCCGTCGGTCTGCCAGACCGTGTCGGGGCCGGGCAGCCTGCCCACATCCGGCGTGCCGGAAAAGCCGATCTCGGCGAAATAGCCGTTTGGCAGGGACGCCGGGTTGAGCAACGCGATCTCGGGCGAGGTCTTGTCGACCGTCTCCCTGTAATGCTTGAGCCGGAGATCGTCGAGGCGCGCGCCGGTGAGGTTGATCGAACCTTCGAGGCTCGGCGTGTCGATCTTGACGCGCTTGGTCGAGGCGATCGCCTGGTCGCGGCTAGCCGCGGTGACGGCTTCGCCGCCAGGCGCGCTCGGAATGGCGCCCGGCTGCACCGGTGTTTCGCTGGCGCCCGGACTGGTGCTTTGGGCGACCTTCTTCTGCTCCGCCACGCGCTGCTCTTCGATGCGGGCGGCTTCGCGCTGCATCTCGCTGCGCGGCATCACATAGAAATATTGCCAAAGCGCCAGGATCAGCACCGACAGTGCGATGGTGATGAAGAAGTTGCGGTTGTTTTCCATCGAAGCCCTTGGCCTATCGTGTTCCACGCAATCTGCGGGAGAGTTCGGCCTTCAACTGGCCGAACGGAGTGGTAAGCACGTCTTCGCGCCCGACGATGACATAATCATTGCCCGGCGCCATGTCATCCGCGGCATGCGTGCGCACGGCCTCTCTGAGCCGCCGCCGGATGCGATTGCGAACGACGGCGTTGCCGACCTTCCTGGTGACGGTGTAGCCGACGCGCGGCGCCTCGCTGTCGCCGCGGCCCAGGACCTCGACGAGGAAAAGCCGCCCGCGGCGCTTTTCGCCACGGCGGACGGCCAGGAATTCCGCGCGCTTCAGAAGCCGCTTGGGATGGGCACCCGTTGGCTTGCCGGTTGCGGGCAACGATCTTGTCTCTCGCTTGGTGCTCAGGCGCTGAGACGCTTGCGGCCGCGGTTGCGGCGGGCTGCGACGACGCCGCGGCCACCTTTGGTGGCCATGCGGGCGCGGAAACCGTGCCTGCGTTTGCGGACGAGTTTGGACGGCTGGTAAGTACGCTTCATTTGTTTAAATACCGCGGGGTGCGGCCCTTCTTGATTCTGTCACTTTGTAACAGGAGCTTTGCCGGGCCGGTTTTGGCGCGATCGAAACCGCGCCGGGACGAATGGCCCGAGCGTGAGCGGGCTTATAGAAAGAAGGGTTTTGGAAGTCAATCCAGCGTGTCGGGCCGGCATTGTCGGACCGGCATCGAAGTCTTGCGGCCCTTTGTCCGGCTTCGACCAAGGATGAATTTGGCAAAAAAGCCGCAATCGCCTAATCTCACCCGATCAAGCGATCGTGAAGACGAGCAGTCCCTAAGACAAGCAGCCGTGATGACAGGCAGCCGTGACGACGAGCATGAGTGAAGTCCCAGCAACCGACGAAAGCATCGCCCAGGCGAAGGCGGCCACCCGCAGGGTGCCGCTGGCGCGCGGCCTGTCGACCAAGTTGCTGCTGCTCACCATCGTCTTCGTGCTCTTGGCCGAAATCCTCATCTTCGTGCCCTGGATCGCCAGCTACAGGCTGAGTTGGCTGAAGGAGAGGCTGAGCACCGCCGCCGCGGTTTCCATCGTCCTGGTGCAGGGCGAACCTGCCTCGCTGTCGCGTGCCGCCCAGAACGACGTACTGATGGCGATCGGCGCCAAGGCGATCGCCGTGCGCGACGGCGGCGTCTCGCGGCTTCTGGTCGTGGCCGAAATGCCGCCGCAGGTCGACGAGCATATCGATATCGCCAATGTCGGCATGATCGAGGGTATGACCGGCGCGCTGGACACGCTGTTTTTCGGCGGCAAGCGGATGCTGCGCGTTTTCGGGCCGGTCGGCGACAGCGACAAGGAATTCGAGCTGATCATGCCCGACCACCGCCTGCGCAATGCCATGCTGATCTATTCGCGCAACGTCGCCTTCGTCTCGCTGCTGATCTCGCTGTTCACCGCCATGCTGGTCTACGCCGCGATAGACCTGATCATGATCGGCCCGATCAGGACGATGACACGCTCGATGCTGTCCTTTTCCGAGGCGCCCGACGACCCCGGCCGCATCATTCACCCCGCCGCCCGGGCCGACGAGATCGGCGTCGCCGAACGCGAGCTGTCGCAGATGCAGGAGCGGCTGCAGAAGATGCTGACCGAGCAGAAGCACCTGGCCGATCTCGGCCTGGCCGTGTCGAAGATCAACCACGACATGCGCAACATCCTCGCCTCGGCGCAACTGATGTCGGACCGCCTGCGCCAGGTCAAGGACCCGACCGTGCAGGCCTTCGCACCAAAACTGCTGCGCGCGCTCGACCGTGCGGTGTCCTACTCGGAGGGCGTGCTGGCCTATGGCCGCACCCAGGAGCCGCCGCCGTCGCGCCGCAGGCTGCGGCTGCGCCAGCTGGTCGAGGACGTCCAGGGCCTGCTCGACATCGAATGCGGCATCGAATTCGTCAACGCCGTCGATCCGGTGCTCGAGGTCGACGCCGATTCCGACCAGCTGTTCCGCGTGCTCACCAATCTTAGCCGCAACGCCGTGCAGGCGATGGCGGCCGACACCGAGAGCGCCGTGGTGCGCCGCTTGACCATATCGGCCGAGCGCATCGGCAGCGTCAGCCGCATCGTCGTCACCGACACCGGCCCCGGCCTGCCGCCAAAGGCGCGAGAAAACCTGTTCGCGGCATTTCGCGGCTCGGCCCGCAGCGGCGGCACCGGCCTTGGCCTGGCGATCGCCCATGAACTGATCCGCGCCCATGGCGGCACGGTGGAGCTGGTCGAATCGATCGGCGGCCGCACCACATTCGCGGTCACCATTCCCGACCAGCCGGTCCGGCTCGACCAGGCCCGCAACGGTCTGCGCCGCCCGGCGTAACGAACCGTTTCGTTACGGACCGTTTCAATTCGCAAATGGTTGGTCCGAGACTACGAGCCATCGGCTCGGCCGCCGTGCAACGGCGTGTTTCGTTACGGGCCGTTCCGATTGGCAAATGACTGATCCAAGACGACGACCTATCGGCTCGGCCGCCGCGTGACGCGATCTTGCCTTCGCCGGCCGGCGCATGACGGCAAAACTTTTGGCCAGGATCGGCTTGCTTTTCGCAAATTCAGTCGCTAGGGAACAGCTCACATTCGCGGCCGATCGCCAGGATCGGATCGCGGGGCTATGCAAAGCATGGCCTGTTGCGCGCCCGTAGCTCAGCTGGATAGAGCACCAGACTACGAATCTGGGGGTCAGGAGTTCGAATCTCTTCGGGCGCGCCAAATATCCACCGATCGCACTATATAGCCCGATTCCCACCAGACTACGCCCGCGCAAATCGCGGGAGATAGTCCGCGAGCGAAAGGCGTAGAAACGGCGGCGTTAGGCGGTGGAAAAGGTCGAATCTCTCGGGTTGAATGGCTGATTTCTGATCAGCAGGCACGTGCCATATATCACTTGGGTGGCATCAGCCATTTCACTCTAAATCTACTTCGGTTGCGAACGTAGAAGGCCGCTGATTGCCGCGAAGTTTACCAATAAGACCTCTTTGCAGGCGCCCGTCGGCCTCGGTGCGTGCTGTAGGCTAAATACAAGGCAATGGCCGTCGTACAAAAGGTGACACCGGCGCTGATAAAGAACACAACGCTCAAACCTGCTCGATCGGCAGCCCATCCCAACACCGGGCTTCCTAGAGCCATCGCGACATCGAGAAAGACCGTGTAGATGCCCATTGCCAGCCCGCGGCTTTCAGGCGAGGTGTCACGGACAGCCTCGACACCCAGACCGGGATAGACGAGCGAGTAGCCGAGTCCCGCGAGAGCGGCTCCGGCGGATGCCATCATCATGCTTCGGGCCAATCCCATGAGGATCAATCCGGCCGCTTGCACCAGAACGAACACCAAGGCGATTCTCGCGCCACCGAACTTATCCGGTAGATGGCCAAACATCATTCGCGCCACGATCAACGCCGCGCCAAAGGCAGTGAAGGCAAGCCAGACGGGCTGCCAGCCGTGATTGACATAAAGGAGCGGGCTGAATGCGAGAATGGCGCAATAGCCGATGCTGCTAAGCGCCGCGCCAAGTCCGGGTAGCCAGACCGCTCCAATCACGCCGCCAAAAGTGGATCTCGTCCGTGCCGATAGGACAGGCGGACTCGGCGCTCGCAATAGGAACAGCAGAACGAGCAGTGGCGCCAAGGTCGTGATAAGGCCGATCGCCGCAAAGCCGTACGGTACAAAGAGCATCGTGCCGAGCGGACCGCCGAAGGCGAGCGCCGCGAACATGGCCGTGCCGACCCAGGCGATGACCTTCCCCGCATGGCCGGAATCGACCATTGCCAATCCCCAGCTCACGCCCCCGGTGATGATGAAGCTTTCGGCTCCACCGAGCACCGCACGTCCCACCAGAAGAATCGCAACAGAGAGGGTTGGCGAACTCACGAAGGTCAAGGACAGGAGATACAGCAATCCAGCACCGGCGGCGGCGATCAGGCCGAGGACGACGCTGCGTTTGCCACCATTCGCATCCGAATAGGTGCCGGACCATATGCGCGTGACCAGAGACGCGGCAAATTGCGAGCCCGCAACCAGGCCGACGACGAAAGTTCCGAAGCCGAGATCCTGATTCACATGCAGCGGCAGCACCGGCAGGGCCGCGCCGATGACGAGGAAGCCGGCCAACACGGCCGCCATGATCGGCAGCAACGTCACGGCGGCCGAGGGCGGCGGTCTGGACGATGAGGGCAAAGGAGTCATCGCGACCAGCAGCGTTCAGTTGGCGGAGCGCTTCTCGAACACGGAGCGCGCAACGGCGGCTGCCGAGAAAGCGTTCGGCCATCCGGCGTAGTACGCGAGATGGCTGATGGCTTCGGAGGCTTCCATGCGCATCAGTCCATTATCCATCGCCCGGTTGAGGTGGTAGGGAATCTGCTCGACCTGGCCGGCCGAGATCAGGGCGCTGACCGTCACCAGACTGCGATCGCGCGGGGCGAGATCGGGCCGCAGCCACAGGTCGCGAAACAATACGACGGTCGTATCCCTCACCAATCCCGGCGATGCCGGTCCTGTGCCTTGCGCGACGCGGGCGGCGCGATCGGCCTCGGCTTTTTCGTCCAGCGGCAGGAAATCAACCATGGCCTTGGGGAGCTGGTCGGGTCCGACACCGCGCGCCGCGAACACCTCCTTCGTGATGCCCGTCGCGGCAACCGCATTGCCCCAGCCGGCATAGAAGGCGAGATGCGTGATAATCTCTGAGATTTCGGCCGGCTTCACCCCATTGTCGAGTGCGAGATGCACCTGCTCCGGCAGGAGAATGTCCTGGTTGCGCGTGATCACGGCAGCGACAGTGACGATGCTGCGATCCCGCAGCGACAGGCCCGGCCTCTTCCAGAGGCCATTTGCAAGCTTCTCATCGGCGTAGCGCTCAAGCGCGGGCGAAACCGTTCGCACGTCCTCGCGGGACAGGCTGCCGGTCTGCGATCCGGCCTGCGCGGCGGCATCGACGGCTCCCATGGAAAGAGCGAGAGCCAGAACGGTCGAGGTTTTCATGATGAAGCCTTTCGTTCAGTATCCCGTCAGCGGTATTGCTCGTCGGAAACAGGTTCGAACCAGTCGACGTTCTTGCCGTCCCGCATGTAGCTCAAGGCGATATGCGCCATGGGGCTGATCGCGGTCGCTCCATGCCAGTGCTTCACGCCGGCCGGAATCCAGACCACATCGCCAGGATTGATGCCTCGCCGCTCCTTGCCCTCTTCCTGCACCCAGCCTTGACCGCCCGTGATGATAAGCATCTGGCCTGCCGGATGGCTGTGCCAGACCGTCCGCGCGCCGGGCGCGAAGTTCACAAGTCCGGTGCTCGCCCGCGTCATGTCGGTAGGCGGATAGAGCGGACTGATGACCGCCTGCCCGGTGAAGTTGTCCGCCGTTCCGATCACGGCCGGCGTGCTGCCGTTCGTGCGGATTTCGATGGTCTCGGCCTCGGCCGGCATTAAGCCGGCGGTGCTGATTGCAGCGGCAGCGAGAATCTTCTTCATGTTCGTCTCCTTCTGCGTTTGCAGCTTCTTGCTGTTCCCGGTGAATGATGCGGGTTTTTCCGACACCCGCGGCATTGTCCTGATGCGCAGCGGCCTTCCAGGTTCAGGAAAGCATTTCGACGTGCAGCGGATGTTCTCCGCGCATCAGAAGCGGCGCAGGTCCCTGGTCTAGTCGCCCGAGCCGGATCAGGCCGCGCGACCAGCGATAGGGACCATGAAACATCGCGAGATTGCCCCAGGGGGCGTAGTAGCAAAGATCGCCAGCCGCCTCGTTCCCGAAGCGACCGTTGCCTTCCTCGGTGAGCTTGCGCGGCAGATAGGCGATCTTCTCGTTGGACGAATAGTCGTCGATCGTCAGGTCCAGCGGCAGCATCGAGACCAGGTCGTGCGCGGAAGGATTGTTCTCCAGCGTCGCCGTGAAATCCTGATCTGCAAAAACAAATCTCAGGCGCATCGGGGCTCCTTTCGTACCCGGGGTTGTGGAGGTCTGAGAGTGCACCGAAGAGGGAAGCGCGAAGCTGACAGCGCCTGCCAGCAAGGTGCGGCGTGAAAGCCATGTGGCGTCGCGTGTCATTTAAGGTCTCCCAATCGGTGCGGCCATATCCATTGTTCCGGCACACGGCCGCACCCTTCGACGAATACGGCCTTGTTAAGCTGCCAGATGCTGACCGAAGAAGCTGGTAAGCCTGTCGAACGGAATCAGGTCCACACGGTCGTAGAGATCGACGTGACCGGCGCCCTGGACCCAGACCAGTTCCTTCGGCTCGGCTGCCAGTCTGTAGGCTTCCTCACTGAACTCCTTCGAATGCGCCTGATCGCCGCTGATGAACAGCATTGGGCGCGGCGAGATCGTCTCGATGTCGTTGAACGGGTAGAAGTTCATGAATTTGACATTGCTGGTCAGCGTCGGCTTGGTCGTTATCTGGTCGGAGACACCCGCCGGGGTAAACTCTCCGCGGGGTGTCCGATAGAAATCGTAGAACTCACGCTGGATGGGATGCGTCGACGCGGTCAGTTCGAGATCGGTTCCGCCCGTATACTGGATCTGGCCGCCTTCGAATTCGGAGTAGCGCTGCTCGGCGGCGGCCGCGATGATCTGCTTGCGTTGCTCGACGCTTAGCGAGTGATTGAGTGCGTTTCGGTTCGCCGCGCCCATGTCATACATGCTTACCGTGGCAATGGCGCGCATGCGTGGGTCGATCTTGGCGGCGCTGATGACGAAGCTGCCGCTGCCGCAGACACCAATCGCGCCAATGCGGTTGCGGTCCACGAACGCGCGTGTCCCGAGGAAGTCCACCGCCGCGCTGAATGCCTCGGCATAGACATCCGGTGAAACGATCTGTCGGGCTTCGCCCTCGCTCTCGCCCCAGAATGGCAGATCGATCGCCATGGCGATGAAGCCCCGCTCGGCCATCTTGGTGGCATAGAGCGTCGCGCTTTGCTCTTTCACCGCGCCCATTGGATGGCCGACGACGATGGCCGGATGACGTGCATTGCGGTCAAGGTCCTTGGGAACGAGCAGATTCCCCGCGACATTCATCTGGTATTGGCTCTTGAAGGTGACTTTCTGCAGCGTCACCTGATCGCTCGTATAGAAATTGTTTGCACCGTTGGACATGTCTTGAGCCTTTGCGAAGGTTAGGTTTCCAAGTGACATCGCGCCGAATGCGGCGATGCCTGTTCCGGTCAGCTTCATCAACTCACGCCGGTGAATGTTTCGGGCCGGGGCTTTCTGGTTTGTTGCGTCAGGGATGTTCGTAGGCATCTATGATCTCCTGCAAGGTTAGAGTGGATTTGAGATTGGCCGATCCTGCTGGTCATTCAGGCTTGAGCAGACGCGGCCCATTGCCGGCCAGAATCACGCTGCCGACGAACGCGGCGAAGATTGACATGCCAGCCAGCAGCAGCCCGCCGACCACGGCACCGAGCAGTGGTGATGACCATGCTCGCAGCCACCGCGAAGAGGCCGCTGATCGAAATCGCCTGTCCGGTTGCTACCTGCATCTGCTGTGGCGGCGATCGCCATATGGTTCGGTCCCGCTGAATTGTTGCAGTGCAAACCTAGTGGTTTTGCCATAAAACGATTACCCGTCGAAATTGGCATGAACTAATCGACCACATCGAATAATCTGTTGCGAGATGGCAAACGAAGGAAGCTCATGGCCAGAACCGATCTCAACCAATTGACGTGGTTTCAGGCCGTCGCAGAAGAGCGCAGCTTCACCAAGGCAGCGGCAAAGCTCGGCGTCGCGCAATCGACGCTCAGTCACACGATCAAGCAGCTCGAAACACGCATGGGCATACGCCTTCTGACCCGCACGACGCGTAATGTCGCGACGACCGTTGCGGGCGAAAGGCTGCTACAGACGATCGCTCCGCGCATTGGTGAAATCGAAGACGAGATCGCAGCGCTGATGGCGTTCCGCGAAAAGCCGTCAGGCTCGATCAGGTTGACCCTGTCCGACCACGCGCTCGAAAGCGTGGTCTGGCCGAAGCTTAAGCCGGTCCTCAGCGCCTATCCCGACATCGGCGTCGAACTGATCCTGGACAGCACCTTCCGCAACATCGTCGAGGAAGGCTTTGACGCCGGTGTCCGGCTTGGAGAGAGCGTCGAGAAAGACATGATCGCGGTCCGCATCGGCCCGGACTGGCGATTGGTCGCCGTGGCTTCGCCGCGATACTTCGCGGCGCACGGTGTGCCTGTGCATCCGCAGGATCTGGTCCGGCACATCTGCATCAACATGCGCCACGAAACCGCCGGCGGTCTGTACGCATGGGAGTTCGAGAAGGATGGACAGGCGCTGCGTGTCCGTGTGGACGGTCAACTTACCTTCAACAACACCTACGCCATGATCGACGCCGCGGTGAGTGGCTATGGTATCGCCTATGTTCCCGAGAACATCGTGGAGCGGCACGTCGCCTCAGGGTTGCTGGTGCAGGTCCTCGACGACTGGTCGCCCTTCTTCGATGGCTATTTCCTCTATTATCCTAGCCGCCGCCAAAACCTTCCTGCGTTCAAGATTATTGTGGACGCATTGCGGCATCGGGAATGAAGCGACAGGATCTAAACCCGCGCGATTGGCTCACGCCCCATTTGGGAGTGTTCTAGAGGCAATAGGCAGAGTTCTCATCATCGCCCCGATGCGGCGCCATTAAACTCATGCCCACCCCGGGAACATAGGTAACAGAATCTATCGCCTGCGGCCGGAAGATTGCGAGGAGTGAGCGCCATCCCTGCCAAAAGAGCGGTGTCGGCTGAAGCTGCTCAGTCGGCCTGCTTGACCTCCGGACCTGGTTCAGTTGGCGGAACTGGCGTGCAATCTTGGCCGGTGCATTCCTGCACAGGATCGTTCGCCGGCGGGAGACAATTTTGGCCTTCACAATGAACGGGCGGCTGCGCTGTTGCGGCTTTATTGTTTGGCGGCACAGGCCGATCCTCAGCGTGAACGGCCGGCATTCCAAGGTCGATCATGGCCGTGCACAAGAGCGCAATCCGAAGCAAATTCATTTTCGCCTCCGCACCTGACAGCGAGACGCAGACTATACCTTCGAACTGCGGCCAACATCCTGTCACTCCCGAACGGCGTTAACAGCGCGTTACACGCAGCGGCAGCTTGAGGGCGGACATACGGATGCTGTTTCCGGCGAGGCCGTCTTCGAAACGGGCGGCAGGTTGGTATAGGGTTCGCACTTCGAAAAGCTTATGCTGTGCTTCCCGGCTCCCTCACCTAAACCGCACATTTTCCCTGGAAAGCTCTGCCACCGACCTGCATCCCATCAGCCGCATGCCGCGTTCGATCTCGGTTCGCATCAGGCCGAGCGCCCGTTCGACGCCGGCCTGTCCGGCGGCTGCCAACGGGAACAGATAATACCGCCCGACGCCGACGGCCTTGGCGCCCAACGACAGGGCTTTCAGCACATGCGTGCCGCGCTGGACGCCGCTGTCGATGATCACGTCTATCTTGTCGCCCACCGCGTCGACGATCTCGGACAGCTGGTCGAAGGGGCTGCGCGAGCCGTCCAGCTGCCTGCCGCCATGATTTGACAGAACGATGCCGGTGCAGCCGATGTCGACCGCCTTTCTGGCATCGGCGACGCTCATGATCCCCTTCAGGCAGAACTGGCCGTTCCAGAAGCGGACCATGTCTTCGACATCCTTCCAATCCAGCGACGGGTCGAGGATCTCCGTGAAATAGCGGCTGATGGAAAGCGCTCCGCCGCCGAGATCGATATGGCCGTCCAACTGCGGCAGGCTGAACTTTTCGTGGGTCAAATAGTCGATAGCCCATCTCGGCTTGATCGCGAACTGCATCATGCCGCCGAGCGTAAGCCGAAAGGGGATAGAAAAGCCGGTCCGCAGGTCACGCTCGCGGTTTCCGCCGGTGACGCTGTCGACGGTCAGCATCATCACCTCGACGCCCGACGCCTTAGCGCGCTCCATCATGGCGCGGTTCAGGCCGCGATCTCTGTGGAAATAGAACTGATAGACCTGCGGCGTCCTGTGCTTGCGCACTTCCTCCAGGCTAACCGTGCCGAGCGACGAGACGCCGAACATCGTGCCGAACTTCTCCGCCGCCGCGGCGACGGCGCGCTCGCCGCTATGGTGAAACAGCCGCTGGAGAGCCGTCGGCGAACAATAGACCGGCATCGCCAGCTTCTGGCCCATGACGGTGACCGACATGTCGACCTGTCCAACGCCGGCAAGGACGTTAGGGACGAGATCGCAGTCCTCGAAAGCCGCCGTGTTGCGCCGCAGCGTCGTCTCGTCGTCCGCGCCGCCATCGATATAGTTGAAGATTGGGCCTGGCAGGCGCTGTTCTGCCAGCCGGCGGAAGTCCTGAAAATTATAGCAGCTTTGCAATCTCATGAAATCAATCGGGTATATGGCGGGCCTGATGTCAAGCCTGTGCACTGTCGATCGCCGGCGCGCTCGCCTCAGCCCGCCACGGCGCCAACCGACTCCCGCTCGACCAGCGGGCATTCGAGCTTGGTTACGGGATAGCGGCTCCGGCCGCGACCGGGAGCAGCGGGGACTTCCAACTGCTCGATCGCCCATTGTCCCATCGCCATATGCGGCAGGATCGACGTCGTCAGCGGCGGGAACAGATGCCGCGCGATCTCCTCGTCGTCATAGCCGACCACCGAAATATCTCCGGGGATGTGCAGGCCGGCCTCCTTCAGCGCCTCGTAGCAGCCGATCGCGGTCCGGTCGTTCTGGCAGAAGATGGCGGTCGGCCGGTCCTTCAGCGCCAAGAGCTTGACGGTCGCGGCATAGCCGGCGCTCGCTGACCAATCGCCTTCGACGACCAGCTCCGGGTCGAACGGGATGTCGGCCGTCGCCAGCGCCCGGCGGTAACCTTTCAGCCGGTCCTGGGCCGCCTGCATCCAGGGCTCGCCGGTGATGGTGGCGATGCGGCGATGGCCATAGCTGATCAGGTGCCGGGTCGAGCTCTGGCCGCCGGCGATCTCGCTCGGCACCACGGCGGGAAAGGCATAGTCGGCGGTGTAGCAGTTGAGCAGGATGACCGGAATGTCGAGGCCGTAGAGATAGTCCGGCGCGACGATCTCGCGGGTGAAGATGGTCATGTAGATCAGCGCCGAAATGCCCCGCTTGGTCAGTGCCGCGATGGCCCGGGGCTCCATCACCTCGTCGCCCATGGTCTGCGCCACCAACACGACATTGCCGGCGTTCCACGAGGCTTGCCGCGCCCCTTCAATGGCGACGACCGCCTCCGGGCTGGTCGCCAACTGGTCGACGGCGAAGCCGATCACGCCATCCAGCCCGTCGAATGCGGCAACCGGGGCTCGCAAAGCAGAAAACACCGGCGGCGAATAGCCCAGTGCTCGCGCCGTCTCGATCACCCGCTCTCGGGTTTGCTGCGACAGCCTGATGCCCGGCGTGTTGTTGAGCACGAACGAAACCGTCGCCTGCGAACAGCCGGCGACCCTGGCGATGTCGGTCATGGTAACGCGGCCCTTGGGGTTTTTCCCGGACAGCTTGCGCCGCCTGGTACCCTCAAGGACGGGATCACGCAATGGTTCGTTCATGTCATTGGTCCCTCGAATCTCGCATTTATAGGGCGAAGCCCCGCTAATAGATATAATCGAACCTCTTGGGCGATGTAGTCCCCGGTTCAAAACGGTTGCTGGGGAGGCCTCTCTCCTTCGTGGCGAGAATCTCGACCAAACTAATACTCTTTACTAATATCCGGCATCCCTATAACGTCAATCCATCATGCCCGGACGACATCGGACCGCGCATGTTCGGAACGCAAGCCAGCCTGGTATCGGACGGTTCCCGTCAGCCGAAGCTTGCCTGCCGCTCCGGGAAATGTCAGACAAATCGGACTATTTACGAACGGCGAATGAGTCTCTAAAGTCGACGATCGCGGCTGGAATGGCGTCGTTCTTCGCTGCCGGAAACCCTTGAGGAGGAGGGCGTCCAAGCCGCGCCGGCACGTTCATCATCAGCGAAATTACTGAGTCAAAATGGGAGGTTAAATATGAAATCTGTGATACGAAATGCGTCCGTCGCCGCTGCGGCCCTGCTGCTCGGCCTGTCCGCCAGCGCAATTGCGCGGGCCGACGACAAGCCGACACTGGCCTTCGTCGTCAACGGCGCTTCCGATTTCTGGAAGGCGGCGGAAGCCGGCGTCAAGAAGGCTCAAGCCGAACTGCCCAACTACAATCTGGAACTCAAATATCCGGAGCAGTCCTCGGTCGCCATCCAGCAGCGCCTGATGGACGATCTGGTGACGGCCGGCGTGAAGGCGATCATGGTCTCGGCCGTCGATCCCAAGACGTCGACCGACGGGCTGAACAAGATCGCCTCGGAAACGGCGTTGTTCACCACCGACAGCGACGCGCCGCAGACCAAGCGTGTCGCCTATATCGGCTCGTCCAATGTCGATGCCGGCAAGCAGGCGGCAGAGATCGCCAAGAAGGCAATGCCTGACGGCGGCAAGTGCCTCGGCTTCGTCGGCCTGCTCGGCGCCGACAACGCCAAGGAGCGCATCCAGGGCATGAAGGAAGGTCTCGCCGGCACCAAGATCGAATTGGTCGACGTGCGTGGCGACGACATCGATCAGGCTCGCGCCAAGAAGAACGTCGAGGACGCGCTGGTCGCCAGCCCCGACGTCACCTGCATGGTCGGCTTCTATTCCTACAACACGCCGCGCATCTATGAAGCGCTGCGCGATGCCGGCAAGCTCGGCCAGATCACCGTCGTCGGCTTCGACGACGATCCGATCACGCTGGGCGGCGTCAAGGAAGGCACCGTCGCCGCCACCGTCGTGCAGCAGCCCTTCGAATGGGCCTATCAGGGCATGAAGCTGATGGCTGCCTATCTCGAGGGCGACAAGTCGGGCATTCCCGCCGACGGCCTGATCATCATCCCGACCAAGATCATCGGCAAGGACGATGTCGACGCCTACGCCGCCAGCCTCAAGGCGATGTCTGGAAACTGAGCGAATTAGGTTGCGCCGGCTCAAGGTGCGCCTTGAGCCGGCGTTCTATTGACGGGCCTCGCGAGGCTCGTCAGTCTGAGACCAAACGGCTCACCGGCTGCTGTCAGGCGTGATGAATTATTCCGACCCATCCATCGTTGCATCTGCGGACGCTCCGTTCCTGAGTCTCGACGGTGTGCGCAAGACCTATCCCGGCGTCGTTGCGCTGGACGGGTTCTCGATGGAGGTCAGGCCCGGCGAGGTCATCGGCCTGGTCGGCGAAAACGGCGCCGGCAAATCGACGCTGATGAAGATCCTCGGTGGCGTGACCAGGCCGGACACAGGCACCATCACCGTCGATGGCGTCGCCCATGACGGGCTGACTGTCGAGGCCAGCATCGGCTCGGGCATCGCTTTCGTCCACCAGGAACTCAACCTGTTCGAAAACCTCGACGTGGCCGCCAATATCTTCTTCGGCCGCGAACCGCTGCGCGCCGGGCCGCTCAAGCTCGTCGACCGCGCCAGGCTGCGAGCGCAGGCGGCGCCGCTGCTCAAACGCGTGGGCGCCAATTTCTCGGCCGATACGCCGGTGTCGGCGCTGTCGCTGGCGCAGCAGCAAATGGTCGAGATCGCCAAGGCGCTGTCGATCAAGGCACGGCTGGTTATCCTCGACGAACCGACCTCGAGCCTGCCGATCGCCGAAACCGACAAGCTGCTCGGTGTCATCAAGGCGCTGAAGGCAAACGGCATCAGTGTCATTTTCATCTCGCACCGCCTTCACGAGGTCGAGCGCGTCGCCGACCGCGTCGTCGTGCTCAGGGACGGAATGCTCGCCGGAACCTTGCCGAAGAGCGCCATCAATCACGACCAGATGGTCAAGCTGATGATCGGCCGCATGCTCAAGGAGCGCGAGAAGGCCGCAGAATCGGCGCGCCCGCCTGGCTCTGTCGCGCTGTCGGTCAAGGCCATTCGCACCGCCGCCTATCCTGACCGCCCCGTCGACCTCGACGTCAGGCATGGCGAAATCCTCGGCCTGGCCGGTCTCGTCGGCTCCGGCCGGACGGAACTGGCGCGCGTGCTGTTCGGCATCGACAGGAGCTTTGGCGGCTCGTTCCAGCTTGACGCAAAAGATCTGGTTCTTGGTTCGGCCGCCGACGCAGTGGCCAACGGTATTTTCCTCGTCCCGGAAGACCGCAAGCTGACTGGCATCCTGCTCGACCTGTCGATTGCCCAGAACATCTCGCTGCCCAATCTGCCGGCGCATTCGCGGCGCTCGCTGGTCTCGGCCAGCGCCGAGGCCGCCACCGCCGAAAAACAGAAGACCGATCTCGGCATCAGGGCGCCCTCCGTGCAGACGCGCACCGGCACGCTGTCGGGCGGCAACCAGCAAAAGGTCGTGCTGGCCAAATGGCTGGCGATGAAGCCGAAGGTGATGATCCTCGATGAGCCGACACGCGGTATCGATATCGGCGCCAAGGCCGAGATCTACGGGCTGATGCGGGCGCTGGCCGATGCCGGGGTCGCCGTGCTGATGATCTCCAGCGACATGGAGGAGGTGATCGGCGTTTCCGACCGCATTGCCGTCATGCATGAGGGCCAGATCTCCGGCATTCTCGACAAGGACCGGTTCAGCCAGGAAAACGTGCTGCTGCTGGCGGTCGGCAAGCAGCCGAAGTAATTCGCAGGCGTTGGGAGAAGACGATGAGCAAGAAAGATCTCGGCCTGCTGATCCTGATCCTGGTGGTCGGCGCGGTGGTGGCGATCATCAACCCGCGCTTCCTGCTGCCGATCAATCTCGCCAACACCTCGAACCTGATCGGGCTGTTCGGCATCCTGTCGATTGGCCAAGCCTTCGTCATCATCACCGGCGGCATCGAATTGTCGGTCGGCTCGGTGGTTGCGCTACTCGGTACGCTTTTCATCGATTTCATCGCCGTGCGGGAGATGGAGTGGCCGCTGGCCTTCGTGCTGATCATCGCGCTCGGCGCCATCATCGGCCTGATGCATGGCTGGCTGATCACCCGGCTGAAGTTGCAGCCGTTTGTCGTCACTCTCTGCGGCCTGCTGATCTATCGCGGCGTGGCGCGCTTCTACACTGCCGACGGCACCGCCGGCTTTGCCTTTGGGCAGAACTTCCCGGAACTCGAATTCCTGACGGCGGGGCGGTCCTGGGGCGTGCCGAACAGTTTCATCGCGCTGATCGTCATCGCCGTCGTCATGTGGGTGGTGCTGCACCGTTCGGTATTCGGGCGCTATCTCTACGCCATCGGCAAGAACGAGGAAGCGGCAAAATATTCCGGCATCCGCACCGGCCGCATCGTCATAGCCGCCTATGTCATCTGCGGCGTGCTGACGGCGCTGTCGGCTATCTATTTCGCCATGTACACACGCTCGATCTCGCCGGCGAGCCACGGCCAGTTCTACGAACTCTACGCCATCGCGGCAGCGGTGCTCGGCGGCTTCTCGCTGCGCGGCGGCGAAGGCTCGCTGATCGGCGTCCTGCTCGGCACGGTGCTGCTGCAGGAGCTGCAGAACCTCGTCAACCTGCTCGGCATCCCGTCCTCGCTCAACTTCGCCGTCATGGGCGGGGTGATCCTCATCGGCGTGCTGGTCGACCAGCAATGGGGCGTGTTCAGGGCGCGGCGGCGGATGCTGGAAGCTACCCGTAAGGGCGTGGCGGGTGCTGCCGCGGAATGACGCAAAAATAGCTGGATGAAATGCGCCGACTGCCATTGGCAGGCATCTCTCCATTTGGAACGAAACCCGTATCGAAGCGTTTATTTAAGCTTTGCTATGCGGAGGCGTCCCATGCCCACGAATCCAGTAAGTACCGCAAAGGTCGGAACTCACCCTCTCCACCCGATGCTGATACCTTTTCCTGTCGCGTTTCTTGTCGGTGCCTTTGTCACCGACCTGGTTTTCTGGGGAACTGCCGATGCTTTCTGGGCACGGGCATCGATGTGGCTGATCGGGGCAGCCATCGTAATGGCCCTTCTCGCCGCGACAGCCGGTTTTATCGACTTCCTCAACGAGCCGCGCATTCGCGCCTTGTCGGACGCCTGGTATCACATGCTGGGCAACCTGACCGCGGTCGTTGTGGCACTGATCAATTTTTATCTTCGCTATGCCCAAGGCGCCGAAGCCGCGGTCCGCCCATGGGGTGTGCTCTTGTCGTTCATAGTGGTCTGCATACTGCTGTTCACCGGCTGGAAGGGCTGGGAAATGGTGTATCGCCATCACGTTGCAGTTCTGGATACACCGGCGGATGCGCCAGTGAAGCCTTCGATAACCACTGCCGCGGATACTCGTCACGCTGGTCGGGACCGGCACGCCGCATGAGGCCATAATCCCGAAAAGGGGGTACCGGCTTCCAAAGATATTGGTTAGACAAGTAGCGCCCATACCGAATGCATCGGATGGGCGCTACTTTAGATAAGGCCCGACATGTCGGAGAAGGCCATGGCCTTGCGCAGCACCTCGGCGAAGCGCTCGCCGGCGGCTTCACGAGGGCCGCTATTGTCGATCGAGGTGACACCCGGTCCGGACAGCGCCACATTGGCACTGCGCGCCAGCCGTGCCAGAACTTCGCCGCGCGACTCGCGACCGCGCAATGCCAGCCGCTCGGCCAGGATATCCGGTGTAGCCGTGATCTCGACGACAGCCAGATTGGCGTAGCGCTCCCGCAGCGCAGGGATGATCGCGCGCGAGACGTTGGCGATCGCGACACGGCCGTTGGAGACCGACCAGTCGACTTCGGCCGGGATGCCGTAGTGCAGGCCATGCGCCTCCCAGGAAATGGCGAAGGCGCCATCCGCTTCGGCCTCGACAAAGGCAGCATCGGCGAGCGTATCGTGATCCTCGGTGGCCGCATCGCTCGGCCGGGTGATCACCCGGCGCACGAACTCCAGCCGGCTCTCGCGGGCAAACACCGCGCGCGCATAGCCGATCACCGTGTCCTTGCCGGCACCGCTCGGCCCGACGACGGCGACGAAGACACCGTCGCGGATCGGAAATCCCGCGGCGGACAATTCACGCTCGACCGATGCCGACACCATCATGCGACCCGGCGTCCCTGCCGCCAGACCGTGCGGACGACCGGGACATGGTCGTCGACGCGCACGCGAACCAGATCGGCGCGCCGGCCGGGCTCGATGACACCGCGATCGGTGAGGCCGACCGCCTCGGCCGGGTTCTTCGAAACCATGGCCACAGCCTGCGGCAGCGAGATACCTTCGACCACGTCGCCGAGGAAGAAGGCCGACTGGATCAGGCTGAACGGAATGTAGTCCGATGACAGTATATCGAGCAGGCCGTCGCCGGCCAGCGTGCGGGCCGAGACATTGCCCGAATGCGAAGCGCCGCGCATGACGTTCGGCGCGCCCATCAATACGCCGAGCCCTGCCTTTTTCGAAGCCCTCGCTGCCTCCTCGGTGGTCGGGAACTCGGCGACGCGCACACCTTGCTCGATCGCTTCGTCGACATGGCCGACGGTCGCGTCGTCATGGCTGGCGAGCACGATGCCGCGCTCATGACAAGCCGCGGCGATGAAGCTGCGGTTCGGGCTCGAGTTCCTCGCCGATTCAGCCATCCGCTTTTCGCAGAATTTCTGGAAATCGCGGTCCGTAAGCTTCAGCTTGCGCTGATAGTAGTAGGCGTAGGTCTCGAGATCGACGAATTGCCGCTGTCCCGGCGCATGGTCCATCAGCGACGCCAGCCTGACCCGCTCGTCACCGTCGAAATTGGCGAAGGCTGGAAGGCAGTCCGGCGCCGAAACCTCGCAGCGCAGATGGATGAAATGGTCGGCCCTGAGCCGGTCCTGCTGGACACTGTCCTCGATCGCGTCGGCCAGTTTGCGTATGTCGGCAGCCGTCAGGTCCGCATCCTCGTCCATGCCGACGCGCAAGGCGTCGAGCACGGTGGTGATGCCGGCGGTCGCCACCTGCGCGTCATGGGCGAGCACCGCGGCGATCGGGTTCCAGCGCACTTTCGGCCGTGGCGCGTAATGGCCTTCGAGATGATCGGTGTGGAGCTCGACCAGGCCAGGGATGATGAAGTCGCCGCCCATGTCCTCGCCGCTGCGGCCGGGTCCGGCATCAATGGCGGCGATCATGCCGTCGCGCAGCACGATCGACCCTTGGACGATCTGATCGGCGAGCACGATGCGGGCGTTGTCAAGAACAGTCTCGGCGGTCATTTCAAGCAGTCCTTGCAGGATTTTGCAGCCAACTGGAACCAATTGGCGTCGCACAAACGCGGTTAGAGCAAATAGTCATTAGGCAGTTCTTCTGGCCGGGCGGCGCCCGAGCGCGTGATGGGACAGCACCATGAACGGCGCGCCAGGTTCAGTTTCCACAAACAGCGTCAGCGCGTCCACCGGCACCGGCCTTTGCAGCACGCCCGCAAACAGGCTGTCGATTGCTAAGCGAAGACGAGGGCTTTCCTGTGACGAGACCCGGCCGGACAGCGTCATGTGGAAGCGAAACGTCTCGAACACATAGGGATAACCCCATTGGCAGAGATTGCGGAACTCGTCGGGCTTCAGCGAATCGGGGCTGCGCCGTTCGATCTCGGCTTCCGTCAACGGCGCGCGAAAGCGGTCGAAGTCGCGCACCACATCATCGGCGAAGCGGTTGAGCGACGGCAGCGGTGCTTCCGGCACCAGCGCGAAGAAGCCGTCGATCTGGCTGACGACGAGGCGCGGGATCGTAACCACCGGCGTCGCCTCGGCAAAATCGTCGAGTGCCGCGCGAAGCGAGGTTTCCGTCTCATTGGAGGCCAGTCGAAAGGGCGCCTTCAGCGTCGCATGAAAGCCATAGCGGCGCGCCGAAGCGGTATGGAAGGCAACTTCTGCCGCCGACAACTCGCCTACTGCCTCGACCGGCTTTGTGGCGGCACCGAATGGGTCGCGGCCGAGCCAGTTGGCGGCGATCCGTGCCAGCGGTTCGTCCTGTCGGGGGGTGAAATAGATCGCGTAGCGCATCGAAAGTCCTTGTCAGCCCCGCTGCCATAGGTGATTTCCATGACGAATTGACGAAGCTTTGCGGCGTTTTCGGTAACAAAACCACGCAGCCGGGTAGTTAGCCGACGATTTTTCGCTTGGACCAGCCGTTGGGGCGAAGGGGAAGTGGTCAGGCCTTCATCAGCCATTCGTGCTCGGGCGCGTTGTGGAATTTCCACGTCCGCTTCGGTCCGGCCATGACGTTGAGATAATAGAGATCATAGCCGTGGCAGGCTGCGCAGGGGTGATAACCCCTGGGTACCAGCACGACGTCGCCGTCCTCGATAGCCATCGCCTCGTCGAGCGAACGAGCACCGCTCTGGTCGGCGTCGGTGTAGACGCGCTGGAAAGCAAAGCCCTGCGGCGGGTTGAGGCGGTGGTAGTAGGTTTCCTCCAGATAGGATTCAGCCGGCAAATTGTCCTGGTCGTGCTTGTGCGGCGGATAGCTCGATGTGTGGCCGCCGGGTGTGATGACCTCGACCACCAGCAAGGAATCGGCCGGCTTGTCCTCCGGCAGGATGTTGGTGACGTAGCGCGTGTTGGTGCCTTTGCCGCGAACCTCCTGGCCGAGATCGTCGGGCCCGATGACACGGACCAGCAGACCGCCGCCCAGTCCTGGCGCCGAGCAGACGGCAAGTTCGAGATCGGTATCGGCGCTCACCGACCACTCCGACCCCTGCGGCACATAGACCGACCAAGGCTTGCCTTCGAACGGCGACATGCGTTCGCCCAGCAGGCCGAGATCCTTGCCGCCGGCTTTGGCCTTGCCCTTGCCGGTGACGAACACCAGGCAGACCTCACGATCCGCGGTTTGCCCGGAAGCGCTCTCGCCGGGTCTGAGCCGATGCAGATCGAAGCCGACATAGGTCCAGCCGGCGTTTTGCGGCGTCACATGAGCGACGCGGCCGTGGCCCTTATTGGCTTTGATGAGCAGCTTAGACATGGTCATTCCTTCGGTTTGGCGTCCGCCGATGGCTTGTCCTCGTCAGCCGGCTTGTAGAGATAGAAGAATTGCCAGACGGCATAGCCGGCGAAGCCGAGCGCGATCACGCCCCAGAACGGCGTGCCGGTGGCGAATTCGATCACCGACCAGACCAGGCAGACCGCGACAACGGCAACGCGCCGCCACAGCGGCCGGAAAAACGGGTGCTCGGAGTCTTTCATCGGATCACCCCCGGCATCGGATCAGCCCTTCCTCGCGAGCCTCAAGCATTGGGAAAGCCTTGTGTCTCCACCGTATAGCCGGCCGCTGTCATCACCCGCATCAATTCCTTGTAGCCGACCTGCGCCATCTTGAGCGGCGGGTTCTTCTTCGGATCCTGCTCGGCCTCGACCACGAACCAGCCTTCATAGCCATGGTCGGCGAGCCTCTGGACGATGGCGCCAAAGTCCAGCGAGCCATCTCCCGGCACGGTGAAGGCACCAAGCGCCACCGCATCGAGAAAGGATTGCCTGCTACGATCCAGCTTGTTGATCACCTCCATGCGCACGTCTTTCACATGCACGTGGTTGATGCGCCGGTGGTGGTTATCAATAGCGCGCAGCACATCGCCCCCGGCAAAAGCCAGGTGACCCGCGTCGAGCAGCAGTGGAATGCCTTCTCCCGAATAGCGCATGAAGGCGTCGAGCTCTGGCTCGGTCTCGACCACCGCCGCCATGTGATGGTGATAGGAGAGCGGCATGCCTTGCTCGGCACACCATTCCCCGAACTGCGTGAGCTGCTTCGCGTAGGCTTTCATCTCATCGTCCGAAAGCCTGGGCTTGCTGGCGAGGGGTTTCGAACGGTCGCCCTGGATGGAGCGGCCGACTTCGCCATAGACGATGCAGGGCGCATTCACCGCCTTGAACAGATCGATCATCGGCTGGATACGATCCTTGTTTTTCGCCATGTCTTCATTGACCAGCGTCCCCGAGAACCAGCCGCCGCAAAGTGTCACGTCGGCCTCTTTCAGGATCGGCAGCATGATTTGCGGATCGTTGGGAAAGCGGCGGCCCATTTCCATGCCGGTAAAGCCAGCCGAGCGCGACTGGCGCAGGCACTCCTCCAGCGACACATCATCGCTGAGTTCGGCAAGATCGTCGTTCCACCATGCAATGGGGGACATGCCCAGTTTGGCTTTCAAGTCGTCACTCCAGTTTCGGACATTTCGAGGCGCGTTCGCGGATGGTTCAAAGAACCCGCCCGCTCAGCGCTTCCTCGTATTTCTTGCGCGCCGCATTCACTTGCGGCCGTGCCGAGACTTCCGGCACTGCGACATCCCACCAGCTTCCACCGGCCTCGGTCGAAACCAGCGGGTCGGTGTCGATGACCAGCACGGTCGTTCGCGTGTTCTTCTTCGCTTGCGCCAGCGCCGTTTCCAGCCCGGCGATCGATGGCACTTTTTCGGCAATCGCACCCATGCTCGCAGCATGCGCGGCGAAGTCGATCTCGGGCAAGGTTTCGTGACGGGCGTCCTTCAGCAGATTGTTGAAGTTGGCGCCGCCGGTCGCCATCTGCAGCCGGTTGATGCAGCCATAGCCGCGGTTGTCGAGCAGCACGATGGTCAGCTTGAGGCCGAGCATCACCGAGGTCGCGATCTCGGAATTGAGCATCAGGTAGGAGCCGTCGCCGATCATCACGACTACCTCTTCGTCCGGCTTGGCCATCTTGACGCCGAGTCCGCCGGCGATTTCATAGCCCATTGTCGAGAACCCGTATTCTGCGTGGTAGGAGCCGGGCGCGCCCGCCTGCCAGAGCTTGTGCAACTCGCCGGGCAAGCCGCCGGCGGCATGGAGCAGTACCACGCCGGAGCCCATGGCGCGCTGTACGGCGCCGATCACCTGCGCGTCGGACGGATAGGCGGCATTGGTCGACGCAGTCACCTTGCCCGCCTCCGCCTGCCACTCCTTTTTGCCCTTGATCGCATTGTCGGTCCAGGCGGCAGGCACCTTCCAGCCCTTCAGCGCCTCGCCGAGTTCGGCGAGCCCTTCCGCCGCATCGGCGACCAGCGTCAGCGCCTGGTGCTTTCCGGCGTCGAAGGGCTGGACGTTAAGTCCGATAATGGTCTTGCCGGAATTCTTGAACAGTGCCCAGGAGCCGGTGGTGAAGTCCTGCAGCCGGGTGCCGACGGCAAGCACGACGTCGGCCTCTTCGGCCAGCCTGTTGGCAGCCGAAGTGCCGGTGACGCCGACCGCCGCCATGTTCAGCGGATGATCGTCGGGCAGCGAGGATTTGCCGCCTTGCGTCTCGCAGACCGGAACGCCGGCGTCCTGCACCAGTCTGGCCAGTTCACCCGAGGCCTGCGAATAGAGTACGCCGCCGCCGGCAATCACCAATGGCTTCTTCGCCGCTTTAAGAGCCGCCACCGCGGCGGCCAGCTCCTGGCGATCCGGACGCGGTCGCCGCTGATGCCAGATTCGTTCGGCAAAGAAGCTCTCGGGGTAGTCATACGCTTCTGCCTGCACGTCCTGGCACAGCGCCAGCGTCACCGGGCCGCATTCGGCGGGATCGGTCAGCACCTGCATGGCGCGGTTGAGCGCCGGCATGATCTGCTCCGGCCGGGTGATGCGGTCGAAATAGCGCGACACCGGCCGGAGGCAGTCATTGACGGTCGCCGTGCCGTCGGAGAAATCCTCGGCCTGCTGCAGGACCGGATCGGGAATGCGATTGGCGAAGACGTCGCCGGGCAGAAACAGGACAGGCAACCTGTTTACATGCGCAAGCGCCGCAGCGGTCACCATGTTGAGCGCGCCGGGGCCGATCGAACTGGTCGCAGCCAGGAAGCGGCGGCGGAAATTGGCTTTGGCATAGGCGATCGCCGCATGCGCCATTGCCTGCTCGTTATGGGCACGGAAGGTCGGCAGCTCGTCGCGAACCTGGTACAGCGCCTCGCCGACGCCGGCGACATTGCCGTGGCCGAAGATCGCCCAGACGCCGCCGAAGATCGGCACCTTCTTCCCGTCCATCTCGGTCATCTGTCGAGCAAGAAAGCGGGTCAGAGCCTGCGCCATCGTCAGGCGGATTGTCTTGGTCATGTCGGTTCCTCCGCAGTCCTTGTGCCGCGCCTTCTTATGCTGCTTTGCGGCCGCGCGCGGCAAGCCACGCCTCGGTCAGTCTCTCGAAGCGAGATGCCATGTCGGCAACCGCTTCATCGTCCGACATCTTGCCGGCAAGCCATTGTTCGGCCGCGTTGATGAAGATGGTGCGACCGACGGCAAAGCCCTTGACGATGGGCGCCTTGGCGGTGGCGGCAAAGGCCGCTTCCAGCTCGTCCTGCGGCGCTTCCAAACCGAGCAGCACAATCCCGCGGCACCACGGATCGTTTTTAAGGATCACCGCCTCGATCTTTGCCCATGCGCCGTGCGATGCCCGCGGTTCGAGCTTCCACCAATCGGGCTTGATGCCGAGTGCGTAGAGTTCCTCGAGCGCGCGCGGGATGGTCATGTCGTCGAGCTTGCCGTGCTTGCCGGCGATGATCTCCACCAGAAGTTCTCTGCCCACTTTCCGCGCGGCCTCGAACAAAGCGCGCAGTTTCTGCTGCTGTTCGGTCTTCAGCTCCGCCGGATCATCGGGATGATAGAAGCACAGGCACTTGATGCAGTGGTCGACCGGCCATTCGGTCAGTAGCGAACCAATGTCTTGCGAGAACTCGAAGCGAAGCGGCCGCGAACCCGGCAACTCGACCGGCCGGCCGAGCCAGGTGAAGGAATGGTGGGCGAATTCGAACATCGCCTCGCGTCCGTATTTTTCGTCGAGCAGCATGCCATAGCCGGCGCGGCCGGCCGCGACTTTGGCCGCAGCCTTGACGGTCAGCACCTTGAAAGCCGGGATCCGCGACGGATCGGCGCCGGCTTTTGCCGCGACGTCCTCCAGCTGGACGCGGTGGTCGCAGGCGAACGCCATCAGCGAGGGGATGTCGCGCCGGCGCGTGGTCGCCCAATGGATGTGGTTGATCGCCTCGTCCTTGCGCAGCGCCAGGTGCTTGCTGCCGTTTTTCAGGAAGAACTGCAATTCCTCGAAAGTCGGGTATTCAGGTGCGCAGAGGAGCCGCGACACGGCAAATGCCCCGCAGGCATTGGCCCAGGTCGCCGCCGTCGCCAGGCTTTCATCGCCGAGCCAGCCGCGCAGGAAGCCCGACATGAAGGCGTCGCCGGCGCCAAGCACATTGTAGACCTCGATAGGAAACCCCTTGCCGACGATACCGTCCTCGAGATCATCGCTGATCGGCCCGTCATAGACGATGCAGCCCATGGCGCCGCGCTTCAGCACGATGATTGCCGCCGACAGCGATCGGATGGTTTTCAGCGCGCTCAGGCAATCGTCTGCGCCCGACGCGATCATGATTTCCTCTTCGGTCCCGACGATGAGATCGCAGTCGGGCAGCACCGTCTTCAGCCGCGCCGAGACGCGGTCGGATTTCACATAGCGCTCGAAGCCTTCGGCGTGGCCGGCGAGACCCCAGAGGTTGGGGCGGTAGTCGATGTCGAACACCACCTTGCCGCCTTTGGCTTTCATGACACGGATCGCCTTGCGCTGGGCGGCGTCGCTGTTGGGTCGTGAAAAATGCGTGCCGGTGACGACGATCGCGCGTGCCGAAGCGATGAACGCCTCATCGATGTCGTCTTCCGAAAGTGCCATGTCGGCGCAATCGCTGCGATAGAAGATCATCGGCGAGACGCCTTCAGCCTCGACCGACAGCAGCACCAGGGCGGTCAGCCGCTCCGGATCGGCCTTGAGGCCTTGGACCGAAACGCCCTCGCGGGTCAGCTGCTCGCGGATGAAGCGGCCCATCTGCTCATTGCCGACGCGGGTGAGCAGCGCCGAGCGCAGGCCTAATCTGGCAGTGCCGACTGCGATATTGGCTGGACAGCCGCCGACCGACTTGGCAAAGGAAGTAATGTCCTCGAGGCGCGAGCCGATCTGCTGGCCGTAGAGATCGACGGAAGCGCGGCCGATCGTGATGATGTCGAGCGGCGAATATTTCGCTTCCACGGCTTCGCCCATTCGAACCTCCCATCGGCTTTGTTGTCTTGGGTAACACGCGCGAGCGGCAGCGTGGCGCCAGCAATATGAAATAATAATTCCAATCCATAGTCAATATGGAACGAGCATTCCCAAGCTGAAAAGTGTGCAAGGCTCGCGCGTTCAGAAATTTTGAAGTCAGACGAACGTCAAGTGTCTACCCCTGAGACCAGCTGATTTACCAAGGAAGTGGGCCATCATCGTTGAAGTACCCCGCGGTCGGGCCATCGGCGTCCAAGGTCGCCAGGTGAATGACGATCTCGGCCGCCTGCTGCACCGTGCGGTGACCTTTATAGCCGTTGAGATCGGTGGCAGTGTAACCAGGCGCGGCGGCGTTGACCTTGATGCCTTGCGGTGCGAGCTCCTTGGCGAAGGCCACCGTGATGGCGTTTAACGCTGTCTTGGAGCTGCCGTAGCTCATCATATTGATGGCGTGGTTCGCGGTGGCGGGATCCAGCGCCCTGCCGATGGAGCCGGTGGAGCTGCTCACCATCACGATCCGGGCAGCAGGTGCTGCCAGCAGCAGCGGCAGGAATGCCTGGGTCACGCGGATCGGGCCGAAGACATTGACGTCGTAGGTGGCCTGGATATCGGCGATCCGCTGCTGGCCCGGCGGCAGGTCGTAGTTGATGGCGACGCCGGCGTTGTTCACCAGCACGTCAAGGCGGCGGCTGGCCTGCCCGAACGCCTCGGCTGCCGCCTTCACACTGTCATCCCTCGTGACGTCCAGCTCAAGCCACTCTACGTCGTGGCCTTCGGCACGCAATGCCTGCGCCGCCGCCATGCCGCGTTCGGCGCTCCTGGCTCCGAGCCAGACCTTGAAGCCCATGGTCGCCATTCGCCGGGCGATTTCACGGCCTATACCCTTGTTGGCGCCGGTCACCAGCGCAGTTTTCGATGTCGTCATGTCGTGTCTCCATGTTTGCTGTCGAAGACCCACAAATGGCGCGAGGCAGCGGGCGCCGCGCGCCGGAAACTCTCCAGCTCTTGCCTAATCCCCTCACGCTGTTGCGCGGCCGGTGCGAATGCGCGATGCTGGCGCAATGAGCGAGGCGCTGCAGGAGTTGATCGAAATCGCCGGCCGCCATGCGCGCGGGCGAAGAATAAGAACGGCAATTCCCCGCGTTTCGATCGGCCGCAGCGAAGTCGCGACGGCGCCATTGCCGGGTGTGTGGGGGTCGGGGGTCTTATTCGTATTGCAGGGCGCGAAGACGGTTCTGATCGGCGACCGGGCTCTTCGTTACGACCCGGCCAGCTATTTCATCTACACTGTCGAGACGCCCAGCATCAGCCAGATAGTCGAAGCGAGCGCCGCACGTCCTTATCTGGCCATTGGCTTGACCCTTGACCTGCAGGCTGTCGCCGCGCTCCTCGTTGAGCACGGGCCGGTCCTCGGCGGCGACAGGTTCTCCACCTCTCCCGTTGATGACGACCTGCTCGACGCGTTGCGTCGAATGCTGCGGCTGCTTGACCGGCCAGCGGAGATTCCCGTGCTTGCGGCCATGCTCGAGCGGGAGATGCTGTTTCGGCTCCTGCAAGGCCCGCAAGGCGGAAAGCTTCGTGAACTTGCGCGCGCCGACGGCCATCTGTCCCGGATTGGCCAGGCGATCGCCTGGATCCGCTCGCATCCCCATCAGCCGGTCCGGGTCGGGGATCTGGCCGAAATCGCCCATATGAGTAGTGCTGCGTTCTATCGTCACTTCAAGGCGGCGACGGCCATGAGCCCAATCCAGTATCAAAAGCAAATCCGCTTGCTGGAAGCCCGCCATCTGCTGATTGCCCAGCCGGGCAACGTGGCGCGTGTCGCCTTCGCTGTCGGCTATGAGAGTGCTTCCCAGTTCAGCCGGGAGTATGCCCGCCAGTTCGGATCGCCGCCTGCCCGCGACGCAGCGCGGCTTTTGGCAGGAGGCGAAACGGCAATAGAGGTGCTCTAAGGCTTGCGCTTCCTGCCGCTGTCGCGCCGCTTCTCGCCGACGGCGACAGTCAGCGCCATGGCCAAGGCCATCGTCGCCGACAGCGAGCGGAAGCCGGCGAAATCGGCCTCGGCGACCTCGAACCAGACCCTGGCGAACTGGGCGAGCGGCGAAAAGGAGGAGTCGGTAATCGCCACGATCGGCACGCCTTGTTCCGAAATGACGCGCGCCTCCTCGATGGTGGCCGGGGCATAGGGTGAAAAGCTTATGGCGATGACGGCGTCCCTTGGAGAGGCAAAGCCGATCATCTCCGCATTGAGGCCGGCGGCCGATTCGATCAGCTGGTTGCGGATCTTGAGCTTGCCCAATGCGTAGGCGATGTAGGAGGCGACCGGGTAGGAGCGCCGCTTGGCCAGCACGTAAATGGTTTCGGCCTTGGCCAGCACGGCGATAGCATCTTCGAAATGGTCTTCATTCAGCGTGCGCGAAATGTCGTTGAGCGAGGTGCTGGCTGCGGCAACAAAACCATCGAAAATCGCGCGGTGGCCGGCGCCTTCCTCGGCCTTGGCGCGCAATGCCGCCAGCCTTTCATCATAGGACGAGTTGCGCTCGCGCAGACGCTCGCGAAACACCAACTGCAGGCTGGTGAAACCATCAAAACCAAGCTGCTGGGCAAAGCGGATCAGGGTCGAAGGCTGGACACCGGCGGAAGCGGCGATGCTGGCGGCGGTGCCGAAGGCGATATCGTCTGGGTTGTCGAGCGCATAGGCGGCGATCTGGGCGATACGTTTCGGCAGGCTCTGGCGCCGCTCCAGGATCGTCGCCCGCAGCGTCTCGAAATCGCGCGGCACCCGTTCGTCCATCGTCGCTCCGCCCAGGCTCATCGTCTGGTTCCCTCTGTGCCCCATCATAGCGGGCCTGTGCAAGAACACCATAAAAAATGAGACAAGCGTTCCACCTGCAGACAAAATGGACTAATTCATCCACACAAACTTTGCACACAGGGAGGCAAGCGGATGGTCGGGGTAGGTCTTATCGGCACGGGCTTCATGGGCAAGTGCCACGCCATTGCCTGGAACGCGGTCGGCACCGTCTTTCCCGATGTGGCCAAGCCAAGGCTGGTTCATCTGGGCGAGGTCAACGAGGACCTTGCCAAACGCCGTGCCAGCGAATTCGGCTTCGCCAAGGCGTCCGGTGACTGGCGCGCGGTGGTCGACGATCCCGACGTCGATGTCATCTCGCTGACCACGCCGAACCAGTTCCACCCGGAAATGGCCATCGCCATCCTCGAAGCCGGGAAGCATCTGTGGTGTGAAAAACCGATGGCGCCGAGTTTTGCGGAGGCGCAAGCAATGGCTGCGGCAGCCCAAAAGTCCGGCAAAGTCGCCGCGCTCGGCTATAACTACATCCAGAACCCCGCAATCCGCCATATCGGCGCGCTGCTCGACGAGAAGATCATCGGCGAGGTCAACCATCTGCGCATCGAGATGGACGAGGACTTCATGGCCGATCCGGAAGCGCTGTTCTTCTGGAAGCACGAGGCGGCGTCCGGTTACGGCGCGCTCGACGATTTCGCCGTGCATCCGCTTTCGCTCATCGCCGTGCTGTTCGGCCGCGTTGCCCGCGTCATGTGCGACATGGCCAAACCCTATGCCGAACGCCGCGTCGCCTCTGGCGGGCGCCGCGCGGTCGAAACCTACGACATCGCCAGCATCCTGATGCATCTCGAAAACGGCATCGCCGGCACGCTGCTGGTCAACCGTTCGGCCTGGGGCCGCAAAGGCCGGATCGCCATTCAGATTTTTGGCTCGAAGGGCTCGATCCTGTACGATCAGGAGCGGATGAATGAGTTCCAGCTCTATCTGACAGCCGACCGGCCGACCGAGCAAGGCTATCGCACCATCCTGGTAGCGCCGCACCACAAGCCCTACGACGCCTTCCTGCCGGCACCCGGCCACGGGCTTGGCTTCAACGACCTCAAGATCATCGAATGCAGGGAACTTTTGACGCGGCTGGCCGGCAAGCCGGCGCGCATCATCGACTTCGACGAAGGCCTGGAGATCGAGCGCACCGTGCACGCGATGGCCAGGTCGTTCAGTGAGAGCCGCTGGGAGGACGTGAGGTAGCCCCTCCCCCGGCATCCGATTCACAGTGGCCGCTTCAGCCGCCTGCGGCTGAGGTGTCCGTTTCCCACCCGTTCACCCAGACCTGCCGCAAACCGTCGCCTTCACCCTTGAACCATAGTCCCGTCGCCTGGCAATCCTCGATCCGGTCGCTGCGGAAATTGCGGATTGCCTGGCGCAGCTCGCACCAGGCAACGATGTTGGCGGTTTCGGAGTAGTAGATGAGGGCGATCGGACAGATGATGCGGTCGGTGGCTCGGCCCAGTTCGTCGCGGTAGGAAAGGTCCAGCTTGGCCTCGTCGCGGATGGCACGGCGCACCAACGCCAGATCGACCGCGGAGGCCGATGGCGCGGCAAAACCCCATGCATGCAACTGATTGGCGTCGAGCGTTTGGCGCAAAGGCGGCGGCACCGCGCCGGCGATCTTGGCGCTGACGCGCTTGGCCGCCTGCTTGAGCTCGCTGTCGCCCGTGCGTTCGAGCAGCGCGAGAGACAGTACGATCGCCTCCATCTCCTCGATCGAAAACATCAACGGCGGCAAGTCGAAGCCAGGACGCAGTATGTAGCCGATGCCGCGCCCGCCCTCGATCGGCACGCGCATCGCCTGCAGCGCGGCAATGTCGCGATAGACCGAGCGCACCGTCACCTCCAGCCGCTCGGCGATCATTGCCGCCGTCACCGGTTTCCTCGCCAGCCGCAGGATCTGGATAATCTCGAACAGACGCGACGCCTTGCGCATTCCCTCACTCGGCCCGAAGGCAACTGACAACACCTCGTCAGTTGGACTGACCTATAGGATCGCCTATCGGATTGAAAATCAACAAGTTCCTCTGCAGCTCGCCTGCATGAGGCGACAGGCAACTGACATGGACTACGCGGCAAACCTCTGGCTCTTCTTTCTCCTCCTTGTCGGCATCATCATCGTGCCCGGCATGGACATGCTTTTCGTGCTTGCCAATGCGCTGACCGGCGGCAGCAGCAGAGGGCTTGCGGCGACCGGCGGCATCATGCTGGGCGGCGTGGTGCATACGCTGAACGGCGCGCTCGGCGTCGGCCTGCTCATGCATTTCTTGCCGGTCCTCTTCAATCCGCTGCTGATTGCCGGCGCGGCCTATATGGCCTTTATCGGCATCACGCTGATGCGCAGCTCCATCACCGTCGGCCATGACGGCCCTGCCGGCAGCCGCTCCGCATGGAAGGCCTTTCGCCAGGGGATCATGACCTGCCTGATCAATCCAAAGGCCTATCTCTTTGTTCTTGCCGTCTATCCGCAGTTTCTGAGGCCGGATTACGGTCCGATCTGGATGCAGGCGATCATCATGGGGCTGATGACGATCGCCACGCAGTTCGCTGTCTATGGCGGACTCGCAATTACCGCCGGTCGCAGCCGGGATCTGCTGGTCGCCAATCCAAGGGCAACCGCTCTTGCCGGCCGGGCGGCCGGACTGCTTCTCGTTGCGGTTTCGGCGCTCACCGTCTGGGAGGGCTTGAAGGCGGCGTGAATTCCGAGCCCGAAGGGCGCAACGTCCATGGCAGCGGCGCCGGCCGGGTCACGCGGCTCCCGGACGGCTTGATATCATGGCGCGGCGCACCGACCGGCGCCGCTCGACCGCGTCGGCAAGGCCGTAAAGCACCGTCTCGGTGGTTGCCCAGTCGATGCAGCCATCGGTGATGCTCTGGCCATAGACAAGCGGCCTGCCGGGCACGACATCCTGCCGGCCGGCGACAAGGTTGCTCTCGATCATAACGCCGATGATGCGCTCGTCGCCCGCCGCGACCTGGCCCGCCACCTCGGCTGCCACCCCTGGCTGGTTTTCCGGCTTCTTGCTGCTGTTGGCGTGGCTGACATCGATCATCAGCCGCGGCGCCACGCCGATCCGGCCGAGTTCCGCGCAGGCAGCAGCAATGCTTGCCGCGTCATAATTAGGCACAATACCGCCGCGCAGGATGACGTGGCAGTCCTCGTTGCCGGTGGTCGTAGCGATGGCGCTGCGCCCACCTTTCGTCACCGCCATGAAATGATGCGGCTGGGCGGCGGATTTCACGGCTTCGGCGGCGATCCGCAAATTGCCGTCGGTGCCGTTCTTGAAGCCGACCGGGCAGGACAGGCCTGACGCCAGTTCGCGATGGATCTGGCTCTCGGTCGTGCGCGCGCCGATCGCGCCCCAGGCGACGAGGTCGGCAATATATTGCGGGGTGGCCATGTCGAGGAATTCGGTGGCCGCCGGAAGGCCGAGATTGTTGACCGCGGAGAGCACGTTGCGGGCCATCCGCAACCCCTTGTCGATGTTGAAGCTGCCGTCGAGATCGGGATCGTTGATCAGGCCTTTCCAGCCGACCGTCGTGCGCGGCTTCTCGAAATACACCCGCATGACGATCTCCAGCCGGTCCGACAGGCTTTCGCGCAGCGTCGCCAGACGACTGGCATAGTCTACGGCAGCGGCCGGGTCGTGGATCGAACAGGGGCCGACGACAACCACCAGCCGGTCGTCGGCGCCGGTCAGCACGGCGTGGATCGCGTTGCGTGATGCGGCAACGGTGCGCGTCGCCGTCAGCGTGCGCGGTATCTCCCGCATCACCTCGTCCGGCGTGCTCAATTCCCTTATTTCTTTGACCCGAAGATCGTCTGTGGTCGTCAACACGGCTTTCTGCTCCTGTTTGTTTGGAGCATGATCTTTTCCGAAAACCGGATGCCACTTTTCGGGATCATGCTTTAGGAGACCTGCCGGCAAACAAAAAAGCCGCCAGGTCTGGCGGCTGTTCGGATTTTTGATGCTGCAATCTTCAGATCGAGCGCAATCCTCCCGCCGCCAGCGAGCTGCTAAAGTACCAATACGTGGCGGTCAGGTTGATCATCCGGTTCATATAATCGATGCCGGGGCGCTTGTCACGTGGGTGATGAGGCTGCGTAGTAGCGCTGCGCACGGGATCCGAGGGGTTGGAGGCCTGTTGGCAGCCAATTCGGGATTGGTCGAAGCCTCCGCAACTTCGTCATCCCAGGGCGAAGCAGGAGCGAAGCTCCGTCGCGAAGACCCTGGGATCCATGCCGTAACCTTGGCCGAGGGGTGCAGCGGAGCAGAATTCTGCACCGTTGCGGCGCTCTGAAGGCGCGGCATGGATCCTGGGGTCTGCGCCGCGTCGCTTCGCTCCTTGCTCCGCCCCAGGATGACGAAGCGATGGGCGTTCTGCCCATTGACCAGAGCGTCAGGGTGCGCCGCGACACTATTCCGGCGACGCCCCCGCGATGCTCTGGTCGTAGTCGACCAGCGATCCGGTCATGACGCCGGACTGCGGGCTGATCATATAGCTGATCAACCTGGCAAGCTGTGCCGGTTTCACCAATTGACCCATCGGCTGCGCGGCCTCGGCCCTTTCCAGCCAGTCGTCCGGCGCATCGTGCCATTTTTTCTGCACGATCGCTTCGCCCTCGGTGTCCATCCAGCCGGGCAGCACCGCATTGCAGCGGATGCGATTGCCGCGATAGGCATTGGCGACATTCTTGGTCAGTGTCGCCAGCGCACCCTTGCTCGACGAATAGGGTGCCAGGAACGACTGGCCGCAATGCGCCGACATCGACAGCACGTTGACGATCGAGCCCGGTGCCTTGCGCGCCAGCAAATGCGCCACCACGCCCTGCATCAGGAAAAACGGGCCGCGCACATTGGTCTGGAATATCTGGTCGAAGAGATCCTCGGAGGTCTCGACTAGCGAGCCGCGAGCCGAGGTGGCAGCGGCGTTGACCAGCGCGTTGACGGTACCGAAATGGCCAATCGCCATTTCGACCGCACGCTTGCAGTCGGCCACCTCTGAGACGTCGGCGCTGATGAAGATGGCAGCGACGCCTGCGCGCTTGAGAGTGGCGACAGCTTTGTCGCCTTTCTCTTGCGAGCGGCCGATCAACGCCAGCGCCCGGCAGCCCTCATCGGCCAGCGCTTCGGCCACGGCAAAGCCGATGCCTTGTGCGCCGCCGGTGACGATGGCGCATGTTTCGGAATTGCGACCGGCTGAACCGTTCATCGCCTTGCTCCTGTGTTTGATAGTCAGATTGTTTTGTCGAGGCGGACGGTCTTGCCTTCCTTGGCCGATTTCAGCGCCGCATCTGCCAGCCTGAGCGCCACCAGCCCGTCCTTGCCGCTCGGCGCCGCCTTCTTGCCTGACGTCGCTGCCGCGATGAAGGCAGCGATCTCGTTGGCATAAGCGTCGAGATAACGAGTCATGAAGAAATCGTGCAGCGGCGGCCGCGTATAGCCTTTCTCATTGGCGAGTTCGATCGACACCGGCCGCTGGTTCTCGGCCGCAATCATGCCTTTCGAGCCATGCACCTCGATGCGCTGGTCGTAGCCATAGGTGGCGCGGCGCGAGTTGGAGATGACGCATTGCTTGCCGGAGGCGGTTTCGAGAATGACGCTGACGCTGTCGAAGTCGCCGGCTTCGCCGATCTTCTTGTCGACCAGCACCGAAGCGTGCGCGCTGACCGCCACCGGCTCCTCGCCGAGCAGGAAGCGCGCCATGTCGAAATCATGAATGGTCATGTCGCGGAAGATGCCGCCCGAGCGGCCGATATAGTCGAGCGGCGGCGGGCCGGGATCGCGCGAGGTGATCGTCACCATTTCGACGGTGCCGATGGCGCCGTCGTCGATCGCCTTGCGCACGGCGGCAAAATGCGGATCGAAGCGGCGGTTGAAGCCGACCATCAGGGTGGCGCCGGCCTTGTCGACGACGGCCAGGCAACGTTCCACCCTGGCGGCGTCGAGGTCGATCGGCTTCTCGCAGAAAATCGCTTTACCCGCTTTGGCGAAGCGTTCGATCAGATCGGCATGAGTGTCGGTCGGCGTGCAGATGACGACCGCATCGATATCGCCGGCCTTCTCGATGGCATCGATGCTGCGCACTTCGGCGCCATAGGCAGAGGCCAGATCGGTCGCCGCCTTCTCGAAGGCGTCGGCAACTGCAACCAGCCTGGCCTGCGGATTGGAACCAACGGCGCGAGCATGGACCTTGCCGATACGGCCGGCACCGAGAAGAGCAAAGCGAAGAGGCATGAAGAATTTTCCTTTGAGGATGGTTGGGAAGGGAAGGCGTGTCAGCGCCGGTGGCCTCGTTGCCGTTACGCCGCAAGCTCCGCCTGCCCGGTCTTGGCACCGGTGATGTAGGAGACGATATCGTTGCCGTCGGTGTCTTGCTTGCGCAAATTGGCGACGATGCGGCCGCGCCGGAAAACGACGATGCGGTCGACCAGGTCGAACACCTGCCGCATGTTGTGAGAGATCAGGATCAGCGGTTCGCCATTTTCCTTCAGCGTGCGGATGATGTTTTCGACCTGCATCGTCTCCTGCACGCCGAGTGCCGCCGTCGGCTCATCCATGATGATGAGTTTGGAAGCAAAGGTCGCGGTTCTGGCAATTGCCACGCACTGGCGCTGGCCGCCCGACATATGGCGGATGGTGTTGGAAAGATTGGGGATCTTGACCGCCGTGCGGACCAAGGCTGCCTCGGTCGCCTTGCGCATGAACTTGCGATCGAGGATCGAGAAGGGCCCTAGATTGAACAGCACCCGCTCGCGGCCGAGGAACAGGTTCGACGGCACGTCGAGATCGTCGGCGAGCGCCAGGTTCTGGAACACCGTCTCGATGCCCGCCTCGCGGGCTTCGATCGGGCCGGCAAAATTCACTTCCTTGCCGTCGAACCACATCCTGCCGCTGGTGCGCTGCTCGACGCCGGTGATCTGGCGTACGAAGGTCGATTTGCCAGCGCCGTTGTCGCCCATGATAGCGACATGCTCGCCCTTGCGCAGCTCGAAGTTGGCACCCTCCAGCGCATGGACGCCGCCATAATACTTGGTCAGGTTTTCCGTCTTCAGCACAATGTCCGACATGGTCAAGCCCTCATTGCCCGCAGGCGCTGGCGCCACTGGTCGAGAACGACTGCGCCGACGATGATCACGCCTTTGACCATCTCCTGATAATAGGCGTCGAGGCGCAGAAAGGTGAAGCCGGAGATGATGACGCCGAAGATCAGCGAGCCGATCACCGTCCCAATAATCGAGCCGCGGCCGCCCGACAGCGAGACACCGCCGATAACCGCCATGGCGATCGCGTCGAGCTCGTACATCACACCCATGCCGGCCTGGGCGGTGAGATTCTTCGAGCTCAGCACCACGGCTGCGAGCGCGGCGAGGACGCCGGCAATGACGTAGACGAGGATCTTGTGGTTGGCGATGTTGATGCCGGACATGCGCGCGGCGTCCTCATTGGAGCCGATGGCATAGCAGTGCTTGCCATATTTGGTGTAGCTCAGGATCAGCTGAAACAGCACCGCGAGCGATATGAAGATGATGACCGGCATCAGCCCCTTGCCGATGGCGGCGAAACTCTCGGTCGGAAACGAGATCGGCTGTCCCTTCGACCACCATTTGGCGATGCCGCGCGCGGTGACCATCATGCCGAGCGTGGCGATGAACGGCGGAATGCGGGTGTAGGCGATCAATGCACCGTTGACCAGGCCGGCCAGCAGTCCGCAGCCGATCGCGACCAGCACCGGCACGATCACCGGCAGGTCGGTCCAGCCCTGGGCTATGAACATTGCCTTGGGGTTCGGGTTGCCGTTGACGGTCGCCACCTGGGCGAAGCTCATGGCGATCATTGCCGTGGCGCCGACGATCGAACCTGAGGACAGGTCGATGCCGCCGGTAATGATCACCTGCGTCACGCCGATGGCAATGATGCCGACGATCGACACCTGCAGGATGATGATCTGCAGGCGCGCTTCGTTGAAGATCGCATCGATATTGTCGCGGGTATTGAACAGGAAGCTGTCGCCCAGGAAGACCCGGCCGATCAGCTCGAAAGCGCCGACCAGGATGACGAGTGCCAGGAAGACGTTGAATTCGGCCGGCCACGCGCGCCGCTTCGCATTATAGCTGAGCCCGCCGACGCCTTGAGATGTCTGTGCCAATCGTGCTTCCTCCGTCAGCCACGGTCTCTTTCGGCCGCTCTTCAGGCCGAGAGAGAAGGAGGAGCGGGGGGGGCCCCCCCCCCCGGTCCGCTGCCTCAGTTCTTCTTCAGGAACTTGTCGATATTCGCCGGCGTGACCAATTGGAACGGGATGTAGACCTTGTGCTCGACCTTTTCGCCCTTCGCCAGCTTGAGCGCCGCGTCAAGCGCGCCGGCGCCCTGGCCGGCCGCATCCTGGAACACCGTCACATCGAGATCGCCCGCCTGCATCGCCGCAAGCGCGTCCTGGGTAGCGTCGACGCCGCCGACGACAACCGACTTCATGTCGATGTTGGCGGCCTTCATCGCCTGGATGGCGCCGATCGCGCTTTCGTCATTGTTGGCGATGACGCCGTCGAACGGCTTGCCGGTCGACAGCCAGTTGGTCATCAGGTTCTGCGCTTCTTCGCGCTTCCAGTTCGACGTCTGCTTATCGATGATCTTGATGAAGCTGCACTCCGGCGTGGCGATCACATCGTCAATGTCCTTGGTGCGCTGCACTGCTGCCTGGTTCGACAGTTCGCCCATGATCACATAGACGTTGGCTTCAGTCTTGCCGGCCTCCTTGAACAGGCGGCAGACCTCCTTGGTCTCGAGCGTGCCGGAATCGGCTTCGTTCGAGGCGACGAAGGCCTGATTGTCGGGCAGCGTGTCGACGTTGACCGGCTCGCGATTGACATAGACCAGTGGAATCTTGGCAGCGGCGGCTGCGTCCGACATCGCCTGGGTCGCCGAGGTGTCGACCGGGTTGACGATGATGGCGTCGACGCCCGAGGCGGCGAAGTTCTTGATCTGGTCGAGTTGCTTGGCGACGTCGTTCTGCGCATCCTCCACCTGCAGTTCGACGCCGTCCATGCCCTTGGCCTGCTCGATCATGCCGTTGCGCAGCACGGTGAGAAAATTGTCGTCGAACAACGCCATCGACACGCCGATCTTGGCAGCGAAGGCGGACGAACTCATCAGCGCCGCGAACGCGACGCCCAAAAGCAGTTTTTTCATTTTATTTCTCCTCCACATTGGTGTCCGGCTGCACCGATCTACCCGGAATCCCCGATCTCGCAGGGAATTCTCTCCCGATTGCCATGTAGTTCCGGAGGCATTTGCCTGAAACAGATCTTCCGGAACGAAAGAACCAAAATGCTCAGTTGGTGAAATATTTATTCCATTTCGCGTGGGCGTCAAGCGAGATTTCGCCATGAAGGATGGATTTTCGGCATTTCAAGCGCTTTTGGACGGACGCTCAGGCAAGCCAAGCCTGAAAGCGTTCTGATAGATTACATCATGTCTGCCGCCAATGACCGCGACGTCAGATGTTTTCCGGCAGATAGATGTCGAAGGGCAGAAAGGTCTGGCCCGGCGCATTCGCAGCGCCGCTCTCGATGGCATGCGCCATCAGCCCGACAAGCTCGCGGCAAAGCGCTGCCAGTGGCGTCGAGATGACCATCGTCAGGAAATTATCCGCCAGCGCCGAGCGGGAGTCGGGCGTGATCTCGTTGCAGACAACCGCCGGCACCTCTGCCGGCTTTGCCTCCCTCAGCGCCGAGATCGCGCCTTCCATGCCGCCACCGGCGACATAGCAGCCGACGAGATCAGGGTGGCGGGCTAGAAGCTCGATCATTGCATCATGCGTGATCTGGTTCGCTTCCAGATTGACCAACGTCTCGAGCAGAGTGAATTCCGGCGCCTGCTCGCGAAAGAAGGAGCGAAAACCGATCTCGCGAAGCTCATGGCCATGGAAGCGATGGCTGCCGACGAAGAGGGCAACCTTGCCAGGCCTCTTCGCAACCTTCGAGATTATCCAGGCGGCGGTGCGGCCGACCTTGCGATTGTCCAGGCCGACATAGCCCTCGCGAATACCGGACGCAAAGTCGGAAAGCAGGGAGAACACCGGTACGCCATTGGCTTTGAGAGCCTCGACGGCGACCGTCAGCGTCGGGTGATCAGGCCCGACCAGGGCGACGGCCCTGGATTTGGCGGCCAGCTTGCGCATCCGCTCGACGATCTCGTCCGGCGCCAGCGAGCCGGCGAAGTCGATGGTCGCCACGCCGCGAAAGCGCGGCGACTGCGATACCGCCAGTTCAAGCTCGCGGGCAAATTCGCTGTAGAAGACGTCCTCCCGCCGCAACAGCAGGAACCCGAGCCGATACTCCGGCAATTCATGGCGCATCCGCTGCTTGATCAGCCCGGCTGCGTGATAGCCAATGCTGGTCGCCGCTTCATAGACGCGGCGCGCGGTTTCCTCGCGCACCGGCAACCGGTTGTTCAGCACCCGGTCGACGGTGGCAACGCTGACCCCCGAAATGCGTGCCAGGTCGGTAATCGTCGGCCGTTTCGCCATCGCTGCCTCGCTCTATTGTTCGGCTTTTACGCCATTATGATGTAAAATGATAGAAACTATCTTTGTGATGTTGAGCCTATCAGGCTTCGGCGTTATTTGAATGCGGACCGACTATGATCGAGGCCTCCGCCATGGTGGATATTGGACTCCGAACCGGGAACACGATCGCCACAGCAGCGTCCCGGCGTGACTACAGCCTGATCGGCCGCGACGCGAAGCTCGCCATCGAGAGCGGGCTGGCGGCGGCCGAGTGGTATCACACGGACGTGCCACGCAAGCAGATGAAGGAGCTGATGCAGCGCTCCGACGGCCCGGCGATCCGCGATACGGTCATGTGGCTCGGCGCCTTGATCCTGAGCGGAGCCGGCGGCGTCTGGTTCTGGGGCAGCTGGTGGTGCGTGCCGTTCTTCTTCGTCTACGGCGTCCTCTACGGCTCCTCCACCGATTCACGCTGGCACGAATGCGGCCACGGCACCGCCTTCAGGACGCAGTGGATGAACGACGTGGTCTATCAGATCGCCTGCTTCATGATCATGCGCAACCCGGTGACCTGGCGCTGGAGCCATACGCGCCACCATACCGATACCATCATCGTCGGCCGCGATCCTGAGATATCGGTGATGCGTCCGCCCGATCTGCTGCGCGTCGTGCTCAACTTCGTCGGCATTCTCGACGCCTGGCATGCGATGAGCGACATGCTGCGCAATGCAGCCGGTGTCGTCAGCCCGGCCGAAAGAACCTTCATTCCCGAGCAGGAGCAGCCGAAGGCAATTGGCATTGCCCGCATCTGGACGACAGTCTATGCCGCGACCATTGTGCTGGCGCTCTACACGGGCTCGTTCCTGCCGCTGATGCTGGTCGGGCTGCCCAGGCTTTACGGCGCGTGGCACCATGTCATGGTCGGCCTGCTGCAGCATGGCGGCCTGGCTGAAAACGTCACCGATCACCGGCTCAACAGCCGCACCGTCTACATGAACCCGATAAGCCGCTTCATTTACTGGAACATGAACTACCACGTCGAGCATCACATGTTTCCAATGGTGCCCTATCATGCGCTGCCCAGGCTGCATGAGCTGATCAAGCACGATCTGCCGGCGCCGACACCGTCCATCCTGGCCGGCTACCGCGAGATGATACCGGCCTTCCTGCGCCAGCTGCGCAATGAGGATTATTTCATCAAGCGCGAACTGCCGCCGACGGCGAGGCCCTATCGCGAGCACTTCCACAACGACAACGCTACCGCTGCGGTGGCTGCCGAATGACAAGCCTATGCCGAGGCACCCAAAATCGAGGGACCGTAAATGAGCGACTGGGTCGAGGCCTGTGACGCCGAGGACATCGACGGAGAGGACGTGATGCGCTTCGACCATGGCGGCCGCACCTTTGCTATCTATCGCAGCCCCGACGACGAGTATTTCGCCACCGACGGGCTTTGCACGCATGAGAAGGTGCATCTGGCCGACGGGCTGGTCATGGACGACATCATCGAGTGCCCGAAGCACAATGGCCGCTTCAACTACAAGACAGGGGCTGCCAGGGGCGCGCCGGTCTGCGTCGACCTAAGGACCTATCCGGTCAAAGTCGGCGCCGGCAAAGTCCTTGTCCGGATCGGTTGATGATGACGAAGGGAATGGTCGTCATCGGCGCCGGCGAATGCGGCGGGCGCGCCGCCCTTGCGCTGCGCGAGCTCGGCTATAATGGCCCCGTAACCTTGGTCGGCGACGAGCCGCATCTTCCCTATGAGCGCCCACCACTGTCGAAAGACGCGATGGTCGCCGACGCGCCCCTGATCAAGGCGATCGCCAGCGACGCGATCCTGGCCGAGCGCTCTATCCGGCATATCCATTCGGTTCTGGCTGTGGCGATCGACCGCACGGCGCATGTCGTGCGCCTGTCAGACGGTTCCGCCCTGGCCTACGACAAGCTCCTGCTGGCGACCGGGTCTGTGCCGCGCAAATTGCCTATGCCGGGCCTTGGCGGGCGCTGCGTCTACCTGCGAACCTTCAACGACGCGCTGGCCATTCGTGCCCATCTCAACGCCGGCAATCGCATCGCCATAGTCGGCGGCGGCTTCATCGGGCTCGAGCTCGCCGCGGCGGCGCGCAGGCTGGGTGCCGCGGTCACCGTCATCGAGGCGCAGCCGCGCATTCTGATGCGCGGCGTGCCGGCCGAGATCGCGCAGGTCATCCATCAGGCGCATGAAGCCGAAGGCGTAAAAATCCTGTGCGGCCAGGGCATCGCGGCCATTGCCGATGACGGCGCCGAAGTGCGCATCGCGCTTGCCGGTGGACACGACATTGTCGCCGATCTTGCCGTGATCGGCATCGGCGCCGTGCCGGTGACCGGACTTGCCGGGCAGGCGGGGCTGACCATCGACAATGGTGTCGCCGTCGACGCCGAGCTTCGCACCAGCGACCGGGATATCTTTGCAGCCGGCGATTGCTGTTCGTTTCCGCTCGCTATCTATGGCGGCCGGCGCGTGCGGCTGGAAGCCTGGCGCAATGCGCAGGAGCAGGGCGCACTCGCCGCAAGGAACATGCTTGGCGCCGGCGAGGCGCATTCGGCGGTGCCTTGGTTCTGGTCGGATCAGTACGGATTGACCCTGCAGATCGCCGGCCTGTCGGACGAAGGCCGCAGCATCGTTCGCCGCGACGTTGGCGACGGCGCCTTCATCCTGTTTCATCTGGCCGAGGACGGCAGGCTGGTTGCGGCAAGCGGCATCGGCCCCGGCAACGCGGTCGCCCGCGACATAAGGCTGGCCGAGATGCTGATTGCAAAGCAGGCAAAGCCGGCGCCGGAAGCGCTAGGCTCGCAAACGGTCAAGCTGAAGTCACTGCTGGCGGCGTGAGCTGAGGGCGTGGATAGTTGGCCGAACGCGTTCGGCTAAAACAGCGCTTTCAGCTCCGGCAGCTTGTCGTTGATCAGCCAGCCATAGTAATTTTCCTCAGGCAATTTTTCCGGCTCGCCCGCAGCGCGGCGCTTGTCGTTTTCGGCCTTCAGCGCATAGGCGCGCTGTTCGGGGTTGCCGACATTGTAGAGCGTCGACGTGAGGCCGGGATTGCCTGAGATGTCGTAGCCGGCGATGCTTCTATAGGCGTCGATCGATTTCCGGATCGTTGCTGCGACATAAGGCAGTGTCAGGTCAGGATCCATGATGGTCTTGTAGACCGCGTTGGGGTCGCCGACGTCGAGTTCCGGCAGGCCGGAAACCTTGTGCACGAGGTCGCTCATTTCCAGCGCCGTCAACGGATTGAGCTGGCCAAGGCCAAAAGTCTGGCCGGCATAATAAGGTTGGAAGAAAGTGGCACCGAAGCGGTCGTTGGGGAAGCTCTCGCCGTTGACGGTCTTGCCGCGGAACGACCGGTTCCACACCTGCTCGCGGCACTCCCATAGGTCGTAGCTATCGGACTTCCCGGCGCATTTGGCGAATTGCGGCCGCTGCACGAAATCGGTGATGTCCTCGCCGTCATAGGCGAAGGAGAGCTTGCTCGACAAATACGAGATCGCCTTGACGTAGTAGGTCTGCAGCCGGTCGTAGGCATCGACATTGTAGGTGTGCTCGCCGACGATGGCGCCGACGATATGCATTGGGTCGATGCCATAGGCCGCGGCTGCCTGCTTGATCTTGCCGCGCAACTCGGCATCGTTCTGGAGCAGCGCAAAGACTTTGCGGTATTTCGCCTGGAAGGTGGTGTTGGTCGCCTGGGTGCGCCGGCTCGATGCGCCCGGTATGTCAGGCTGCTCGGTGTTGCGGTTGCCCGGCGGCACCATCGTTTCCGCTTGCGCGGCGAACATGGCTGTCGCCAGCGTCAGCCCCAAAATGACGAGGATCAGTTTTTTCATGCGCCGCCGCCCAAATAATCGGCGGCAAACTAGGGTAATGCTCCACCGGGAGTCGAGAGACGCCTGCACCGGACGGGACGAAAGCTTGCCGGATGCTTCCATTTGGCCACACCTCCGGAATGCCGGGCCGAATTTGACGGAGGCCGGGGGTAATTCCCCGGCCTCTTAGAGAATCAAGAGTCTCCTACAAGATGAAACGCGACAAGTCCGTGTTTCTGGAGAGGTCGCCGACATGCTTCTCGACATAGGCGGCATCGATTGTCACCGAGGTGCCGTTACGGTCCGGCGCGTCATAGGAGATGTCGTCCAGTACCCGTTCCATCACCGTCTGCAGCCGCCTGGCGCCGATATTCTCGACGCTGGCGTTAAGGTCGACGGCGATGCCGGCCAACGAATCGATCGCGTCATCGGTGAAGACCAGGTCGACGCCTTCGGTCTTCATCAGCGCGATATATTGCTTGATCAGGCTGGCTTCGGTCTCGGTAAGGATGCGGACGAAATCGTCCTTCTCCAGCGCCCGCAGCTCGACGCGGATCGGCAGGCGGCCCTGCAATTCCGGCAGCAGGTCGGAGGGCTTGGCGACGTGGAACGCGCCCGAGGCGATGAACAGGATATGGTCGGTCTTCACCGGTCCATATTTGGTCGCAACCGTGGTGCCTTCGACCAGCGGCAGCAGGTCGCGCTGTACACCTTCACGCGAAACACCGGCACCGATGCCGCCTTCGCGCGAGGCGATCTTGTCGATCTCGTCAAGGAAGACGATGCCGTCATTCTCGGTCGATTCGAGGGCCCGGCGCACCACTTCGTCCTGATCGAGCAGCTTGTCGGACTCGTCGCTGATCAACAGCCCGTAGGACTCCTTGACGGTCGTCTTGCGCAACTTGGTCTTCTTGCCGCCCATCGCCTTCGACAGCATGTCGTTGATGTTGAGCACGCCGATATTGGCGCCCGGCATGCCGGGGATCTCGAAGCCAGGCATGCCGCCATTGCCGGTATCGGCCACTTCGATCTCGATCTCCTTGTCGTCGAGCTCGCCGTCGCGCAGCTTCTTGCGGAAACTGTCGCGGGTGGCCGGGCTCGCCGTCTTGCCGACGAGCGCTTCGAGCACCCGTTCCTCGGCGTTGATGTGGGCACGCGCCTTGACGTCCTCGCGCATCTTCTCGCGCACCAGCCCGATGGCGATCTCGACCAGATCGCGGATGATCTGCTCGACGTCGCGGCCGACATAACCGACCTCGGTGAACTTGGTGGCTTCGACCTTGACGAAAGGCGCACCGGCAAGGCGTGCCAGGCGGCGTGAAATCTCGGTCTTGCCGACACCGGTCGGGCCGATCATCAGGATGTTTTTCGGCATCACCTCTTCGCGCATCTGGCCCTCGAGCTGCTGGCGGCGCCAACGGTTGCGCAAGGCAATCGCCACCGCACGCTTGGCGTCTTTCTGGCCGATGATGAAGCGGTCGAGTTCCGAAACGATTTCGCGGGGAGAGAAGGTGCTCATATCACTAAATTCCACTTTGCCACTGCCGAATGGACTCGAACGGATGCAGCAGCATGATCACGTTGAGTGTCAGATTGTCCCGGATGAGATAGCCGACACCGAATTCGAAGATGAGGGCGAGGGTGACGATCACCCATATAGGAAGCCTTCGCGCCATGACAAACCCCAGCACCATGGCCAGCGTGTCGGACACCGAATTGATGATGCTGTCGCCATAATAGTCGAGCGAGATCGTGCCGGCGCGGTAGCGGTCGATGATGAAAGGGCTGTTCTCGAGCAGCTCCCAGCCGCCCTCTATGACGACCGCAAACGCCAGCCTGAGCCCGATCGGCGAGCGCGGGAAAAGGAACCACGCCAGCGCATAGAACAGGAAGCCGTGAATGACGTGCGAGAAGCTGTACCAGTCGGAAATATGCTGGGAATTCTCCGAGCTTTGCACGATGCCGTGCCACAGCTTGACATAGCCGCAGGTACAGATCGGCGTCCGCCCCATGCCATAGAGGACCCCGGCCTGGAAGATAACCAGGCCGAGAACCAGCAGGAGCCCCATTCGCCAACTGTCTTCGTAGGCCGAGACGGTTTTGTCGCTGGATACGCTCATGCTGCTATTGCCCCTCTTCTGCGTCACCCTGTCCGGCATCACCCTCTGGGGCATCAATCGCCATCAGCACGGCATCGCCATATTCCGACTTCCTGCGATCGATAGCCGTGAAACCGGCCTTTTCATAGGCACGGATAGCCCGTGCATTGGCGGGGTCCGGGTCGATGATGACGCGCGGCGTACCTTCCTCGAAAAGCTGCTCGACGAACTGCCGGACGATCGCGGAGCCGTGGCCGACCCCGACAAGCTCCGGCACGCCGATCGACAGATCGATGCCGAGCGTGCCGAACGGCTGGTCGCTATAGGGATGGCCGTCCTCCAGATGCGGATCGTAGCTCTGCAAATAGCCGATGGGCTTTCCGTCCAGCTCGATAATTAGCGGCTCGACCGAAATGCTGTCGATATGCTCGCGGATCTCCGCAATCTCGGTCTCTGGGTCGTCCCACCACTCGGCGACATGCGGCTCGGCAAGCCAGCCGGCGATCATCGGCAGGTCCCTCTGGGTCACCGGCCGAAAACCATAGCGGAGGCTCCGCTCAGGCGGCATCGAGGGTTTCGACGACGAAGTTGTTGTTTGTGTAGACGCAAATGTCTGACGCGATCTGCATCGCCTTGCGGGCGATCTCCTCTGCGCCCTTGTCGCTGTCCATCAGCGCGCGTGCCGCTGCCAGCGCGTAATTGCCGCCGGAACCGATGGCCATGACGCCAAATTCGGGCTCCAGCACGTCGCCGGTGCCGGTCAGCGCCAGCGACACCGACTTGTCGGCCACCAGCATCATCGCTTCCAGCCGCCGCAAATAGCGGTCGGTGCGCCAGTCCTTGGCAAGCTCGACGCAGGCGCGTGTCAGCTGGTCGGGATATTGTTCGAGCTTGGCTTCGAGCCGCTCGAGCAGAGTGAAGGCATCGGCGGTGGCGCCAGCGAAACCGGCGATGACGTTGCCGCCCTTGCCGATGCGGCGCACCTTCTTGGCGTTGCCTTTCATGATCGTCTGGCCGAGGCTGACCTGGCCGTCGCCGGCGATCACCACCTTGCCGCCCTTGCGCACGGTCAGGATGGTCGTGGCATGCATGGTCAGTTCATTCGACATTTCCTGCTCCGACAAGCACCGATCCCATCGAGGCGATCGGTGCGTTACGAGTGACTTGATCGGCCATATGTATGCATAGGCCGGACGATTGCAAACCGGCCATCCGCCGGGCCGGATAGTGCTCCGCAGCGGTAACTGGCAATCGCCGGATCATGCTGCTAGAAGGCTTTCGTTTTCAGGCCTGTGAACGCCTGACGTGCAAATCTGAAACAAGGATGAGGTCATGGCGCCCCGTTCCGCCGAGATAAGCCGCAAGACCAGGGAAACCGACATCTCCGTGTCGGTTCAAGTCGACGGCTCGGGCAAATCCGACATTTCGACGGGCGTCGGCTTCTTCGACCATATGCTGGACCAGTTGTCGCGCCATTCGCTGATCGACATGACCGTGAAGGCCAAGGGCGACCTGCATATAGACGACCACCATACCGTCGAGGATACGGGCATCGCCCTCGGCCAGGCGCTGGCCAAGGCATTGGGCGAGCGGCGCGGCATCATGCGCTACGCCTCGATCGACCTCGCCATGGACGAGACACTGACGCGGGCGGCAATCGATGTCTCCGGCCGGCCTTTTCTGGTCTGGAATGTTTCGTTCTCGTCGCCGAAGATCGGTACGTTCGACACCGAGCTGGTGCGCGAATTCTTCCACGCTCTGGCGCAGAATGCCGGCATCACGCTGCACATCACCAATCATTACGGCGCCAACAACCACCACATCGCCGAGACCTGCTTCAAGGCCGTGGCGCGTGTGTTGCGTTCGGCACTTGAGCGCGACCTGCGCCAGCTGGACGCGGTTCCCTCCACCAAGGGATCCCTGAAAGGGTAACGCCATGGCCATCTATGTCGTGATGGAGCCGCCAGGCCGCGGTGAAAGCGTGGACACCATCTTTATCCGTGACGGCTTTGCCTGGCTCGGCTTCGTGGTGCCGCCGCTGTGGCTGGCCTGGCACCGGCTGTGGGTTGAGGCGGCATTGGCGTTTGTCGCCATGGGCCTGCTCTCGATGCTGGGCGAAAGGCTGGACCTGGAAACAGCCGGCTCGCTTTTATCCTTCCTTGTCATGCTCTTTGTCGGGCTGGAGGGACAAGGCTTGCGAATTGCAGCCCTTCGTCGCCGCGGCTGGCATGAATGGGGTGTCGTCGAGGCCGACAGGCTCGACGACGCCGACATCCGCTATGTGTTGGAAGCCGCTGCGGATTCGGATTCACAAACTCATGCGCAGCGTATCGTCCCAGACGCAGCACATGCCCGGCCGGCGCAGATGGGCCTGGCACTGGGGCTGAACCATATTCCGGGAAAGCCCTGAGATGAGGGTCGCGATCATCGACTACGGGTCGGGCAATCTGCGCTCGGCCACCAAGGCCTTCGAGCGTGCTGCGCATGAAGCCGGCATTGCCGCCGCGATCGAACTCACCGCCGATGCCGAGCGGGTCAGGACCGCCGACCGCATCGTCCTGCCCGGCGTCGGTGCCTATGCCGATTGCGCCGCTGGACTGCGTGCGGTCGCCGGCATGTGGGAAGCGGTGGAGGAGGTGGCGATCGCCAAGGCTCGGCCGTTCCTCGGCATCTGCGTCGGCATGCAGCTGATGTCGGAGCGGGGCCTGGAAAAGACCGTCACAAAGGGCTTTGGCTGGATCGCCGGCGACGTCAAGGAGATCACGCCGGCCGATCCGACACTGAAGATCCCGCAGATCGGCTGGAACACGATTGACCTGAAGCGCAAGCATCCGCTGTTTTCCGGCATTGCGACGGGCGGCAAGGGACTGCACGCCTATTTCGTCCACTCCTACCATCTCGATGCACGGAAAGAGGATGAGGTGCTGGCGGTTGCCGACTACGGCGGCCCGGTAACGGCCGCTGTCGCCCGCGACAACCTGGCCGGAACGCAATTCCACCCCGAGAAGAGCCAGGCGCTGGGCCTGGCGCTGATCACCAATTTCCTAGGCTGGAGGCCCTGAACCATGAGCAAGAAGGGCTATTGGATGGCAATGGTCGATGTCCACGATCCCGAGATCTACAAGCAGTACATCGAGGCCAATGCCGCGGCTTTCGCGAAATACGGGGCGAAGTTCCCGGTGCGCGCCGGGCGGTATATCAGCCCGGAAGGACCGACAGGCAATCGCCACGTGCTGGTGGAATTCGAATCCTATGAAATGGCGCTGGAATGCTACGGCTCGCCTGAATACCAGGAGGCCTTGAAGTACAGGCTCGCCGGCTCGACCGGCCACTTTGTCATCGTCGAAGGCGCCTGAAGGTGATCCTGTTTCCGGCCATAGACCTTAAGGATGGCAAATGTGTGCGCCTCAGGCATGGCGACATGGCAACTGCGACGATCTATAACGACGATCCCGCCGCTCAGGCGCGCGCCTTCGAAGAGCAGGGCTTCGAATGGCTGCACGTCGTCGACCTCAACGGCGCCTTCAAGGGCCAGAGCGTCAACAGCGCCGCGGTCGGCGCCATCCTCAAGGCGACGAGCAGTCCGGTGCAGCTCGGCGGCGGCATCCGCACCTTGGCGCAGATCGAGGACTGGCTCGACCGTGGGCTGGCCCGCGTCATTCTTGGCACCGTGGCGGTGCGCGATCCGGATCTGGTCAGGCAGGCCTGCAAGGCATTCCCGGGCAAGATCGCCGTCGGCATCGATGCCAAGGGCGGTAAGGTCGCGGTCGAAGGCTGGGCCGAGGCCTCGAGTCTCGGCGTCATCGAACTGGCGAGGAAATTCGAAGGCGCCGGCGTCGCCGCCATCATCTACACCGACATCGATCGCGACGGGGTGCTGAGCGGCATCAACTGGGACGCCACCATCGATCTTGCGGAGGCGGTTTCGATCCCGGTCATCGCCTCGGGCGGGCTCGCCTCGATCGCCGACATCGTGCGCATGACCATGCCCGATGCGCAGAAGCTCGAAGGCGCGATCTCCGGTCGCGCGCTCTACGACGGCCGCATCGATCCGGCCGAGGCACTGGCGATCCTGCGTGGCAAACCGATGGCAGGGGTGTGAAACGTGAAGGTCTCGATTATCCTCGCTCCCTATGACAGCGGGCACTATCACGAAGGGTGCGGCCAGGGTCCGGACGCCATTGTTGGCGGTGGGCTCGTCGAAGCCCTGACCGTGGCTGGCCATGAAGTCGCCGTCGAAGATATCGGCAAGGTGGGAGACGAGCAGGGGCGCGAAATCGCAACCGGCTTCGCCGTCTGCAACGCTGTCGCGACCAAGGTTGGCCTCGCCCGCGATGGAGGACGCTTCCCCATTATCTTTGCTGGAAATTGCCTGACCGCCGCCGGTGCGGTTGCCGGTGAAGCTGCGGATTCGATCATCTGGATCGACCAGCATGGCGATCTCAACACGCCGGAGACGTCGGCCTACGGCTTTCTCGACGGCATGGCGCTGGCGGCGACTCTCGGGCTCTGCTGGCGTCCGATGGCGGCAGCGATTCCGGGGTTCCGGCCGATAAACCCGGCGCGCTGCATGCTGGTCGATGCCCGCGACGTCGATCCCGACGAAAAGCGCCTGCTGGAAACCTTGCCGATCGTGCGCACCGAATGTGCCGGTGCACTCGATATGATCGGAAAGCTCACGGCGACAGTGACTGTGCGGGCGCATCTGCATCTCGACCTGGACGTCGTCGATCCGAATGTGCTGCAGGTGAACCGCTACACGCATCCGGGCGGTCCGAGCCCGGAACAGTTACGGCAGCTTGCCTGCGGACTGGCCAGGTCTATCCCGATCGCGGGCGTTACGCTCTCGGCATACGACCCGGCCTTTGATTCCCAGTCCGAGGTTCCGCCCGTCGTCGGCCAGCTGCTCGTCGACTTTCTTGCGGCGATCGAGAGGATCTGATGCTGAAAGCCCGCGTCATCCCCTGTCTGGATGTCAAGAACGGCCGTGTCGTCAAGGGCGTCAATTTCGTCGACCTGGTCGATGCCGGCGATCCCGTCGAAGCGGCAAAAGCCTATGACGCGGCCGGCGCCGACGAGCTCTGCTTTCTCGACATCACCGCCTCGTCGGAAAACCGCCAGACCATTTTCGATGTAGTAGCCCGCACCGCCGAACAATGTTTCATGCCGCTGACCGTTGGCGGTGGCGTCCGTCAGGTCGCCGACATCAGGAAGCTGCTATTGGCCGGCGCCGACAAGGTGTCGATCAACACGGCGGCGGTGAAGACCCCAAATTTTGTCGCCGAAGCAGCGGACAAATTCGGCAACCAGTGCATCGTCGTCGCCATCGATGCCAAGAAAGTGTCCGCTGCGAGCGAGGCCGACCGCTGGGAAATATTTACCCATGGCGGCCGCGAGAAGACCGGCATCGACGCTGTCGAGTTCGTTCGGCGAGTGGTCGATCTCGGCGCCGGCGAGATCCTGCTGACATCAATGGACCGCGACGGCACCAAGGCCGGCTACGACATAGCCCTTACCCGCGCGGTCGCCGACGCCGTACGCGTGCCGGTCATCGCTTCCGGCGGCGTCGGCACGCTCGACCACCTTGTCGAAGGCATTCGCGACGGCCATGCCGGCGCGGTGCTGGCGGCGTCGATCTTCCATTTCGGCACCTACAGCATCGCCGAGGCCAAGCTGCACATGGCTCAGGCCGGACTGCCGATGCGGCTGGACTCACCGGGTAATCGGTCCTAGAGCCTTTTCCGGCTAAGAAGAGGCTGTAAACGCCGTCATGACCGAGTTCTCGCTCTCCGATCTGGAGAAGATTATTGGCGAACGCGCGCGTTCCGGCGATCCGGATTCGTGGACGGCCAAGCTCTTTCAGCGCGGCATGAGCAAGGCAGCGCAGAAACTCGGCGAAGAGGCGGTCGAAACGGTGATCGCAGCCGTCAGCGCCGACCGGGACGCGCTTGTTTCGGAAAGCGCCGATCTCATCTATCATTGGCTTGTCGTTCTCGGCATAGCGGACATTCCGCTGAGCGATGTGCTCAACGAGCTTGAACGCCGCACCGGTCGTTCGGGCATCGCCGAAAAGGCGTCTCGGCTGGACCGGGGCTGATCGCTGCGGAGGAACTCGATGGACCAGCTCGCTCCTACCGAGAAGTATTCACCCTATCGTTTCTTCTCGGCCGAGCAATGGTCGCGGTTCCGCGCCGATACGCCGATGACGCTCACCGAGGACGAAATCCGTCGTCTGCGGTCGCTGAACGATCCGGTCGATCTCCACGAAGTCGAGCGCATCTATCTTTCGATGTCGCGGCTGTTGTCGGCTCACGTCGAAGCCAGTCAACTCCTGTTCAGGCAGCGCCAGGCCTTCTTCAACGCGCTGGACGCGGCCAAGACACCGTTCATCATCGGCATTGCCGGTTCCGTCGCGGTCGGCAAATCGACCACGGCGCGCGTGCTAAAGGAGCTGCTGGCGCGCTGGCCGTCGAGTCCCAAGGTTGACCTGGTCACCACCGACGGCTTCCTGCTGCCGAACGAAGTCCTGCGCCGCAACAATCTGATGGAGCGCAAGGGCTTTCCCGACAGCTACGACGTCGGCGCGCTGCTGCGTTTCCTGTCCGGCATCAAATCGGCGCAGCGCAACGTCCGCGCGCCGGTCTATTCGCACCTGACCTATGACGTCATTCCGGGCGCGTTCCAGACCATCGACCGGCCCGACATCCTGATCTTCGAAGGCATTAACGTCCTGCAGCCGGGCAAGCTGCCGAAGGACGGCAAGATCGTGCCTTTCCTGTCGGATTTCTTCGACTTTGCCATCTACATCGATGCCGAGGAGGCGCTGATCCATCACTGGTATATCGCCCGCTTCATGCGGTTGCGCGAAACCGCCTTCCGCGACCCGGCCTCCTTCTTTCACCGCTATTCGCAACTTTCCGAGGATGCGGCCCGCGCCATCGCCGAGGGCCTGTGGACCAACATCAACCTGAAGAATCTGCGCGAGAATATATTGCCCACCCGCGCCCGAGCCGATCTCATCCTGCGCAAGGGCGCCAACCATCTGGTCGAGGAAGTGGCGCTCAGGAAACTGTAACGGCGCGGTTAACGGCGCCTTAGGCTATCCCGGCTAGTGTTCGATGGGCAATTCCAGCGGATCTGTCGGGAGCAGTCTGTGATCAACGCGAGCAGTACCGGAGTTCGTGCGAGGCAGCCCCGCTATTCCCTGGTCATTCCGATCTTCAACGAGGAGGCGGTTCTTCCACTCCTTATCCGGCGAATAGTCGCCCTGCTCGACGCGCTGGACGCACCGGCAGAGGCTATTTTCGTCGACGACGGCAGTACCGACACGAGTGTGATCTACCTGCGTGGGATGGTTGCCGAGGAGCCACGCTTCCGGCTGATCGAACTGTCGCGCAATTTCGGGCACCAGATTGCAATTACGGCCGGCATGGATGCGGCTGCCGGGGAAGCCGTGGTGGTCATGGATGCCGACCTCCAGGATCCCCCTGAAGTCGTTCTCCAACTGGTGGAAAAGTGGAAGGAGGGCTATGAAATCGTCTACGCGAGGCGTATGCGGCGCGAAGGCGAAACCTGGTTCAAACGGCTGACAGCCAGCATCTTCTACCGGCTGATGGAGAAGATGACTTCGGTCGACATTCCCCGCGACGTTGGCGATTTCCGACTAATCGGCCGCAAGGCTCTCGATACGTTCAAGCAGATGCCGGAGCGCAACCGTTTCGTGCGCGGCATGTTCGGTTGGATGGGATTCAAGCAGACGGCGGTTTCATTCGAGCGACCGGCGCGCGCCGCAGGTGAAACAAAGTATCCTTTCTGGAAGATGCTCCGCCTGGCTGTCCACGGGGTCATCGGCTTTTCGGAAAAACCATTGCGTATGGCGCTCTGGGCCGGGCTCGCTATCTCGGGGGTAGCCGCGTTGCTCGGGCTCTTTGCCGTGGCTTCCTGGGCATTCAGTTTCGGTGTTGTCCAAGGCTGGACGTCGACAGTTGTGATTGTTTCCTTCTTGTCCGGGATCAACCTGTTCATGACCGGTATCGTCGGCCTCTATGTCGGCGGGATCCACTCCGAGATCAAGCGCCGGCCGCTCTATGTCGTTGATCGCCTTACTGGCTTCGAGGACGCGCTCCGGGCGGAAGTCGACAATCGAAACACCGAGGCGACGTTGTCGGCGTCACGCGACAGAAGGTTTGGTTGATGGCCGAACTCTTCGATCAATATCGCACCACCTATAACAGGACTGTCGACGACTCGATCAGCTTCTCCGGGCTGAAGCATGACTTCTTCCTGCAGGCGAAGTCAGTCCTCCTTGCCGACCTGATCGCCGAGCGTGGTATTGCAAGGCGCGACGGTTGCGTTCGGGCGCTTGATGTTGGCTGTGGGGTCGGCGCACTGCATCCCTACGTGAAGCCGCTTTTTTCAGACCTTCATGGCTGCGACATTTCGAGGGAATCCATCGCCCGGGCGCGTGAGGAAAACCCCTGGGTCACCTATGCCGACTACACGGCTCCCGTGCTGCCTTACGCGGATGGCACATTCGACCTCGCATTCGCCGTTTGCGTCGTCCATCATGTGCCGCCTGAACATTGGCCGAGCTTTGTTTCCGAGATGCGGCGCGTCGTCCGGCCCGGCGGCGTCGTGTCGGTGATCGAGCACAACCCGTTCAATCCATTGACACGCCTGGCCGTCTTCCGCTGCCCCTTCGATGAAGATGCTGTCCTGATCAGTCGCCGCAAAGCCGGCCGTCTCCTGGAGGCGGCCGGCCTCACACAGGTTGCAGGCAGGCATTTCCTGATGTTTCCCTTCGCGAATTCCGTCGCGCGCAAGGTCGAGGGCTGGGTCTCGCACCTGCCGCTCGGGGCGCAATATGTGTGCAGCGGCCGTGTTTAGCGCCGGTTCGGGCTTCAGACTTGCAAAGCAGCCGGCGCGTTTCCTGATTATCGGCTTTGGCGCCACTCTGCTCTACGCACTGCTTGCCGCGGTATTTTCGATGGGGGACGCGGTGTCGCTGCGGCCGGCTTCGGCCTCGGTGCTCGCTTACGCCATCGCCGCCCTCTTCTCCTATGCCGGGCACAAGTATTTTACCTTCGCGTCCAGCGGGGCGCATCGTTTCGAGGCGCCTCGCTTTTTCGTGCTGACATTGCTTGGTCTGGCGGTGTCATTTCTTCTGCCCGCCGTGTTGTCCGGGATTCTGGGCCTGCAGGCGCAGATCCCGATTGTGCTGACATGCATCGTGGTCCCGCTCGTCAACTATGTGGTGCTTCGCCACTGGGTATTCGCCAGTGCTGGTCTAGGTTTGCGGAACGGCTCGAGATGATGCGATTCCCGGACCGCCCGAGATCGGCTGTTGGCGCTCCAGGCCTGGCGTGCGCGCAACGATGCAACGCACCGCCAGGCTCCGGGCTTGCAACCCTGGCCGGGCAGTGCCCTGCTGCTGGCCAAACGCTACAACGGCGGTCGTGCTACTGGCACCCCCGGCCACCTGAACAGCCTATTTCGGCATCGTCACCCGTCGCAGCGTCAGATTGATGCGGCCGCCACTCCTGAGCAATGCCGAGGTCGACGGGTAGATACGGTCGACGCCGTGAAAGCAGAGCCGCCCTTCGCCGCCAAGCACGACGACGTCGCCGCTCCTCAGCCTGAACGATTTGGTGGCGCCGTCGCGCGTCGTCTGGCCGATCCGGAACAGGCAATCCTCGCCGAGCGACACCGAGACGACAGGCGCGGAGAAATCGCTCTCGTCGCGGTCCTGGTGAAGACCCATCTTGGCATCCTGCGAATAGAAATTGACCAGGCAGGCTTCCGGCGGGTGCGCATAGGCAGATACATCCCGCCACAGTTCGAGCAGCATCTCCGGGATCGGCGGCCAAGGCCTTCCGGTCACCGGGTGGGTCGGCTGGTAGCGATAGCCGTGCTCCTTGTCGGTGACCCAGCCCAGCGGACCGCAATTGGTCATGCGCACGCTCATCTCCTTGCCGGTACGCGGCATCGCCGGCACGAACAGCGGCGCGTTCTGCACGACCTGCCTGATATTTTCCACCAGCACTTCCTGCATGGCGCGCGACAGGTAGCCGGGCATATGGCGGACGCCTTTGGGCAGTACGAGCATCGCGTCGCTTAATCCGTTGGTCTGGAGAAATCAGAATGCCACCGTCAAATGAAAACGGCGACCCGAAAGCCGCCTCCGACGGTGGCTGCGCGCTTTAACCGGCGATCTGAGATCGGAAGCCGCTTCGGCTGTCACTCATCCCCGACCCGGCCGCGCAGTTTCTTGATCGAGCCGCGCCCGGCCTTGCTCTTGAGCCGTCTTTCGACCGCGCCTTTGGACGGCCTGGTCTTCTTGCGCGGCGGTGGTGGTGGTTCGGCGGCCTTGGCGACCAGTGCCGTCAGCCGCGCCCGGGCGTCCGCCCGGTTCTGCTCCTGGGTGCGGAAGCGTCCGGCTTCAATGACGATGACGCCGTCCTTGGTGGCGCGCTGGCCGGCAAGCTTGATGGTCCGTTCGCGCACCCGCTCCGACAGGCCAGCCGCATTGGCGGCATCGAAGCGCAATTGCACTGCCGTCGCCACCTTGTTGACGTTCTGGCCGCCCGGGCCGGACGAACGGATGAAGTCCTCGTGCAGGTCGCCCGGATTAATCACCGCATCGTCGGTAATGATGATCTTGTCGTCGGCGTTCATGCCGCACTCATGGCGCGGCAGGCGAAAAAAGAAAAGGCCCGATCGAAGCCGGGCCTTGAAGCATCACCAGGGGCGACGGCTATTCAGCCGCTACCTGCATGCGTGGTGCGGCGCCGAGCACGGTGGCGTCGACATGGGCTTCGAATTTTTCGAAATTGTCGACGAACATGCCGACCAGCCTTGCCGCCTGCCGGTCGTAGGCGGGCTTGTCGATCCAGGTCGATCTAGGGTCGAGAATGGCGCGGTCGACGCCGGCAACCGTCACGGGAACGTCGAAACCGAAATTGGCGTCGGTGCGGAAGTCGGCCGCTTTCAGCGAGCCGTCGAGCGCCGCCGCAAGCAGCGCCCGCGTTGCTTTGATCGGCATTCGCTTGCCGGTGCCGTAGGCGCCGCCGGTCCAGCCGGTGTTGACCAGCCAGCAATCGACGCCGTGGCGGGCGATGAGCTCGCGCAACAGATTGCCGTATACCGACGGATGCCGCGGCATGAACGGTGCGCCGAAGCATGTCGAAAATGTCGCTTCGGGTTCCGTAACACCCTTCTCGGTCCCCGCCACCTTGGCGGTATAGCCGGAGAGGAAATGGTACATGGCCTGCGCCGGGGTCAGCCGCGCGATCGGCGGCATCACACCGAATGCGTCGGCGGTCAGCATGATGATGTTCTTCGGGTGGCTGGCGCGCCCCGTCTTGCTGGCGTTGGGGATGAAGTGGAGCGGGTAGGCGCAGCGTGTGTTTTCGGTCAGCCCGCCGTCGTCGAAATCCGGCACGCGGCCTGCGTCGAGCGCCACATTCTCCAGCACCGTGCCGAAGCGCTGGGTGGTGGCGAAGATCTCCGGCTCGGCTTCGGCCGAAAGCTTGATCGTCTTGGCATAGCAGCCGCCCTCGAAATTGAAGATGCCGTGCGGTCCCCAGCCATGCTCGTCGTCGCCGACCAGCGTGCGCGACGGGTCGGCCGACAACGTCGTCTTGCCGGTCCCGGAAAGGCCGAAGAAAACGGCCGCGTCGCCGACGGGCCCTTCATTGGCCGAGCAGTGCATCGGCATCACACCTTTTGCCGGCAGCAGATAGTTGAGCACGGTGAACACCGACTTCTTCATCTCGCCGGCATACGAGGTACCGCCGATCAACACGATCATGTGCGAAAGATCGACGGCAATCACCGTTTCGCCGCGCGTGCCGTGGCGGGCGGGATCGGCGCGGAACGACGGCAGGTCGATGATCGTCAAATCGGGCATGAAATGCTCGAGTTCGGCGGCGGCCGGTCGGATGAGCAGATTGCGGATGAACAAGGAGTGCCAGGCAAGCTCCGTGATCACCCTGGTCGGCAGCTTCAGTTCCTCGTCGGCGCCGCCGACCAGGTCCTGCACATAAAGGTCCTTTCCAGCCGCGTGGGCGCGAAAATCGGCAAGCAGCGTATCGAACTGGATCGGCGAAATCGCTTTGTTGTTGTCCCACCATATATGCGGCGCGGTGCTTTCGTCGCGCACCACGAATTTGTCCCTGGGCGAGCGGCCGGTGTGCTGCCCGGTCTCGGCGGCAAGCGCGCCATGCGCGGTGAGTCGGGCCTCGCCACGGCGGATTGCCTCCTCGTAGAGCGCGGCCGCGCCGAAATTATAGCGTACCACGCCCGTGGTTCTCAGGCCGATGCGATCGATTGCACATGCAGGATTGCGTTTGCCGGCTTCCGACATGGGTGTCCCTTCTTCGATTTACCGCGTCTTTACCGGCGAATTCCGGAACCCCCATTGCAGGAGCTAAAAACGTCAAAACCAGAAAAGGCGAATGATATCAAATCATTAATCGATTTAAATATTTTGAAAGTTGTTTAAATCGTTTATATGTGCAAAAACACTGATGGTTGCCCAAAGGATTGGCGATGTTCATTCGTCCAATCCATATCGAGGTACAATTGTGGCCGTCGACATGCCGCGCGTGACAGCGGATACAGCCTGTGCCACATTTTGTACCTAATTTGTCCTGCAAAAGCCCCTTCTCGACGAAAGAAGGGACAGCTCATGAGGGAGCCGCTTGAAATGGCAACAATCGCGCTTGTCGACGACGATCGCAACATTCTGACTTCGGTTTCGATCGCCCTTGAATCCGAGGGTTATCGGGTCGAAACCTACACGGATGGGGCATCGGCGCTGGAGGGACTGGCGGCGCGCCCGCCGAACCTCGCCATCCTCGACATCAAGATGCCGCGCATGGACGGCATGGAGTTGCTGCGCCGGATGCGTCAGAAATCCGACCTGCCGGTGATCTTCCTGACCTCCAAGGACGATGAGATCGATGAACTGTTCGGCCTCAAGATGGGCGCCGACGACTTCATCCGCAAACCCTTCTCGCAGCGTCTTCTGGTGGAGCGCGTCCGCGCCGTGCTGCGCCGCGCCAGCACCCGCGAGGCGGCGGCCAAGGCGCCCAACCAGCAGGCCCGGTCGCTTGAGCGCGGCCAGCTTGTCATGGACCAGGAGCGCCACACCTGCACCTGGAAGGGCGAGCCGGTGACGCTTACCGTCACCGAGTTCCTCATCCTGCATTCGCTGGCACAGCGTCCGGGGGTCGTAAAAAGCCGTGATGCGCTGATGGATTCGGCTTATGATGAGCAGGTCTATGTCGATGACCGCACCATCGACAGTCACATCAAGCGGCTGCGCAAAAAGTTCAAGGCCGTTGATGATGACTTCGAAATGATCGAAACCCTTTACGGAGTCGGATATCGGTTCCGCGAAGCATGAATAGGCAGTAGGCAGTAGGGAATAGTCGGTAGTCAGTTTTGAATGATGCGAGCGGCCACTCATGCATCGCCGCGATCTCAGCCAACCATTTCTCTATTCCTGCTGCCTACTCACTACTCACTAATTACCGAGCGGGAGCTGCTATTCGATGGCAGTGGAAGTAGAGCGAGTGAGACGGTCGGGCGCCGCCAGGCGCCCGCCGCGGATTCTGCCCGCCTTCGTGTCGAAAATTACGGTGCCGATGCGCCGGTTTCTCGGCCATCACATCTTTTCCAGCCTGACGCGGCGTATCCTCTTTCTCAACCTTGCCGGCCTTGCCGTCCTGGTCACCGGCATTCTCTATCTCAATACCTTTCGTGACGGGCTGATCGACGCCCGGGTCGAGAGCCTGATGACTCAAGGCGAGATCATCGCCGGCGCGATCGCCGCCTCGGCGACGGTCGAGACCGATTCGATCAGCATCGATCCGGAGAAGCTGCTCGAGTTGCAGGCCGGCGAAAGCCTCGGCCCGGGCTCCGATCAGCTCGACAACCTCGATTTTCCGATCAATCCGGAGCGCGTGGCGCCGGTGCTCAGGCGGTTGATCTCGCCGACGCGCACACGCGCCCGCATTTACGACCGCGACGCCAACCTGCTGCTCGATTCCCGCCATCTCTATTCGCGCGGCCAGATCCTTCGCTACGATTTGCCGCCGGTCGAAGAGGAACAGCCAGACCTTCTGGAGCGCATCCAGAAATTCGTCTTCGATTTCTTCCGCAACAAGCAGCTGCCTGTCTATCGCGAGCAGCCGGGTGGCAACGGCGCCGCGTTTCCGGAAGTGGTCAAGGCGCTTACCGGCAGCCCGTCGACGATCGTGCGGATCTCGGAGCAGGGCGAGCAGATCGTTTCTGTGGCGGTGCCGATCCAGCGCTTCCGTGCCGTTCTCGGCGTGCTGATGCTGTCGACCGAAGGCGGCGACATCGACAAGATCGTCGCGGCCGAGCGCAAGGCGATCCTGCGCGTGTTCGGCATTGCCGCCCTGGTTACCGCCATCCTGTCGATGCTGCTGGCCTCCACCATCGCCAACCCGCTGCGCCGGCTTTCCGCGGCGGCGGTCAGGGTTCGCCGCGGCGTCAAGAACCGCGAGGAAATCCCCGACTTCTCCGACCGCCAGGACGAGATCGGCAATCTGTCGATCGCCGTGCGCGACATGACCAACGCGCTCTACGCCCGCATCGAGGCGATCGAAAGTTTTGCCGCGGATGTCTCGCACGAGTTGAAGAACCCGCTTACCTCGCTGCGCAGCGCGGTGGAGACATTGCCGCTGGCCAGGAACGACAATTCGCGCAGCCGGCTGATGGATATCATCCAGCACGATGTGAGGCGGCTTGACCGTCTCATCACCGATATTTCCGATGCCTCCCGTCTCGATGCCGAGCTGGCGCGGGAAGATGCAGGAACCGTCGACCTCAAGAAGTTCATCACCGATCTGGTCGCCGTCTCGCGCGAGGCCACGCGCAACAAGAAGGCGGTCGAGATCGAATTTAAGGTCGCCAAACTGCCACAGGGCGTGAAAGGCTACTTCGTCGTCGGTCATGATCTGAGGATCGGCCAGGTGATCACCAACCTGATCGAGAATGCCCGCTCGTTCGTTCCCGAGGAACGTGGCCACATCACCATATCGCTGGCGCGCGCCGGCAAGTTCAACATCGTCACCATCGACGACAATGGACCCGGTATCCGTGCCGATAACATCGACCGCATTTTCGAGCGGTTCTATACCGATCGGCCGGCCGGCGAGGCGTTCGGTCAGAACTCGGGCCTTGGCCTGTCGATATCCAGGCAGATCGTTGAAGCCCATGGCGGCACGCTGAGCGCCGAGAACATCCCGGGCACCAAGCCTGGCGAGATCAAGGGCGCGCGCTTCGTGGTGACGCTGCCGGCGGAAGGCTGACGGATGAATTCCAATCACGCCTGGTCCTGTTGTGCAGCCTGAAAATATTCACGGCACCGCGATCCTGATAGGCGATCGCGGCATTCTCATCACCGGACCGTCCGGTTTGGGCAAGACGACGCTGGCGCTCGCCCTGATCGATCATTGCAGCCAGCGTGAGCTGTTTTCCCGGCTGATCGGCGATGACCAGCTCTATGCTGCAGATTGCGACGGGCGGCTGGTCTGCCGCGCACCAGCCAGCATAGCCGGCCTCGTCGAGGTGCCGGGATTCGGCCCCAAACCGATACAGTTCGAGCCAAGCTGCGTGATCGACCTCATTATCCGGCTGGTGCCAGCCGGCAAAATGGCCCGCTTCCAGGAAGACTGCAGCGAACTCGTTGTCGGCGTACCAGTGCCGCGCATCGATCTTGCCGGGCGCAATGTAGCGGCGGCCTTGCCGGCAGTGATGTCGCGCCTGTCGATTGCACCTTTCCTGTGATCCGATTTCGATTTTTTGCTGCAATGCGTCAAATTGGCTTGGGCCGGCGCAATTTTGGGCTTGTCAACGGGCCTTGCGTCGACAAGATAGCGCTCCCGCCACCTGGAACGGTCGGCGAGCATAAAATGCGCCTGTGAAGCGGCGATGACGGGAGCCACCAAAGAATGATCGGACTCGTGCTTGTAACGCACGGTCAACTGGCCGCCGAGTTCCGCAATGCCGTGGAACATGTCGTTGGGCCACAAGACAATTTCGAGACCGTGGCGATCGGTGCCGACGACGATATGGAACAGCGCCGCCGCGACATTATCGAGGCAGTCGGCCGCGTCGATACGGGATCAGGCGTCATCGTTTTGACCGACATGTTCGGCGGCACGCCCTCTAACCTCGCCATTTCCGTGATGGAATCCGGGCGTATCGAGGTCATTGCCGGCATGAACCTGCCGATGCTGATCAAGCTGTCCAGCGTTCGCAAGGGCGACAACATGACGGCCGCGCTGGATGAGGCGCAGGCTGCCGGCCGTAAATACATCAATGTCGCCAGTCAACTCCTGAGCAGCAAATGAGCGCGCTGTTGCCGGAAAAGGACAAGATCGTTCGCGACTTTCCGATCGTCAACCAGCGCGGCCTACACGCACGCGCCTCGGCCAAGTTCGTTCAAGTCGCCAGCGGCTTCAACGCCACGGTCCAGGTCGAGAAGGACGGCGTCAAGGTCGGCGGCACCTCGATCATGGGCCTGATGATGCTGGCGGCGAGCCCCGGTTATTCGATACGCGTCACCGCCACCGGCCCGGAGGCCGAAGAGGTCATCGATGCGCTGGAGCAACTAGTTGCTTCCCGTTTCGGCGAGGAGTGCTGACGGCTTCGCCGACGGCACCTGCTACGGCATGTTCGGGCGCAACCTTGCGGCGGTGAAGGAAATCGCATTTTTGCGCGACCGTCGCGTATTTTGTTCTTGCTTTGTGCCGGCAGCTATGCTACTAATTTCGTTATGGTGGCAATTGGCCCCGAAGACCCGCCCGCCGAGGCGGGTTTTTGTTTCCGGCTTTGAAAGTGTTGCCGATCTGAGGTCTGAGGGACGGCCACCTTGGACAGCACCCCTTCTGCGCGCTCTCATGGCCGCCGCCGCTGAAGACATGCACGGATAAAGATTTCTTTATATCCCATTGTCGTCCCACTCCCGATCTGCTAGTCAGGCCGGCAACTCGCGCCCTCCGAAATGCCTTCGGGGCGGGCGCGTCCCGCAATCAATTCGCATCGGAGCACTGCCATGACGGGTAGCAAGGACTATGTGGTCGCTGACATCGCGCTTGCCGGCTGGGGCCGCAAGGAGATCGAGATCGCCGAAACCGAAATGCCCGGCCTGATGGCCTGCCGCGAGGAATTCGGCGACAAGAAGCCGCTCAAGGGCGCGCGCATCACCGGTTCGCTGCACATGACCATCCAGACGGCGGTGCTGATCGAAACGCTGAAAGCGCTCGGCGCCGACATCCGCTGGGCTTCCTGCAATATCTTCTCGACCCAGGACCACGCTGCCGCGGCCATTGCCGAGGCCGGAATTCCGGTGTTTGCCGTCAAGGGCGAGACGCTGGAGGATTATTGGGTCTACACCGACAAGATCTTCCAGTGGGCCGATGGCGGCACCTCCAACATGATCCTCGATGACGGTGGCGATGCCACCATGTACATCCTGATCGGCGCCCGCGCCGAGGCCGGCGAGGATGTGCTGTCCAATCCGGGCAGCGAAGAGGAAGAGATCGTGTTTGCCCAGATCAAGAAGCGCATGCAGGCATCGCCCGGCTTCTTCACCAAGCAGAAGGAAGCGATCCGCGGCGTCACCGAAGAGACGACGACCGGCGTCAACCGGCTCTATCAGTTGCAGAAAAAAGGCCTGCTGCCGTTCCCGGCGATCAACGTCAATGATTCCGTCACCAAGTCGAAATTCGACAACAAATATGGCTGCAAGGAATCGCTTGTCGACGGCATTCGCCGCGGCACCGACACGATGATGGCCGGCAAGGTCGCGGTTGTCTGCGGCTATGGCGACGTCGGCAAGGGCTCGTCGGCTTCGCTCAAGGGCGCCGGCGCCCGCGTCAAGGTCACCGAGGTCGATCCGATCTGCGCGCTGCAGGCGGCGATGGACGGTTTCGAGGTGGTCACGCTCGAAGACGCGGCGCCGACGGCCGACATCGTCATCACCACCACCGGCAACAAGGACGTCGTTACCCTCGACCACATGCGCCTGATGAAGGACATGGTGATCGTCGGCAACATCGGTCACTTCGACAACGAGATCCAGGTGGCCTCGCTGCGCAACCTGAAATGGACCAACATCAAGCCTCAGGTGGACATGATCACCTTCCCGGACGGCAAGCGGATGATCCTTTTGTCGGAAGGCCGCCTGCTCAACCTCGGCAACGCTACCGGCCACCCGAGCTTCGTCATGTCGGCGTCCTTCACCAATCAGGTGTTGGCCCAGATCGAGCTGTACACCAAGCCCGGCCAGTACGAGAACCAGGTCTATGTCCTGCCGAAGCATCTCGACGAAAAGGTCGCGCGCCTGCATCTCGACAAGCTCGGTGCCCGCCTGACCGAACTGTCCGGCGAACAGGCCGCCTATATCGGCGTCACTCCGCAGGGACCGTTCAAGCCGGAACACTACCGCTATTAACCACGGCGAAACTTGCCACTAGATATTGGAGCCGGGCGATTGACTTTTCGCCCGGCTTTATTTTTGCGCTGATTGATTCTTCACGCCGATTCGCGCAAGCGCTATGGTGCTGATTCGCGGTCCGGGGACGAGGCCCGGGCGCACGCATCAGGGCGGTCTTGCATTCAGGCGGCGAAGAGGACCAAGACATGCCGGGGGATAACCCGCCTTGCGCGGGACAGGCCGTTTCCGGCGGCCATAACGATTGGGTCACGGGCTCCGCTGCCAGAGGCGGCAGCCTTTTGTGGCGTGCCGGCAGCCGTATCGGAGTGCTGCTTGCTTCGTCCGCGCTGGTTGGTCCGCTGCTTGGCTCTGCTGCACATGCCCAAACCCGCGCGGCGCAAAAGGCCGGGCTGTCGGTCAGCACGGTCGAGGTCATGCAACTCGCCATGTTCGTCGGCGTCATGGGGGCGGCATTGCTGTCGGCCATCTTTCTGATCCGCGAACGGGCGCGCACCGCGGCGGAAAATGCCGAGCTCAGGACCCGCATCGCCGACGTCAATGCCGCGCTGCAGCGCTCGGAGGCGCTGCTCCATTCCCGCGATCAGCGCGTGGTGGTATGGGCGGCCGAGAACAAGAAGCCCGAGCTTGTCGGGACATTGCCGATCGAGAGCGGCGCGCCGGAGGACCGGGCGGCCTTCCTGGCTTTCGGCCGCTGGCTGATGCCGCGTTCGGCGGCCGCACTCGAACATGCCGTCGCATCACTGCGGGACAAGGCAAAGCCGTTCGATCTGGTCATCGAATCGCAGGCCGGCCAGCCGCTCGAGGTTCACGGCCGCAAGAGTGCGGCGCATGTGCTGGTTCGCTTCGTCTCGCTTTCGGAGACACAGCGAAGCCAGGCCAGGCTGAAGATCGAGAACCAGCGCTTAGCCGCCGACCATGAGACGCTGATCGGCCTTCTGGATGCGCTCAAGATGCCATCATGGCTGCGGGCCGTCGACGGGCGGCTGAAATGGGTCAACCGGGCCTATGCCGAAGCGGTCGAGGCCGAGAATGCCGAAGCGGCGGTTCGTGACGGCAAGGAATTCCTCGGAGGCCAGGCGCGCGACACGATCGCTGAGCAGCACAAGTCGCACCCCGTCTTCGAACAGACGCTCTCCACGGTGATCGAAGGCGACCGCCGTATGTTTGCCGTGACCGATTTTGCCGGGGCGGATGGTTCGGCTGGTCTTGCCTGCGACATCAGCGCCATCGAGGCCATTCGCGCCGAATATGAGCGGACCGTGCAGAGCCACGCCGACACGCTCGATCAGCTCAACACCGCCGTGGCGATTTTCGATACCGACGAGAAATTGCGGTTTTTCAATCAGGCGTTCCAGAAACTATGGGGCCTCGACAGCGGCTTCCTGCACAGCGCGCCGGATAACGCCTTGCTGCTCGACCGCCTGCGCAGCGAAGGCAAGATCGCCGAGCAGCCCGAATGGCGACGCTGGAAAGAGAGCCTGCTCGGCGCTTACCGCGCGGTTGAATCGCAGGAGCATTGGTGGCATCTGCCGGACGGCAAAACCATTCGCGTCGTCGCCAATCCGCAGCCCAAGGGCGGCGTCACCTGGGTATTCGAGAACCTGACCGAGAAGATGGACCTTGAAAGCCGCTATCAGACCGCTGTGCGGGTTCAGGGTGAGACGCTCGACAACCTTGCCGAAGGCGTCGCTGTGTTCGGCCCCGACGGCAGGCTGAGATTGTCCAACCCGGCCTTCGCGGCACTGTGGGGGCTGGATGCCGATGCCTCAAAACCCAACGTCCATGTCTCGACGATCCGCGAACTTTGCGACCGCCGTGCCGTCGACAGTCCATGGGGCGGGTTCGTTGCCGCCATCACCGGCTTCGACGACGAGCGCCGCGACCGCCACGGCCAGACCGAATTGAACAACGGCACCGTTTTGCGCTACGCCGTCATCCCTTTGCCCAACGGCCAGGTGATGATGACCTTTGTCGACGTTACCGACAGCGTCAATGTCGAGCGGGCACTGAAGGACAAGAATGAGGCGCTGCAAAAGTCCGACCAGATCAAGAACGAATTCGTGCAGCACGTCTCCTATGAGCTGCGCTCGCCGCTCACCAACATCATCGGCTTTACCGAGCTTCTTTCACTGCCGTCGACTGGTCCGTTGAACCAGAAGCAACGCGAATATATCGGGCATGTCGGCTCGTCGTCCTCGGTCCTGCTCACCATCGTCAACGACATCCTCGATCTGGCGACGGTGGATGCCGGCATCATGGAACTCGACATTTCCGAAGTTCACATCAATCGAACCATTACGGCCGCCGCCGAACTGGTCGCCGATCGGCTGGAGGAACATGCGATCAAGCTTAGGATCGACGCGGCTGCCGCGCCGAAGACCTTCCACGGCGACGAGATCCGCGTCCGCCAGATACTCTACAATCTGCTCAGCAATGCCGCCAATTACGCGCCGGAGGCGAGCACCATAACGCTCGCTTGCCGCCAGCTTGCCGACGGCGTGGAATTTTCCGTTCACGATGACGGCCCCGGCATGCCGCCGGACCTGCTTGAGTCAGTGTTCCGGCGCTTCGAGCCGCGCACCAATGGCGGCCGCCGCCGTGGCGCCGGGCTCGGCCTGTCGATCGTCAAGAGCTTTGTCGAACTCCATGGCGGCAGCGTCCGCATCGAGACCGGCAGGGATAAGGGCACCACGGTTGTTTGCGCTTTTCCCGACACGCCGTCGGGCATTCGTGCGGCGGCCGAGTAGCGCGTCCGATGGCGGTATTGGTGCTGGAGCGTTTTCTCGCCGACGAGGCTGCGACGGCAAGGCTCGGCGAGGATCTTGCCATGTCGCTGCGCATTGGCGACGTGCTCGCTCTCAAGGGCGATCTCGGCGCCGGCAAATCGACCTTGGCACGGGCGCTGATCAGGGCGCTGGCCGACGATGCCGGCCTCGACGTGCCGAGCCCGACCTTCACGCTGGTCCAGAGCTACGACACGCGTGTGCCGGTCCATCATTTCGATCTCTACCGCTTGGGCACGGCATCCGAACTGGACGAGCTGGGCTTCGACGAGGCGCTGTCCCAAGGGGCTGCGCTGATCGAATGGCCGGAGCGGGCAGAGGCATATTTGCCGAAAACCTCGGTGCTGGTCGAACTTCTCCAGCGGGGCGACGGCCGACTGGCGAGACTGTCGGGAGAGGGCGCCGCCTTCGAGCGCGCGGCGCGATCGCTGGCGATGCGCGATTTTCTCGGGCAGGCCGGTTGGGGCGAAGCGCAGCGACGACATTTCATCGGTGATGCCTCGGCTCGCTCCTACGAGATCGTCACGCTCGCCGGATTTCCGCCGCGCGTGCTGATGAACTCGCCAAGGCTGGTGCTCGGACCGCCAGTCCGCGACGGCAAACCCTATGCCGAGATCGCCCACACGGCGCAATCCGTTTCGGCATTCGTCGCCATCGATCGGGCCTTGCGGGCCGGCGGTGTCAGCGTCCCGGAAATCCACGCCCAGGACCTCGACCAGGGTTTTCTCCTGCTGGAACATCTTGGTTCCCAAGGCTTCCTCGACAAGCGCGGCCAGCCGGTGGCCGAGCGTTATGCGGCGGCGGCCGAACTGCTTGCCATGATGCACGGCAAAACATGGCCGGCCCGCATGCAGGCCGGCCCCGGCGTCTTCCACGAGGTGCCGCCTTTCGACCGCGACGCCATGATGATCGAGGCCGAATTGCTGGTCGACTGGTATGTCCCGGCGATTTCACGCGCTCCGCCAAGCGAGGCGTTGCGCGCCGGTTATCGCAGCGAATGGAATGCGGTGCTCGATCGGCTCGAGGGGCGCGAATACACGCTTATGTTGCGCGACTTCCATTCGCCCAACCTGATCTGGCGCGCTGACCGTTCCGGTCATGACCGCCTCGGCGTCGTCGATGTCCAGGATGCGCTGATCGGACCGTCCGCCTACGACGTCGCATCGCTCGCCATGGACGCGCGCGTCACCATTTCACCTGAAATCGAAAAGCACACGCTCGCCGCTTATATCGCCGCGCGGCGCGCGGCCGGCGTCTTCGACGAGGACGAATTCCTCGAAACCTATGCAATCATGGCCGCACAGCGCAATTCCAAGGTACTCGGCATCTTCGTGCGGCTCGAAAAACGTGACGGCAAGCCTTATTATCTGAAGCATCTGCCGCGCATCCGCGACTATCTTCGCCGGGCGCTGGCGCATCCGGCGCTGGCCAGGCTGCAGGATTTCTACATCGCCCACGGCTTGCTGGAGGAACGCTCGATTTGACGGCTAAGGATTTAGGCCTGGCGGTGTCGGACGAGGGACCGATGCCAACGACCGCCATGGTGCTCGCCGCCGGGCTCGGCAAGCGCATGCGGCCGATCACCGACACCATGCCGAAGCCGCTGGTCAAGATCGCCGGCAAGACATTGCTCGACTGGGGGCTGGATTGCCTAGCCGAAGCCGGCGTCGCCAAGGCCGTCGTCAACGTCCATTACCTGCCGAAACAGATCGTTGACCATGTAGCCCGCCGCAGTGCGCCGAGAATCGTCATTTCGGATGAGAGCAGCGGCTTGCTCGACTCTGCCGGCGGTATCGTTAAGGCATTGCCCTGGTTAGGGGCGCCCTTCTATGTGCTTAACGCGGACACCTTCTGGATAGACAGCGGCGTTTCTAATCTCAGGCGACTTGCTCTTGCATGGGAGGGCGCGACAAGGGACATTCTGCTGATGCTTGCGGATCTCCAGTCGGCAACCGGACATACCGGCGGAACCGATTTCCTGATGGCGCCGGACGGCGCCTTGCGGCGTGCGAACAACAATCCGGCCGGCCTGATCTATGCCGGCGCCGCAATCATCCATCCGCGCATCTTCAAGGATGCGCCGGCCGGCCCGCTGTCGCTCAACGCCTATTTCGACGCGGCAATCACCGCCGGCCGCCTGTTCGGCATGAAGATGCAGGGTCACTGGATCACAGTCGGCACACCTGACGCGATCCCGCGGGCGGAAGCAGCGGTCGCCGCCGCGCTTGCCGGCACGCCCAATGCTGTTGCTGAGGCACCCGGCGCTCTTACCGAGTCGAAATGAGCGGCTCCCGCCGCGTTTTCTCGATTCCGCCCGGAGCGCCGTTCCTGCCGACGCTGGCCGAGGCGCTGCTTGCAGGGCGCCTGGTTCCCGGCTTTGCCTACGATGGCGATCCGCTGATGCTGGCCGATCTCACCATTTATGTGCCGACGCGCCGTGCGGCGCGGGCGCTTCGCGGCGAATTCGTCGATGCTCTCTCGCGCTCGGGAAGCCGCTCGGCGATCCTGCCGGTCATCCGCCCGCTTGGCGAGTTCGACGAAGATGAAGCTGCCTTCGAGGCAGGAGCTTCGGCCGCCATCGACCTTGCGCCGCCGATCGCCGCGGTAGAGCGCCTGCTGCTGCTTGCGCCGCTGGTGCGAGCGTGGAAACGCCGCCTGCCGGCACATGTCGCCGCATTGTTCGACGAGGAGATCGTCATCCCGGCTTCCGCCGCCGACGCCCTCTGGCTGGCGCGCGACCTGGCGCGGCTGATGGACGAGATCGAGACCGAGGGCACGGATTGGGCGAGGCTCGCCGACCTTGTGACCGGCAATCTCGCAGGCTGGTGGCAGGTGACGCTCGATTTCCTGAGCATCGTGACCGAGAACTGGCCGAAGCTGCTCGAGGAACGCCATCGCTCCAATCCCGCCGCGCATCGCAATGCTCTGATAAGGCTGGAGGCGGCGCGGCTCAGGCGCAATCCGCCGGCCGGGCCGGTGATCGCCGCCGGCTCCACAGGATCGATCCCAGCCACGGCCGAGCTGCTTGCCGTGATCGCCGGTCTGCCCAATGGCGCCGTTGTGCTGCCCGGGCTCGACCGGACACTGGACGAGCCGTCCTTTGCCGCCATCAGTGCGCTCGGTGCGCGCCCGGCCCTGCTTGGCCACCCGCAATACGGCCTGGCAAAGTTGATCGGCAAGATCGGCGTGCCGGGCGCCGACGTCGAGGACCTTGCTGTTGCGCCGCGGCCGCTTGCATTGCGCGCCGCACTCGTCGGCGAAGCGCTTCGCCCGGCGGAGACTACCGAGCTCTGGGCCGAGACGCGCGCCCGCTTTACGGCCGGTGATATTGCCGAGGCCTTCGCTGACGTGACGCTTCTCGAAGCCGCCAGCGAACGCGATGAAGCCGTGGCGATCGCCGTCGCGCTCAAACAGGCCGTCGAACGGCCCGGCCAGCGCGCCGCGCTGGTCACCGGCGATCGCGCGCTGGCGCGGCGCGTCTCGGTCGAGCTGTTGCGCTTCGGCGTCGCCGCCGACGATTCCGGGGGCACGCCGCTCATCAACACGCCAGCCGCCAGCCTGCTCAGGCTGGCGCTTCAGGCAGCCTTCCGCCCGGGCGACCCGGTCGCCTTGCTGTCGCTGCTCAAGCATCCGTTGCTTGGCCTCGACCGAGAGCGGGCAAGCGTGCGCCATGCGGCCGAAATCGTCGAACTCGTGGCGCTGCGCGGTGGCACCGGGCGTCCGGACGTCGCGTCGCTGCCGCAGCTCTTCGACACGCGGCTCCTCGAATTCGACGGCGGCGGCAATCGCCGCCCGCCTTTCTGGCGATCGCGCCTCTCGGTCAGGCGCATCGAACAGGCGCGCGAGCTGCTGATCCGGCTAGCGGCTGCGCTGGCGCCGCTGGTTGCTTTTCGCGGCGAGGAGAATGCCGATCTTGCCACGCTTGTGCGTGCCAGCGTCGTTGCGCTCGAAAGCCTCGGACGCGCCGCCGACGGCAGCCTGAGCGAACTCTATGCCGGCGATGCCGGCGAAAAGCTTGCCGAGCTCTTGCGCGGGCTGGTCGCGGCCTCGGTGTCGTTCTCCTTCGCGGCTGACGAATGGCCTGACGTGATGGAGGCGCTGATCGCGCCCGAGATGGTCAAGCCGGCACAGGGCACCGACAGGAACATCGCCATCTGGGGGGTGCTGGAAGCGCGGCTTCAGGATGTCGACACGCTGGTCGTCGGCGGGCTCAACGAAGGCGTGTGGCCGCGCAAGCCGGAGAGCGACCGCTTCATGTCGCGGCTGATGAAGACCGGCATCGATCTTGAACCGCCGGAGCGGCGCATCGGCCTTGCCGCCCATGATTTCCAGATGGCCATGGGCGCCAAGAAATTGGTGCTGGCCCGCTCTGCCCGTTCCGGCGACGCACCGTCAGTGCCCTCGCGCTGGCTGCAGCGTATCCTTACCTTCGTCGGCGAGGACCATGCTACGGCACTTCGCCGGCGCGGCGATGAACTGCTTGCCTGGGCGCGTGTGCTCGATGCCGGCGAAAAGCAGGACTTTGCGCCGCGGCCGCAGCCGAAGCCGCCGCTCACCGTACGGCCGCACCACTTCTCGGTCACCGAGATCGAAACGCTGCGTCGCGATCCCTATGCGGTCTATGCCAGAAGGATACTCGGCCTGATGCCGCTCGATCCGGTCATTCGCGATCCGGGCGCTGCCGAGCGTGGCACGCTGTTTCACGCAATTCTGCACCTCTTCTCGGCGAGGGTGGCCGACCCGCGCGCGCCGGAGGCGCTGGACGGGCTCATCGCCGCAGGCCGCTCCTGCTTTGCCGAGGCTGCCCTGCCCGCCGATGTCGAGGCGGTGTGGTGGCCACGCTTCGAAAAGCTTGCCGCCGGCATCATCGAATGGGAGCGCGGCCGGGCCGCAGCCGTGGCACGGCGGCAGGCCGAGGAACGCGCCGAAAAGACCGGGGTCGGCCGATCCGGCGTAACCCTGTCCGGCTATGCTGATCGCATCGATCTGCTGGCTGGCGGAATGGCCGACATCCTCGACTACAAGACCGGCTCGTCGCCATCCAAGGCACAGGCGCACACGCTGCTCGCGCCGCAACTGGCGCTGGAGGGCGCGCTGCTCAGGCGCGGCGCTTTCAAGGAGCTTGGCGCATGCGAGCCGTCGCAACTGGCCTTCGTGCGGCTGAGGCCGAATGGCGAAGTGTTCGAGGAATCCATCCTCGAATACAACCGCAGGCCGCGAACCGCCGCCGATCTCGCCGAAGAAGCGTGGGCGCGGCTGGAAAAACTGCTGATCCACTACGCCGACCCGGCGACCGGCTATCTGTCGCGGGCGCTGCCGTTCCGCGAGGGCGAGACCGACGGCGACTATGACCATCTCGCCCGCGTGCTCGAATGGTCGGCCGGCGGCGACGCCGACGACGAGGGAGGGGAGGCGTGAAAAAGGCCTACCCCATTCCAAGCGACACTGCCGCGAGCCAGGCAAGCGCGTCCGACCCGCGCAATTCCGCCTGGGTGTCGGCCAACGCCGGATCCGGCAAGACCCATGTACTCGCCCAGCGCGTTATCCGGCTTCTGCTGCGTGGCACCGATCCGTCCAAGATCCTGTGCCTGACCTATACGCGTGCCGCCGCCGCCAACATGTCGAACCGGGTGTTTTCGACCCTGTCGCAATGGACGACCTTGGGCAATGCCGAGCTCTCGAAACGGATAGAGGCGCTGGACGGCCGCCAGCCCGGCCGCGAAACCATGCGCCGGGCGCGGCGGTTGTTTGCGGAGGCGCTGGAGACACCGGGCGGGCTGAAGATCCAGACCATCCACGCCTTCTGCGAATCGGTGCTGCATCAGTTCCCGCTGGAAGCCAATATCCCGGCGCATTTCGAAATGCTCGATCCGCAAATGGAGGCTTCGCTGTTCGCCGCCGCCCGCCGCGACATGATTTCGGGCGGCGTTGCAGGCGATGCGGCATTGGCCGAGGCCTTCGCCACCGTGCTTGAGCGCGGCGGCGAACATGGGCTCGACGCACTGCTGGCCGAGATCGTGCGCAAGCGCGATGGTTTGCGTGCGTTCATCGCCGCGGCCGGCGGCGATGGTTTTCAGGCGCTGTTCGACGAGTTTCAGTTCCGCGCCGGCCAGACGCCAGAAGGCATAGCCGCCTCCGTCTGGCCGCTGCCCGGCTTCCTGCCGGATTATCTCGTCACCTTTTCGCGGGCGGCCGAGGCCGCCGATGCGCGCGTGGTGCTGAACAATATGCTGCCATACGCCCGTCTCGCCTTCGCCGAGGAGCATCCGGTCCGTCGCCTGAATTTGCTCTCCAAGGCTTTCCTGAGGGCCGACGGCGAGCCTTACGATCCGGCAAAGACGTTCAAAAGGGCATTGCTTGACCGGTTGCCCGATCTTGCTGAACGATATCTGGCGGCGGTCGACGCCATTCTCGAAATCTCCGACCGGCTGGCCTTGTTCAGGATGCTGGAGGGCACGCGTGCGGCGCTGACCATCGCCGACTGGCTGATCGCCCGCTACGAGCAATTGAAGCGCGCCCGCGGCTTCCTCGACTTCAACGACCTGATCACCCGCACGGTCCATCTACTGGCGCGGCCCGACGCCGGCCCATGGGTGCAATACAAGCTCGACCAGGGCATCGACCACATCCTCCTCGACGAGGCGCAAGACACCAGTCCCGACCAGTGGGAGGTGGTCAAGCGGCTGGCGGAGGAGTTCTTTGCCGGACTCGGCGCACGCGACGCCGTCCACCGCACCATCTTTGCGGTCGGCGACGAAAAGCAGTCGATCTATTCCTTCCAGGGAGCCGCCCCGGACTCCTTTGCCGACAGCCGGATTTTGTTTGCCGGCAAAGTCAGATCCGCCGCCGCCGCCTTCGCCGATCTCAAGCTGACCTGGTCGTTTCGCTCGACCGACGACGTGCTTGCGGCGGTGGATCGTGTCTTTGCCGACCCGCACGTGCGGCGCGGCATCAGCCACGATCCCGATCCGCTCGACCACAAGGCGATCCGCAACGATGCGCCGGGCTATGTCGAGGTCTGGCCCTCGCTCGGCGCCGACACCGTCGACGAACCGGACGACTGGACGCAAGCGGTGGATCACGCCCACGCACCGGCGGTGCGCGTTGCCGAAAACGTTGCAGCGACCGTTGCCGGCTGGATCGGCGGCGGCGAGGTCATCGAAGGGCGTGGCAAGAAACTCCGGCCCGGCGACGTGCTGGTGCTGGTGCGCAAGCGCGACCGCTTCGTCCATGCCCTGACACGGGCGTTGAAGCGCCGCGACATCCCCGTGGCCGGCGCCGACCGGCTCAGCCTGCCTGGCCATATCGCGGTGAAGGACCTGATCGCACTCGGTCATTTCCTCATCCAGCCCGAGGACGATCTGTCGCTGGCCGCCGTGCTGCGCAGCCCGATCTTCGATGTCTCGGAAGAGCAGCTTTTCGCGCTTGCTGCGGAGAGGCCGTCGGGCGTCTCGCTGATCGCCTCGCTGCGCCGGCATGCCGGCGAAAGCGAGGCGTTGGCCGCTGTCGTCAGCCGGCTCGACACATGGTCGAACGAGGCCGCATTCAAGCCGGTGTTCGAATTCTATGCTGCAGCTCTCGCCCGCGACGGCCTGCGCAAGAAGATGATCGCGCGGCTCGGGCCGGAGGCCGGCGACATCCTCGACGAATTCCTGAATTTCTGCCTGGCCGAGGAGCGGACCGGCCTGCCGGGACTGGAATCCTTCCTGTCGACGTTGGAAAATGCCGGCCCCGAGATCAAGCGCGAAATGGACCAGACCCGCGACGAGGTTCGCGTCATGACCGTGCATGCCGCCAAAGGCCTGGAGGCGCCGGTGGTATTCCTTGTCGATGGCGGCTCCGCGCCGTTCAGCGACCAGCATCTGCCGAGATTGATGCCGTTCGAAGGCTCGGGCGACTGCTGGGAGGGCAAGGGTTATCTCTGGCGTTCGGCCAGCGATGTCGCCAATGGATTTTCACGCGCCGCATCGGCCCGCGCCCGAGAGCTCGCCGACGATGAATATCGCCGGCTGCTCTATGTCGGCATGACCCGCGCCGAGGATCGGCTGATCGTCTGCGGCTACCATGGCAAGCGGGCGCCAAATACCGGCACCTGGCATTCGATCGTCAGCCGCGCACTGGTCGGTGCCGCGGAGAGCGAAGCACGCCGGCATCCCGCCACCGGCGAGACCGTGCATCGTTTCCAGGCGACGAAACTGCGGCCCATGCCACTGGCGTCAGTGGATGAGGCACGACAGACTGAACGCTTTGCGCCATTGCCGGAAACCCTGTTCCAGCCTCTGCCGCCCTTCGAGGAATTGCCGCGGCCGCTCTCGCCGTCCGGCGCCTCGGTGCTGATCGACGAGGCGCGGCAAGCGGTGGCCGACATGCGTTCGCCGGTGCTGGATGCCGACGCCGAGCCCGGCTTTGCCGTCGTGCGCGGGCTGGCGCTGCACAAATTGCTGCAGATGCTGCCCGGCATCGACGAGGGAAAACGCCGGGATGCCGCCGAACGCTATCTGGCAAGAGCCGGCGCGGCATGGCCCGACGACGAGCGCGACAAGGCCCTGGCTGGCGTTTTCAGAATTCTTGCTGACAGCCGCTTCGCGCCGCTGTTTGCGCCAGACTCGCGCGCTGAAATCGCCATCATGGGCAGCCTGGAGGTGAGGGGAAAACTGCGCTCGATTTCCGGCAAGATCGACCGGCTGACAGTAACGCCGGACAAGGTTTCGATCGTCGACTACAAGACCAATCGGCCAGCGCCAGCTACGCTCGCCGAAGTCCCGCAAGCCTATGTTCTGCAGCTCGCACTCTATCGCGCGCTGCTTCAGCCGCTCTATCCGGGACGCGAGGTCTCGGCGGCGCTGCTGTTCACCGAGGCGCCGCGGCTGATCGATCTGCCGGCAGCGGCCATGGACGACGCGCTTGCTAGACTCACGGGAGCGTGACACAACACTTGCTTGAAGACGGACGCGATCACCACCACATTTGGTGCGACGAACAAATCGAAAGGATCTCAGCATGGCCACCGTCAAGGTCGACAAGAGCAATTTCCAGGCCGACGTGCTCAACGCCAAGGAGCCCGTCGTGGTCGATTTCTGGGCGGAATGGTGCGGCCCGTGCAAGATGATCGCCCCGGCGCTCGAGGACATCGCCATCGAACTCGGCAGCAAGATAAAGATCGCCAAGCTCAACATAGACGAGAATCCTGAGCTGGCCGCGCAGTTCGGCGTGCGCTCGATCCCGACGCTGATGATCTTCAAGGGCGGCGAAGTCGCCGACATGAAGGTCGGTGCTGCGCCGAAAACGGCATTGTCGCATTGGATCAACGGCAGCCTCGCCTGATCCGACCAGAATTTTGCAGAAAAGCCCGGCCTCGCGCCGGGCTTTCTTGTGGCGCCACCGATCCGCAGATCTGGCACTCGCCACTTGTCGTCTCATGCTCTTGTCTGGCTTAGAGCAGGAGGAGCGATATGACCGGATCCGCCAAGGCCACCGTCTTCATCGACAATGAGCGAGTCATTGTCACCGAATACCGTTTCGCCCCGGGCGACAACACCGGCTGGCACCGCCATGGCCACGACTATGTGATCGTGCCGTTGACCGACGGCAAGGTGAAGCTCCTGACCAAGGATGGGGAATCTTTTGCCGAAATGAAGAAGGGCGCGCCGTATTTCCGCAATGAGGGCGTCGAACATGACGTCATCAGCGCAAACGATGGCGAATTCGCCTTCATCGAGGTCGAACTGAAGTAGTCCACCAACCACCGGCTGCGCCGCTACAATTGTCCGGCGCGGCGCTATTCACCAATCCGCGATACGATCGCCGCCGACGAATTGTGCGCTTTTCTCAGTGTATTCGAACAGTTCGATCTTCACACCGTTGGGGTCGCGGATCCAAGCCTGGTAGGTGTCATCGCACGCGCGTTTCTTGGAAGTGACATCGACCCCCTTTGACCTCAGATGGGCGATCGCGGCGTCGATGTTTTCCACTTCGAGGCAGAAGTGGTTGATCTGGTTCAAGTCGCTATAGCTTGCGCCGTCTTTCTGGAACACCTCGACGTGGCTGCGGCTGCCGCAATTGAGGTAGAAGCCGAAAATCTTCCCCTCGCGCAGGAAATTGAACTGAGTGTCCATTCCGAGGACGTCCCGATAGAAGCTTCGCGTCATCTCCAGGTCATTCGCGAAAATGCAAACGTGTGCGAGCTGCTTTACCTTGATCATGATTGGCTCCTCGCGGTGATCTGACAGGTGTGGCGTCATCGCGGCCCGGGCGAACGCACGCCTCAGGTTGGCGGCGTGCCGTTTTCGGCCAGTACCGCGCCGGCCAGGTAAAGCGATCCGCCGATCAGGATACGCGGCGGCGGTCCGTCCCATGTGTCGCGCAGCAGCATCAGTGCGCTTGCAACGGAACTAACCGGTTCGGCCGACAAGCCTGCCTCAATGGCGCGGGTCGCCAGTTGGTCGTTCGGCACGCCGGCGTCGCTCATGCTCACCGGCACGGTGTAGACGTGCCGCACCAGCCCTTTGAAGGCCCGGAAATAGCCGCTCTGGTCCTTGGTGTTGATCATGCCCGAGATCAGGAACAGCGGCCGCGGGTTCTTTTCCTCCTGCTCCGCCAGGGCCTCAGCGACGACCACGCCGGCGCCGGGATTATGGCCGCCGTCGAGCCAGATGTCGGCGCCCTTCGGCGCCAGTTCGCTCAACCGGCCTTGCGGCAGCTTTTGCATGCGGCCCGGCCAGGCGACATTCGCCATCGCCTTCTCGGCAGCGCGGTGGCTGATCTCGAAGCCGGCCGCCTTGACCGCCGCGATCGCCGCCGCCGCGTTGGCGAATTGATGGCGCCCCGGCAGGCGCGGCGGCGGCAGATCCATCAATCCATCTTCGTCCTGATAGACCATGCGGCCGTTTTCCTCATAGGCAAGGAAATCCTGGCCATAGACGAAGGCGGGGCAGTCGAGCCGTTCGGCGGTTTCGATGAGCACCTGCTGGGCCGTCTCGCTTTCCTGCGCGCCGATGACGACCGGGCACCCGCGCTTGATGATGCCGGCCTTTTCGGCGGCGATCAGCTCGACGCGGTCGCCGAGATAGGCTTCGTGGTCGAGCGAGACCGGCATGATCACCGACACGGCCGGCTCGGCGATGACGTTGGTGGCGTCGAAGCGGCCGCCAAGGCCGACCTCGAGGATGACGGCATCGGCCGGATGTTCGGAAAACAGCAGGAAGGTGACGGCGGTGAGAATTTCGAAGACGGTGATCTTCTGGCCTTGATTGGCCTCGGCGACCCGGGCGATGGCTTCGGCGAAGACCTTGTCGTCAACCAGCCTGCCGCCGCCATCGGCGGCCAGCCGGTAGCGCTCGTGCCAGTTCACTAAGTGTGGCGAAGTGTGGACGTGGACGCGGTAGTCGGCTGCTTCGAGCAGCGCCCGTGAAAAGGCGGCACAGGAGCCCTTGCCATTGGTGCCGGCGATGTGGATGACCGGCGGCAGCTGGTCCTGCGGATTGCCGAGGCGTTCGAGCAGCCGCGAAATGCGGTCGAGCGAAAGGTCGAAGCCCTTCGGGTGAAGCGCCATCAGGCTTTCGATTTCGCGGTCCGCGGCAAGCGTGGTCATGGGAGAATCCTAGGCGCGTGCGCAACGGCACACAACAGCCGCTCGCGCCGCGGGCTGTCGCGTCAGGCGTGCGGCCGGGCTTCGGCCGGAATCACCGACGGCGGCAGGATCTCCGGCTCCTGCGGTTTTTGCTCTTCCGGCAGCTTGAGCAGCATTCTCAGCAGCCGCGCAATCGTCTGGCGCATCTCCAGCCGTGACACCACCATGTCGACCATGCCGTGTTCCATCAGATATTCGGCGCGCTGGAAGCCTTCGGGCAGTTTTTCCCTGATCGTCTGCTCGATGACACGCGGTCCGGCAAAGCCGATCAGCGCGCCTGGCTCGGCAATATGCACGTCACCCAGCATGGCGTAGGAGGCGGTGACGCCGCCGGTCGTCGGGTTGGTCAGGACGACGATGTAGGGCAGGCCGGCCTCCTTCAGCCTGTCGACGCCGACCGTGGTCCGCGGCAACTGCATCAGCGACAGGATGCCTTCCTGCATACGGGCGCCGCCGGAGGCCGCAAACAGGATCAGCGGCCGCTTGCGCTGCAAGGCGACCTCGAAACCATGCACGATGGCGTCACCTGCCGCCATGCCGAGCGAGCCGCCCATGAAGGCAAAATCCTGCACCGTCACCACCACCGGCACGCCTTCGACCGTGCCCAGCGCATTGATGATGGCGTCTTCCATGCCGGTCTTGGCTTTGGCATCCTTCAGCCGGTCTGCGTAGCGCTTCTCGTCGCGGAACTTGAGCGGATCCTGAACGACCTTGGGGTTCTCGAGCGTCTCGTATTTGCCGTCGTCGAGGAAGAATTTCAGCCGTTCCTTAGCCGATATCTTCATATGGTGGCCGGAGGACGGGATGACGAACTGGTTCTGCTCCAGATCCTTATGGAACACCATTTCGCCGGTCTCGGGATCCTTGATCCACAGGTTTTCTGGCATGTCGGTGCGGCGGCCGAGCATCGAATTGATCTTCGGACGGACGTAATTGGTGATCCAGTTCATCGCTTCGGCTCCTGTCCCTTAAGAAGACGTAGGAAGATTATTCGGCGGCAGCAAGGCGAGCCGCGCGAACCCCTTGCGAAAGCCCGCTGACCAGTGTGGCGACGGCCTCGGCCGGATCGGCGGTCTTTTCGCCCTTCGGCCCGAGCACGTTGGCGACTGCATTGACAATCGCGGTGCCAACAACGACGCCGTCGGCCGACGCGCCGATGATGCGCGCCTGCTCTGCTGTCTTGACGCCGAAGCCGACGCAGACCGGCAGGTCGGTATGGCTCTTGATGCGTTTGACAGCTGCCGCCACCTTGCCGGTGTCGGCCAGCGCCGAACCGGTGATACCGGTCATCGACACATAATAGACGAAGCCGGAGGTGTTCTGCAGCACCTTGGGCAGGCGCCTGTCGTCGGTGGTCGGCGTCGCCAGCCGGATGAAATTGATGCCGGCCTTGAGTGCCGGGATACAAAGTTCCTCGTCCATCTCCGGCGGCAGGTCGACGACGATCAGCCCGTCTATGCCGCTGGCCAGCGCGTCGCTCAGGAAGCGCTCGACGCCGTAGATGTAGATCGGATTGTAATAGCCCATCAAGACGATCGGCGTTTCACTGTCGCCGGCGCGGAATTCCGAGGCCATCTTCAGTGTCTTGGCCAGTGTCTGGCCGCCCTTCAGCGCCCGCAGGCCGGCCGCCTGGATCGCCGGGCCGTCGGCCATCGGATCGGAAAACGGCATGCCGAGCTCGATGATGTCGCTGCCGGCGCCGGGCAGCGCCTTCATGATCGAAAGCGACGTGTCGTAGTCAGGGTCGCCACCCATGAAATAGGTTACGAGTGCCGGTCGGCCCTCGGCCTTCAGCTTTGCCATGCGGCGGTCGATACGGGTGGCCATGATCAGATCTCCATGCCCAGCATGTTGGCCACCGTATGCACGTCCTTGTCGCCGCGGCCGGACAGGTTGACGATGACGATCTGGTCCCTGTCCATGTCAGGCACGATCTTCACCGCCTGTGCGATGGCATGGGCCGATTCAAGCGCAGGAATGATGCCCTCGACGCGTGTCGTCAACTGGAACGCCTCCAGCGCCTCGCTGTCGAGGATCGGCACGTAGTCGACGCGGCCGGAATCGCGTAGCCATGAGTGCTCCGGCCCGACGCCGGGATAGTCGAGGCCGGCCGAGATCGAGTGGCCGTCCATGATCTGGCCGTCGGCGTTCTGCAGGAGGTAGGTACGGTTGCCATGCAGCACGCCGGGCGCGCCGGCACTCATCGAGGCGCAATGCTCGAGGCCGTCGAGGCCGCGGCCTCCGGCTTCTACGCCGATGATGCGCACCTCACTGTCATCGAGGAAGGGATGGAACAGGCCGATAGCGTTGGAACCGCCGCCGACACAAGCGATGATGGTGTCCGGCAGCCGGCCTTCCTGCTCGAGGATCTGGGCGCGCGCCTCGGTGCCGATCACCGACTGGAAGTCGCGCACCAACTCCGGATAGGGGTGCGGGCCGGCGGCGGTGCCGATCAGGTAATAGGTATCGTCGACGTTGGTCACCCAGTCGCGCAGGGCCTCGTTCATGGCATCCTTCAGCGTGCCGTGGCCGGCCGTCACCGGCCGCACCTCGGCGCCCAGAAGCTTCATGCGAAAGACGTTGGGGCTTTGCCGGGCGACATCGGTCGCGCCCATATAGACGATACAAGGAAGCCCGAAGCGCGCCGCGACCGTGGCGGAAGCGACGCCATGCTGGCCGGCGCCGGTCTCTGCGATGATCCTCGTCTTGCCCATGCGCTTGGCGAGCAGGATCTGGCCGAGGCAGTTGTTGATCTTGTGCGAGCCGGTGTGGTTCAGGTCCTCGCGCTTGAAATAGACCTTTGCGCCGCCCCCGACGCCCTTTGCCAAGGACACCTCACGAAGATGCCTGGTCAGGCCTTCGGCGAAATAGAGCTTCGACGGCCGCCCGGCGTAATGCGTCGAGAGATCGGTCAGTTCGGCCTTGAAATTCGGGTCGTTCTTGACCTCGTTCCAGTGCCGCTCCAGCTCGAGGATCAGCGGCATCAGCGTTTCGGCAACGAAACGACCGCCAAAAATGCCGAACATGCCCTGCTCGTCGGGGCCGGTGCGGAAGGAATTCGGTATCGCCGGCTTGTCCATCGCCGATCTCCTGGTCTGAGGTTTGAAGCGTGGTCAGGCGGCGCGGTTGTCGCGTGCTGCCCCGACGGCGCGGAAAAATTGTTCGATCAGCGCCGGTTCCTTGACGCCCGGCGCGCTCTCCACGCCCGAGGAAACATCTATTCCGGGCGGGTTCGCCAGCCGAAAGGCGTCGCCGATATTGCCGGCATTGAGCCCACCGGAAAGCATGTAATCAACACCGGCGTCAAGGCCAGCCAGAATGCGCCAGTCGAAGGCAAGACCGTTGCCGCCCGGCAATTCCGAACCCTTAGGCGGCTTGGCATCGAACAGGAAGCGGTCAGCAATGCCGATGAAGGGTTTGACCCGCCCGAGATCGGCAGCCTCGCTGACCGGCAGCGCCTTCATCACCGGCAAGCCGTAGCGGGCCTTCACCTCGGCCACCCGCTCGGGGGGCTCGGCGCCGTGAAGTTGCAGCATGTCGGGCTGCATCTTTTCAACGATCTCGTCCAGGAACGCATCGCTGGCGTCGACCGTCACGGCAACCGCCTTGGCCTTGCCGCGCGCCGCTTCGCGCAGGCGGCCGGCTTCCGCCGGCTCGACATAGCGCGGGCTTTTGGCAAAGAAAATGAAGCCGACATGGCTGGCGTCGCCGGCCAATGCCGCAGCCAGTGCCTTGTCGGTCTTCAACCCGCATATCTTGATGTCGAGCGCCATGGCGCGGGATTGGCACGAAACGGCCAAAGAGTCGAGAAAAAGCATCCTGTTTGCCGCCAGCGCGGAACGCGCTACCTTGCTAATGTAAGAGCGGAACGCGCTACCTTGCTGATATAAGAGCACAACGCTACTTGCTCAGGCACAAAGGCGGGAGAACAAAGACCATGCCGGAAAAGACCGTCGCGGAACTCAGGCAAAAGCTGGCGCAGGCCCATGAAGTCATCGCTCATTTGATGGACAAGGCGGCTTTCAACGGCGCCGAGGCGCACCGGGCGCTGGCTTATTTCAGCAACGAGAGCTTCGAGAAGGATTTTCTGCCCTGGCCCCGCCATGTCGATGAGGGGTTGCGGCCGGAGGAGTTGAACGCGGCGAATGACGATTGATCGGACAACTACTCGAACGCGATCGCCTGCAGCGCGCCGCCATTGCGCTTGAGCCAATCCTTGCAGCGCTCGGTATCCGGGCAAAGCTGCTCGCATAACTTCCAGAATTTAGGCCCGTGGTTCATCTCCTTGAGATGCGCCACTTCGTGCGCGACGAGGTAATTTATCACCGGCCGCGGCGCCATCATGATGCGCCAGGAAAACGACAGATTGCCGTCCGATGTGCAGGACCCCCAGCGGCTCGACGTATCCTTGAAACGGATCGCCTTGGCCCGTTTGCCGATCGCCGCGCTGTGCTTGGTCACCAGCGCCTCGATCTCGCGCTTGGCTTCGCGCTTGAGGAAATCGGCGATGCGGCGCGGCAGATGCACGCGTTCGCCATGCACGATCATCAGCGGCCCGCGCTCGTCGCGCGACAGCGTGACGGTGCCGCGTTTCGACGGTTCATGGACGATGCGATGCGGCACGCCGCGCACCGGTATCTTGATGCCGGGCCGGACCTGCGGCCGGTTCGGCACTTTGGCCAGCCTTTGCTCCAGCCAGTCCTGATGGCGGTCGAGAAATTTTTCCACCTCGCCGCGCCGCAACCCCGGCGGCACGGTGATGCGCAGACCACGGCCACCGGAATCGATGCGCAGCGTCAGGCGCCGCGCCCGGTCGTTCTCGACGATCTTGAGCGGCAGCGTGCGGCCGGCAACGCAATGCTCGCGCTCCACGACGGGCGTGGGCTTGGGTTTCGTCGGGGTGCGAAAGAAGCCGAAGGACATTCCGGGACGATACGTGATTCGAGGGAAACGACTAGAACAAAAAAGAAACGGCGCCGCTGACGCGACGCCGTTGGATTATCTATCTGCGCACGGGACCTTACTCGTCGAGCAGGCCTGGCGTGGACTTGCCGCTGGGTTTGTTGTTCGTCGCCGACCCGGTCGTGGGGGACGTCGACTTGTTGCGATTGGCCATGAAGCGATCGAACTCTTCCTGGTCCTTGGCGCGGCGCAACTCGCGGGCATATTCGTCGAACTCGCTCAGCATCTCGTCCAGCTTGCGGCGTTCCTCGGCAAGACGCTCGAGTTCCTTTTCGCGCCAGTCATCGAAAGCGACGTTGCCGGTGCGGGCGGAGCCATGACCCCAGCGCGCGGCCTTGTCGGAACCGCGGCGGCAGCCGGCAAAGATGCCGTCGGTGGCGCGGTTGACGTCGCGCTTGAAGCCCTCGAGCCGGTCGCCCCAGATGATGTAGGCGAGCATGGCGAAGCCGAGCGGCCAGAACACCATAAACCCGATCACCATCAACGCGATGGTCGCCGGCGTCCAGGCCGGACGGATCAATGCAGATGTGTTCATTTCTCCCAATCCTTCAGTTGGAGACAGCCAAATCCGGCTGCGTTGAATCGAAATGGGATGGAGAAAACGGCGATTCAAGACAGCGATCGCCAAAACCGGACAAGCGGCTGAAATGATTATCGCTTTTTGAGCTTTTCGAGGAAAAGCACGACCAATCCGGCTATCAGCCCCCAGAACGCCGCGCCGACGCCGAACAGCGTCAGCCCCGATGCGGTAACGGCGAAGGTGACGGTGGCGGCCATCCGCTCGTCCTCGTCTTTCAAGGCGATCGACAGTGCATTGGCGAGCGGCGCCATCAGCGCCAGGCCGGCGACCAGCGCAATCAGGCTCTGCGGCAATACGGCGAAGATCGCCACCAGCGAGGCGCCGAACAGGGCAAAGACGAGATAGGCCAACGCATAGAACGGCCCGGTCTTCCAGCGCTCGGCCGGATCGGGATGCACGTCGGGCCCGGTGCAGATCGCCGCCGAGATTGCCGCCAGATTGGTGGTCGAGGCGCCGAACGGCGCCGTCAGCAGCGAAAACAGGCCGGTGACGCCGATCAGCGGCCCGGGTTTGGGATGATAGCCGGCTGCCCTCAGAACGGCGAGGCCGGACAGGTTCTGCGAGGCCATGGTGACGAGGTAGAGCGGCAAGGCGAGGCCGATGATTGCAGTGGCGGTGAACTGCGGCATCACCAGTGTCAAGCTCGAGAGTTCCGGTGCCGGCAGACCGCCGACCCGGCCGGTGAGGAAGGCGGCGAGACCGCCGCCGATCAGCACCAGCAGCACCGACAGCGCCGGGTTGAACAGGCGGATGACGAAGAACGCCGCAACCAGCGGCAGGATCAGCCAGGGGTCGACGGGAACGGTCTTGACCGCATTGATGGCGAAGGTGACGACGATGCCGGCCAGCATTCCGGACGCGACGGACGCCGGTATTCTGGCGATCAGCTTGGTCAAGGGCCCGAACAGGCCTGTGGCGATCAGCAGGACCGCGGTGACGACGAAGGCGCCAACCGCCTCACCCATCGAAAAGCCGGTCGACGCGGCGATCAGCGCCACGCCTGGCGTCGACCATGCGGTGATGACCGGCATTTTTGTGCGCCAGGACAGCCACAGGCTCTCGATCGCCATCGCCAGGCAAAGCGCCGTCACCCAGCTTGCGGTCTCGACCTGCGTTGCGCCGACCGCCTTGGCGGCGGCAATGACGATGGCCAGCGTACCGCCGAAGCCGACGATCGCCGCGACGAAGGCGGACACCGGAATGGAAATGCGCATGCCTCTATCCCGCCTGCCGCACCATAGCGTCCACCGTCCGCACCAGCATGTCGAGATCCTGTGGCCGCGAGAGGCGGTGGTCGCCGTCGGGGATGAGCGACAGCGTGACGTCGTCGGCCGGCAGCAGGCTGACCAGCTTCAACGCATGGCTCGACGGCACGTCGGGATCGGCCAGGCCTTGCAGGATGTGGACCGGACAGTGCGTGTCGATCGGCCCGGTCATCACCCGGTTGTTGCGGCCGTCCTCGATCAGTGCGCGCGTGTAGATGTACGGTTCGGCGGAATAGTCCGACGGCTCTTCGAAAAAGCCCTTTTTCCTGAGGTCGCGCTTCTGCGCCCCGGTCAGCACCGGCTCCACCAGTTCGAACGTGAAATCGGGCGCCGGCGCCAGCAGCACAAGGCCGGCGACGCTGTTCTCGCCCGCCTTGCGCAACTCCTGCACCATGCGCAGCGCGATCCAGGCGCCCATCGACGAACCGACCAGGATTTGCCTGCCCCGGGTGAAGCGGCGGAAAACCGCCAGGCTCTCGCCCAGCCATTTCGAGATGGTGCCGTCGGCAAAGGCGCCACTCGATTCGCCGTGGCCGGAATAATCGTGGCGCAGGAAGGCGCGGCCTTCTTTGCGCGTCCATTCCGACAAGGTTTCGGCCTTGGTGCCCAGCATGTCGGATTTGTAGCCGCCAAGCCACACGATGCCGGGCTCGGCACCTGCCGCATGCCTGACCGCGATGCTCGTCCCGTCGACGTCTAGGAAGATCGGGGTGGTGCTCATGATGTATTCCCTCACGCCGGTCTTTTGGCACAAGCGGGGGTTCAACGAAAAGTGCTCTGCTACTTTCTTCGCTTGGTGCAGAGGAGCATTCATCGGGCAGGTGATTTCCTGAGAATGCTGTGCTATTGACTCCGACCGCGCGCTCACCACATTGCGCGTTCGCAATTCTGAACTGAAGAACCCCTTAACGAAACGGCTCAAGGAGACCACGACCATTCGCAGACCTTTCAAAGCAGCGGCGCCCACCAAGGAAGGCCCGCGCTCCAACCGTGACATCCGGGTTCCCCGGGTCCAGCTAATCGACGCCGAAGGCCAGAACCGCGGCGATGTCTCCATCAACGACGCATTGCTGCTCGCCGAAGAGGCTGGGCTCGACCTGGTCGAGATATCGCCCAATGCAGTGCCGCCCGTCGTAAAGATCCTCGATCTCGGCAAGCTGAAATACGCCAACCAGAAGAAGGCGGCCGAGGCGCGCAAGAACCAGAAGGTCATCGAGATCAAGGAGATCAAGATGCGCCCGAACATCGACAGCCACGACTACGAAACCAAGATGAAGGCTGTCCGGCGCTTTTTCGAGGAAGGCGACAAGGTCAAGCTGACATTGCGCTTCCGCGGTCGCGAGATGGCGCATATGGAACTCGGCATGCAGCTTCTGAACAAGGTTCGCGAGGAAGTGGCGCCCATCGCCAAGGTCGAAGCCGAACCGAAGCTCGAAGGCCGCCAGATGATGATGGTGCTGGCGCCCCGCTAAAGCGCGTTGCGCTTTAGTTCTGTTTTGTGGATGTCCTTGTCGCAAAACCGCTGCGCACTTTTGGGCGACGTGCATAAAATCCGCCTGAATCATGTTGCAAGGCGTCCCGGCGATCGGCGGGGCGCCTGTTTTCTTGGCCAGACGCTGCGATCGCCGGCGAGAGCAAAGACGCTCTGGTTCCCTCGACGATCGGATTCCCGACATGGTCAATGACGTCAAGCATTCGGAAGCCAAATATGGGCTGGGCAGCTACCAGCACACGCGCAGGATGGTGCTTGCCGTCGTCGTCGTCGTCCTGTTCGTGATGCTTTTGTTCGGGCAGTCGGTTTTTCCGCCCGATACGCCTGTGCATGAAACGATCGAAATGGTTGGCGTCGTGCTGATCTTTCTCGGCATCGTCGGGCGCTTGTGGTCGACGCTCTATATCGGCGGTCGCAAATCCTCCGAAGTGGTGACCGGCGGCCCCTATTCGATCACCCGCAACCCGCTCTATGTCTTCTCTACTTTAGCTGCCGCCGGTGTCGGCGCACAGATCGGCTCGATCACCGCCACGATCGGCTTTGCAGCGCTCTGCGCTGGTGCCTTTTACATCGTTATCCTGCGCGAGGAGAAATTCCTCAAGGAGGTTCTCGGCGCGCCATACCAGGCCTACCTGGCGAAAGTGCCGCGCTTTTTTCCGAAGCTGTCGCTGTACCAGGAAGGCGACACCCGCGGCTTCAAGCCGCGCCTGCTGCGAACCACGCTGCTGGACGGTCTGGTCTTCCTGGTTGCCTTGCCGGCTTTCGAACTGATCGACGGCGCCCAGCAGTCCGGCATATTGCCGGTGCTGTTCCGTCTCCCCTGAGTGCAGTGTTGCTGAGTGCAGTGTTGCTCGGTACGGGGTGTTGCGCGCCAGCCCGCTTTGACGTATAGGACCGCCGTTCCCAAAAAACCGCCCGGCAGGGCATGCCGTGGCGGTTTCATTTGCTTTTCGGGCTTTGGTCGGCCTGAAGCGAACAAAAGGCGCATTGGTGCGCATATAAACGGAGTAGCAAAATGCCCAAGATGAAGACCAAGTCGGCCGCTAAGAAGCGGTTCAAGATCACAGGTACGGGTAAAGTTCTGTCGGCTGCGGCCGGCAAACGTCACGGCATGATCAAGCGTTCCAACAAGTTCATTCGAAATGCCCGCGGCACGATGGTTCTGGCTGAACCGGACGGCAAGAAGGTCATCAAGAATTTTCTGCCGAACGGCCTCTAAGGCATGATGCCAAAAAGTTGCAGACTTTTTGGAAACATCATGCGCCAAAATAAGAGCATTCGGTCTGGACACGCATTTGTTTTACGCAATTCCGAACGGAAAACCGCTAGGCACTTTTCCTGGAATTGCTTTTAAGGAGATCATGACATGGCACGCGTAAAGAGAGGCGTCACCTCGCACGCCAAGCACAAGAAGGTCCTGAAAGCCGCCAAGGGTTTTTACGGCCGCCGTAAGAACACCATTCGCATCGCCAAGCAGGCGGTGGAAAAGTCGCTGCAGTACGCCTATCGCGACCGCAAGAATCGCAAGCGTTCGTTCCGCGCGCTGTGGATCCAGCGCATCAATGCGGCGACGCATGAGCATGGCCTGACCTACGGCCGCTTCATCGACGGTCTCAACAAGGCTGGCATCGAGATCGACCGCAAGATCCTGTCGGACATGGCCATCCACGAGCCGCAGGCCTTCGCCGCACTCGTGGCCAAGGCCAAGGTCGCGCTCGAATATCTCAAGAACACCACGCCGAATGCTTTTGAAAGCGCTGTCGCTTAAGACCAGCGCTTCCCAAGCTATTCGACACTTGATTTGGGAAACCCGCGCTGGCAGGGCTGGCGCGGGTTTTTCTTTGCTTCCAATCGGATCTGGAACATGAGTGACATGGAAACTCTCGAACATTCCCTGATGGCCGAGATTGCCTCGGCCGCCGACGAGCAGGCGATCGAGGCGGTGCGTGTCTCGGCCCTCGGCAAGAAGGGCTCGGTTTCCGAGATGCTGAAGACGCTTGGCTCGATGAGCGCCGAGGAGCGCCAGGTCAAGGGCCCGGCGATCAACGGCCTCAAGAACCGCGTCACCGAGGCGCTTTCTCTTCGCCGCGCCGAGCTGAAGGACGCGGCGATTATGGCGCGTCTCGCCGCCGAGAAGGTCGACGTGACGCTGCCGGTCAGGCAATCGCCGGCCGAGCGCGGCCGCATCCATCCGATCAGCCAGGTCATCGACGAGATCGCGGCGATCTTCGGCGATCTCGGCTTTGCCATCGCCGAAGGTCCCGACATCGAGACCGACTATTACAACTTCACCTCGCTGAACTTCCCGGAAGGCCACCCGGCGCGCGAGATGCACGACACCTTCTTTTTCCAGCCGGACGCGCAGGGCGAACGCAAGCTTTTGCGCACCCACACCTCGCCGGTGCAGATCCGCACCATGGAGATGCAGAAGCCGCCGATCCGCATCGTCATCCCCGGCAAGACTTACCGGCAGGATTCCGATGCCACCCACTCGCCGATGTTCCATCAGGTCGAGGGGCTGGTGATCGACAAGTCGGCCAACGTCGCCAACATGAAATGGGTGCTGGAGGAGTTCTGCAAGGCCTTCTTCGAGGTGCCGAGCGTGAAGATGCGCTTCCGGCCGTCTTTCTTCCCGTTTACCGAGCCCAGCCTCGAGGTCGACATCCAGTGCGATCGTTCGCGGCCGGGCGAGGTGCGCTTCGGCGAAGGCTCCGACTGGATGGAGATCCTCGGCTGCGGCATGGTGCACCCCAATGTGCTCCGTTACGGTGGCCTCGATCCTGACGAATACCAGGGCTTCGCCTGGGGCATGGGCATCGACCGCATCGCCATGCTGAAATACGGCATGCCGGATCTGCGCGCCTTCTTCGACGCCGATGTCCGCTGGCTTTCGCATTACGGTTTTAGGCCGCTCGACATGCCAACGCTGTTCGGTGGCCTGAGCGCGTGACGAGCGGGCTGCAGCAGCAAATCCGCGGACAGCTCGCCTTCCTGCACATGTCGGACGCGCGGCCGCATAGCTTCAAGTGCAACGTGCCCAGACCAGACGGAACACAGTCATGAAACTCACCCTCTCCTGGCTCAAAGACCATCTCGAGACCGACGCCTCGCTGGCGGAAATCGTCGAGCGTCTCACCTCGATCGGCCTTGAAGTCGAGCATGTCGACGACCGGGCGAGCCTAGCCCCCTTCGTCATCGCCAAGGTGGTGACGGCGGTGCAGCACCCAGATGCCGACCGGCTTCGCGTGCTGACCGTCGACACCGGCGACGGCAAGCCGCCGGTGCAGGTCGTGTGTGGAGCGCCGAACGCCCGCGCCGGCCTGATCGGCGCCTTTGCGGCACCGGGCACCTATATCCCCGGCATCGACGTGACGCTGACCGTCGGCAAGATCCGTGGCGTTGAAAGCCACGGCATGATGTGCTCCGAACGTGAGCTCGAATTATCCGAAGAGCATGACGGCATCATCGACCTGCCGGCCGATGCGCCGGTCGGCACCAGTTTCGCCGCCTATGCCCATCTCGACGATCCGCTGATCGAGATCAATCTGACGCCGAACCGGCCGGACGCCACCAGTGTCCATGGCATCGCCCGGGATTTGGCGGCGAGTGGGCTTGGCACGCTGAAGAGCGCGCCGATAGAGCCGATCCCCGGCAAAGGCGCGACGCCGGTCAAGGTGACGATCGAAGCGCCGGAGCTCTGCCCCGGCTTTGCCCTGCGCCTGGTGCGCGGCGTCAAGAACGGACCGTCGCCGAAATGGCTGCAGCAAAGGCTTCTCGCCATCGGCTTGAGGCCGATCAGCGCGCTCGTCGATATCACCAATTACGTCACCTTCGACCGCGGTCGGCCGCTGCATGTTTTTGACGCTGGGAAGGTCACCGGCAATCTCACCGTGCGCCGGGCGCGTGACGGCGAAAAGGTGCTGGCGCTCGACGGCCGCGAATACACGCTGACGCCTGAGATGTGCGTGATCGCAGACCAGGACGGCATCGAATCGATCGCCGGCATCATGGGCGGCGAGCATTCCGGGTGTGACGAGAACACCACCGATGTGCTGATCGAGTCGGCGCTTTGGGACCCGATCGCCACCGCCCGCACCGGCCGCACGCTCGGCATCATCAGCGATGCACGCTACCGCTTCGAGCGTGGCGTCGACCCGGAAATGATGGTTCCCGGCGTGGAGCTGGCAACGAAGCTGGTGCTCGATTTCTGCGGCGGCACGCCGGCGCAAACCGAGGTCGTCGGCTATGCCGGCCATCGGCCGAAGATCGTCTCGTTCCCTTTGTCGGAAGTGAAGCGGCTGACCGGCATCGAAGTGCCGCGCTCGACGAGCCTCGACATTCTTGCCCGCCTCGGCTTCAGGCCGGAGGGCACGGGCGATGTCGTCAATGTCGCGGTCCCGTCCTGGCGGCCGGATGTCGATGGCAAGGCCGACCTGGTCGAGGAGGTCATGCGCATCCACGGCGTCGACAATATCGCGCCGCAGCCGCTCGGTTCCCACGATGCGGTCAACGCCAAAATCCTGACTGTGCTGCAGATACGCACCCGCGCCGCCAAGCGGGCGCTTGCCGTGCGCGGCATGATGGAGGCCGTCACCTGGTCGTTCATTCCGGCAAAACACGCCGAATTGTTCGGCGGCGGCCAGCAGGCGCTAAAGCTTGCCAACCCGATCGCGGCCGATATGTCGGATATGCGGCCGTCGCTGCTCCCGGGGCTGATCGCGGCAGCGCAGCGCAATGCCGACAAGGGCATCGGGGATGTCGCACTGTTCGAAGTGTCGGGCACTTACGAGGGCGACGGCGCCGACCAGCAGCGGCGCGTTGCCGCCGGCGTGCGGCGCGGCACCGCCAAGCTCGAGGGCTCCGGCCGCCATTGGGCCGGCAACGCCGGCGCCGTCGGCGTCTTCGATGCCAAGGCCGATGCGATCGCAGCACTCGAAGCCTGCGGCGCGCCGGTCGAGCGGCTGCAGATCGAGGCCGGCGGCCCGGCCTGGTATCATCCCGGCCGCTCCGGCACGATCAAGCTCGGGCCGAAGGTCGTGCTCGGCACATTCGGCGAATTCCACCCGAAGACGCTGGAAGGGCTTGACGTCTCCGGCCCGCTCTGCGGCTTCGAAGTATTCATTGATGCGGTGCCTGAGCCTAAGGCCAAGCCGACGCGGACAAAGCCAAGGCTCGATCTGTCCGCCTTCCAGGCGGTCAAGCGCGACTTCGCCTTCGTCGTCGACAAGGCGGTCGAAGCCGGCACACTCGTTCGCGCCGCTCTTGCCGCAGACAGGAAGCTGATTTCCGGCGTCTCGGTGTTCGATGTTTTCGAGGGTGCAGCCCTCGGCGCGGCGAAGAAATCGATCGCCATCGAGGTGTCGATCCAGCCGGTCGAAAAGACGCTGACCGACGAGGATTTCGAGGCGCTGGCCAAGCGCATCGTCGAGAACGTGCACAAGCAGACCGGCGGCGTGCTGCGCGGCTGAGGGGTTGCGAGCGCCTGGCGAATCGCCGTCCAAAGGGCGATGGGCCATTTGCGCTATTCAGGGCTGCCCTTCGAGGAACAGCGTGCAGTCTTTCTCGATATCGTCTCGTCCGATCCGCTGATCGGCGAGACGCTGTCGCGGGTGCGCACGCTTGACCTCCCCGACTGGCTGGTCGTCTCCGGCGCGCTCTACAACAGCGTCTGGAATCATCTGACCGGAAAGCCCTCGGGGTACGGCATCCGGGATGTCGACCTGTTCTATTTCGATGAGAGCGATCTGTCCTACGAGGCCGAGGATTTGGTCATTCGTTGTGCGGCGGAGCATTTCGAAGGGCTGAAGCTGCCGGTCGAGGTGCGCAATCAGGCGCGGGTGCATCTGTGGTATCCGAGCAAGTTCGGGCAGGAATGCCCGCGTTATATGAGCGCTAGCGAATCGGTCAGCTATTTTGCGTCGAAGACGCATGCCGTCGGCGTCCGCTTCGATGCCGAGGGGCGCCTCGACCTGGTGGCACCGTTCGGGCTCGACGACATCTTTTCGTTCCGCATCACGCCGAATAGGGTGCTGGATAATCAGCGGACCCATGAGATGAAGGGCAGGCGGGCACAGGAGTGCTGGCCGGAGATTACTGTCGTGCCTTGGTAGAATGTCGGCGCGAGGCACCTGCCCCTGCCGGGCATCTCCCGCAAGAAGGGCGATTGGCAGTTCCATCGCCCTGCCCGCCTTTCCGGCGCCGGTGATTGGCGAAAGCCGAGGTGACGTCCAATTTCCCTCCTTGAGGGGGAGATGTCCGGCAGGACAGAGGGGGTGCCAATTTCTCGCGATTATTTTGCACCGCTGCGGCATTCGAAACGGGGTGCCGAAACGCACCGTTTCGATTGCGCTGTCGATTGCAGTTCACCCGTCGACCAGGGCCAGCAGCTCCTCGGTGTAGCGCTTGCCGACAACCTTGTCCGGCGACAGCGCATCGCCGATGGCTGCTACCTCGGCCTGGGTCAGCACGATATCGGCTGCCGCCGTATTCTGTTCGAGATGTCGGATCTTGCGGGCACCAGGGATCGGCACAATGAAGTCGCCCTGATGCAGCACCCAGGCGAGCGCCAGCTGCGCCGGCGCCACGTCCTTCTCGGCTGCCATCTTTTCCAGCACGGCGACGACCACCGCATTGGCCGCCATGGCGTCGGCCTGGAAGCGCGGCAACCCCCGGCGCCAGTCGTCGGCGCCGAGAACATCGGGCCTGGCGATCGTGCCGGTGAGCAGGCCGCGGCCGAGCGGGCTATAGGGGACAAAGCCGATGCCGAGCTCGCGGCAGACGGCAAACACCTCCTCCTCCGGATCGCGGCTCCACAGCGAATACTCGCTCTGCACCGCGGCGATCGGATGCACGGCATGCGCCCGGCGGATGGTCGCCGCACTCGCCTCCGACAGGCCGAGCGCCCGCACCTTGCCCTCGCGTACCAGCTCGGCCATGGCGCCGACCGTATCCTCGATCGGCACGCTGGGGTCGACGCGGTGCTGGTAGTAGAGATCGATGATCTCGGTATCCAGCCGCTTCAACGACGCTTCGGCCACCGCCTTGACATGCTCCGGGCGGCTGTCGACGCCGGCCATGCGTTCGGTGCCGCTGCCTTCTTCGAGGATCTTGAAACCGAATTTGGTCGCGATCGTCACACGATCACGCACCGGCTTCAGCGCCTTGCCGACCAGGATCTCGTTCTCGTAGGGGCCATAGACCTCGGCGGTGTCGAAGAAATTGACCCCGATCTCGACGGCGTGGCGCAGCGTGGCAATCGCCTCCGCCTCCGGCTGGCCACCATAGGCAAAGCTCATCCCCATGCAGCCGAGGCCGACTGGGTAGACGTCGAGTTCATTGCCAAGCTTGCGGGTTTGCATCACGTGTCTCCTTGTTGTGATGGTTGTGATGCCACAGAGATACCGTCTTGCGCAGCGTTCGATAATCGCCTCTTATTTGCACGGGCTGTTCCCAAAAATAGATCAATGAAGCGAACACATCTTTCACAGCTTGCCGTGCTGGCAACGGTCGCCCAATGCGGCAGTTTTCGCGGCGCCGCCAAGGAGCTGGCAATCGCGCCGTCGGCGGTCAGCCACGCGGTGTCCAGCCTGGAAGCGCGCCTCGGCGTGCGCCTTCTGGCGCGCAGCACGCGCAGCGTCGCTCCGACCGAGGAGGGCGCGCAACTGCTCGAGCGCCTCAGGCCGGCGCTGTCGGAAATCGACCTGGCGCTGGAATCGGCGATCGAGGCGCGTGACCGGCCGGCGGGCAATCTCAGGCTGACCGTGCCGCGCACCGCCGCCCACCTGGCGCTGACGCCAAGGCTCGGCGCCTTTGCGGCTGCCTATCCCGACATCGTGCTGGAGATCGTCATCGATGACCGCTTCACCGATGTGGTCGAGGGCGGCTTCGATGCCGGTGTGCGGCTGGGCGAGAGCCTGCAGCGCGACATGATCGCAGTGCGCATCGGGCCGAACCTTCGCGGCGCGGTGTTCGGCACGCCATCTTACTTCGAGACCAGGCCCAGGCCGCAGCATCCGCGCGATCTCGCCGCTCACCGCTGCATCCGCTTCCGCTTCTCCAGCGGCATCATCTATCGCTGGGAATTCGAGAAAAACGGCGAGGAGATCGAAATCCCGGTGCAAGGGCCATTGATCCTCGACGAGGACCATCTGATTGCCAATGCTGCGGTTGACGGCGCCGGGCTCGCCTTCGTGTTCGAGGACTATGTCCGCGACCCGCTCGCCGCCGGCAAGCTCGTTCGCGTGCTCGAGGACTGGTGCCCGCCCTTTGATGGTTTCTTCGTCTATTATCCGAGCCGACGCCAGATGCGGCCGGCGCTCAGGGCCTTTGTCGATTTCTTCAAAGTGAGTACATAGGGGCACCGTCGGAACTGCGGAGGGCAATCTATTCAGGCGTGAATGCTCGTCTTACGGCCGTTGGCACCGGCAATTGGTCGTCTCCAAACATAAGTGGAAACCGCCTTTCCGGGATGGAAGAAAGCCGACCTGGCATTCGTTCACAGACCATGTCAGCACTGCCCAAACACCAGCCGACCGGCTACGGCTGGACAGCGATCATCCTTCACTGGCTGATCGCGGCGCTCTTTATCGGCCAGTTCGTGCTCGGCTTCGTCATGGTGCGGCTGTCCAGCCAGCGCACCGCCTTCGAGCTGATTCAGCTGCATAAATCTTTCGGTTTCCTATTGCTTGGGCTGGTCATCCTGCGCATCGCCTGGCGCCTTGGCAGACCGGCCCCGCCGCTGCCGCGCTCAGTCGGCCCTTTCGAGCGCCGCATGGCGCCGCTTGTCCATCTTGCGCTTTATGCTTTTCAGCTCGCTCTGCCGCTGTCCGGCTGGGCGCTGGTCTCGGTCTCGGTGCTGGAGATCCCGAGCGTGCCGTTCAATCTGTTCGTCATGCCCAATCTGCCGCTTGGTGAATCGGACATGGCAGAAAGCTTCTGGGCAGCGACGCACTGGTATCTCGCTTATGCCGGCATCGGTCTTGTCGCTTTGCATCTCGCCGCTGCGCTGCGTCATCATTTCTGGCTGAGGGATACCGTGCTGACGCGCATGATCACGGCTTCGTCACATCGCGAGACGGAATAGAGCGGGCGGCTCATTCGTTCATGGGGCGAGGACGCAAGAAAGCGTTGCCTGCCAAGAGGACCATTTCCATGTACGCGCGCATCTTCGGATTTGCGGCAGCCGCCGCTTGTTTTGCCATGCCTGTTTTTGCCGCCGTTGCCCTTGGCGAGGCGGCCGGCAGCTACACGATCAGCCCAGGGAGTTCCAGCATCCACTTCTCCATTGCCAAGCTCGGCGGCGGCGGGCTCGACGGTGCTTTCTCCCGCTTCAAGGGCAATATCCTTATCGACAACAGCGATGTCGGCCGGTCCCAGGTCAATTTCACCATCTTCCCCGAAAGCGTCGGTACCGGCCAAAGTCGCATCGATGCCTTTCTCCGCTCGGACGCGGTTTTCGACGCGACCAACAATCCGGAGATCCAGTTCCGTTCGACCAGCGTCAAACGCACCGGCGACACGTCGGCCCTTGTCACCGGCCGGCTGACGGCGCGCGGCAAGACCTTTCAGGAAAAGTTCACGGCCGAGCTCGGCAGCCTCAAGGCGGGCACGATAAAGTTCCACGTCACAGGCAAGGTGTTGCGGTCGCGCTATGGCATGGATGTCGGCACGCCGATTTATTCCAACGTCGTCGAATTCGACATGACGCTGACGGGTAGAAGGGGTTGAGCGGTTCTCCCTGCGATTTCACCGTCGCTGCAGGACCTGGGTTCCTCTCCCCACTTGGTGGGGCGAGGAACCATGCTCCCGCATTGGCTTTTCCGCCGATTTCAGGCAAACCTCCAGGCCTGCAATCGAGAGGAGAAATCTGATGTTCCGATGGGGTGTTTTGTCGACGGCCAAAATCGGCCGCGAGCAGCTTTTACCGGCAATCGTCGAGGCGGAGAACGGCGTGCTGTCGGCGATCGCCAGCCGCGATCTGTCGAAAGCTCGGGCGCTGGGCGAACGCTTCGGGGCGCGCCATGCTTTCGGCTCCTATGAGGAACTGCTCGCCTCCAGCGACATCGACGGCGTCTACATTCCGCTGCCGACCTCGCAGCATGTCGAATGGGCAGCCAAGGCGATCGAGGCCGGCAAGCATGTTCTGGTCGAAAAGCCACTGGCTCTCGACGCCAAGGACATTCCGCCACTGATCAAGCTGCGCGATGCCAGGAAGGTGCTGGTCTGCGAAGCCTTCATGGTCGTCTACCACCCGCAATGGATCAAGGTGCGCGAGCTGATCGGCAACGGCGCCATCGGCCGGCTGCGCCATGTCCAGGGCGCGTTCTCCTACTACAATGTCGACCCCAACAACATGCGCAACAAGCTCGATCTCGGCGGCGGCGCGCTGCCCGACATCGGCGTCTATCCGACGGTATCGACGCGCTTTTCGACCGGCAAGGAGCCGCTGCGCGTCCAGGCGAGGATCGAGCGCGACAAGACATTCGGCACCGACATCTATTCCTCGATCCGCGCCGATTTCGGCGACTTCGAGTTGTCGTTTTACCTGTCGACACAGATGGCGGCACGCCAGGTGATGGTCTTTCACGGTGAGAAGGGCTTCATCGAGGTGTTCTCACCGTTTAATGCCGGACTCTACGACCATCACCGTGTCGAACTGCACAACCAGAACCACAGCGAGGCGCAGGTCTTCCGCTTTCCCGGCACGCAACAGTACCGGCTGGAAGTCGAGGCCTTCGCGCGGGCGGCACAGGGTGGCAAGGATCGTGTCTTCACCCTGGAAGAATCGGTGCTCAACCAGAAGGTCATCGATGCCATCTTCCGCGCCGGCGAGAAGGAAGGCTGGGAGGCAGTCTAGGCCGGCCGTGATCCTGCAACGGGCCGGTTTTTTGGACGAGATCTTGGCCAAATAGATGCCCGACGATGCGGATGTGATCATCGTCGGCGCCGGCCTTGCCGGCTTTGTCGCGGCCGCCGAACTGACTGCGGCCGGCAAAGGCCGTCGAGCAGGAGCCGGAGCAGTCGCTTGGCGGCCAGGCATTCTGGTCGCTCGGCGGCATCTTCCTCGGTGGGGTGAACAAGCCCCGCCGGCGCCGTTGCGCCAAGGTGGCGGTCGCACCGAACGGCCAACTTTCCCTCTGAGCATTTTGCAGCCAAATGGAATCATTCGGCGCCCGCATAAATGCGGCAAAACAGATAGTTAGAGCCGGTTACCGGTTCCAGGAGAACCGCTCTAGGCGAAGGGCTGCAAATTGACGTCCCGAAGCTTGGAACCGGCAAGCAAAGCCTCGAGCACCTGCTTCTTGAGAAACAGGCACTGCGAACGGGCAAGTTTGACGATGCCGGAAACGTCGCCTGCCTCGCAGGCAAGAACCAGTTCCTTTTGCTGGGCGATGATCAACTGGGTGAAGTCGCGGGATTTGAACCCAAGGTGGAGAACCCGCGCCGACTGGTCGAGTATCTGGTCCAGTAGATGCGCCAGTCGTAAATTTCCCGAGAGCCCCGCAAGGGCCAGACGAAACGCACGATCCGCCGCCAGGAATGCAACATGACTACGCAACGTCTCCGGCTTCAGCACTTTTCTCGCTGCCAGCCCGATGTCCTCCAGCCCGCGCTCGGTAATGTTCGATGCCGCCACCCTGAACACTTCCGGTTCGATCAAGCTGCGGACATCGAAGATCTCGTTGACGTCCCGCAGGCTGAGCGTTGCAACGACGTAGCCGCGGCGCGGCTCGCTCCTGACCAGACCTTCCTGCATCAGACGGGCCAACGCCGCGCGGATGGTTGCCTTTTTGATCTGGTATCGATCGCCGATCTGTTTTTCGGTCAGCGCTTCGCCGGGGCGCAGCACGCAGGCAATGATGTCGTTCCTCAGCTGCTCATATGCCTGTTCCCTGCGAAGGACGTCGGCGGCTGACAGTGCTGTCGCCTCGACCGTGGCCGGCCTTGCCGGTTCGGCGGTCAACTTCGTCGTTTTCATATTTTGTCCGTTTGGCTGTCCGGTTGACGCTGGCATCGACATTCGCTAGCGTGAGCACCTCAGGTTGAAAATCTGAGCATCTCAGGGAGGATAACTGATATGCCTTTACCCGCCAACTCGCCTCTCTACGCTGTTGCCGATGATATCGTCAATGCCGCGAAGGGGCCAGATCCCCTCGAAGCGGTAAGGACGGTCCTGGGCGATTACATCAACCGTTTTCACGCATCGGGAACACTCGCTCACGAAGAAGACGACGACGAGGTTCTTTTGCATGCCAGCCCGAACCTGACGATCTATCACATCACGTTGTCGCCCGGCCTGCAGTACCCGCCCCACAACCACCTGATGGATGCCTTGATCGGCATCTACAGGGGCAGCGAGACGAACTTCATCTATCCCGTTGCCGGCAGCGAACTCGATGTTCCCGAAAGGCAGGACATCGCAGCGCCTGCCGTCGTGCACATGGCGTCGAATACCGTGCATGCGGTTGCGAATACGGGCAGCGCGCGATCCGGTGCGCTGCATGTCTATCTCGGCGATCTCACACGAACGCACCGGCAGCTGTGGAGCCCGGACAGCAACCAGGCCGAACCGTTTGACAATGATCGCTACCTGGCCGGCGCGCGGCCCATTCAGCAGTCCGGCACGAATGAGCAGAGGCGTCGCGGGCAGCGAAGTCGGCCGTGATCAGCGAACCCGTCGGAATCGCGTCACACTTGTCACTCTCGCCAATCCGCTATCGCCCCTATCCTGGCTCATGACCAATCAGCAACACGTCGCGCCGGGAATGGTGCGACAACAGACCAGCAAGGGAGATGCACAATGACGGCACATCAGAATGGCACAGGCGAGCAGACGACGCGGCTCGCGATGAAGACACCACCGGTCGTTTCGCCTGACGCGTGGGAGGCCGCGCGCCAGCAGTTGCTCGTGAAGGAGAAGACCGTGACCCGGGCTCGCGACGCCTTGGCCGCCGAGCGTCGGCGGATGCCGTGGATGGCGGTGGAGAAGGCCTATACGTTCGAGGGCCCCAACGGAAAGGTGAGCCTGCTCGACCTGTTCGAGGGCCGCCGTCAGCTGATCGTCTATCGCGCTTTCTTCGAGCCCGGCGTCTTCGGCTGGCCCGATCACGCTTGCCGCGGCTGCTCGCTGGGGGCAGACCAGGTCGGCAATCTTGCCCATCTGAACGCCCGCGACACCACGCTTGCCTACGCCTCGCGCGCACCGCAGGCCGACATTGCGCGGCTGAAGGCGCGGATGGACTGGAAGATGCCCTGGTACACCATCACCGACAGCTTCGATGCCGATTTCGGCGTTGACGAGTGGCACGGCCATAACGTGTTCATCCGCGATGGTGATCGCGTGTTCCGTACCTACTTCATCAACAACCGCGGCGACGAGGCGATGGGGACCGTATGGAGCTATCTCGACCTGTCGCCGCTCGGCCGCCAGGAGGTTTGGGAGGATTCGCCCGAAGGCTATCCGCAGACGCCGACGTACAAGTGGTGGAACTGGCACGACAATTACGACGCCGAAACCGTTCCCGACAAAAAGTGGGTCGAGGTGTCGGACGCCGGAGAGGCCGCGTTCCGGAACCGCACCGAATAGAACGTCTTTGGCGTCGCGGAAATGCGGCTAGGACAATTGGAGGAGCGGGATGCACGTTCATTCGACCGCATCCCGCTCGTTATGCAGGACTATGGCCATGAGCGAGATTCATGCAGGCGGATCCACCGGCGATGCGAGCCCGGCCGGCCTTGGCGCAGCCGATTGGCTGTCCTTTGCGGCCGCGCCGACCTTCGCAACCATCGCGCTGCTGACGTTTCTCGGCGGAGCGCCGGATATGATGTGCTCGACCGGGCAAGACGCGTCGCCGCTGGGCGGCATGGTCCCGATGTACCTGCTGATGAGCGCCTTTCATTTGGGACCTTGGTTGAGGCGGGTCTCCGGCCGCCGACGCCGCAAGTAGAGCTATAGCGGCCGATAAAGGCCCTTCGCGGTGAGGAGGACAGCCCTCACCAGATCCATTCGCCCTTCCCAAGTACCGTCACGGCATCGACAATCCGGGTAAAGCTCGAGCGGGCGCGGCCGGCCGTGTGCCTGGCTCTGAGATAGCCGTGCACCAGGCCCGGCTCCTCGAGCCACCAGGCACGTCCGCCTGCGGCAACGACGCGGTCGCGATAGGCTTCGCCGTCCGACGACAACGGGTCGCATTCGGCGGTGATCACGACGGTAGGCGGCAGATAGGCGAAATCGGCGTCGGCGAGCGGAGACAAAGTGATGTCGCCTGTAGCGTCCACTCCGCCAGTCCGGATGTTGTTATAGAACTCCAGATCGCGCATTGTCAGCATCGGCGCTTCGGCATGCGTGACATAGGAACCGCGTGAACGGTCGCCGCCAAGGCCAGGATAGATCAGCACCTGGCCGACCGGCTTTGTCACGTGGCCACGCGTCGCATGACTGACGGCACAGGCGAGATTGCCGCCGGCGCTGTCGCCGCAGAGCAGGACGGGGCGTTCGTAAGTGGCGGTGGCCCATTCGAAGGCGCCCATCGCATCGTCGAAGGCGGCCGGGTGCAGATGTTCCGGCGCCAGCCGGTAGTCGACCGAGACCACCTCATAGCCGGTGCGGGCGCAAAGCTCGGCGCAGACATCGTCGTGGCTGTTGAGCCCGCCGAGGATGTAGCCGCCGCCATGGACATAGAGCACCATCGCAGAGGCGTTCGGCGCCGCGCTGCGATAAATGCGGATCGGGACGTCGTGCGCTGGCGCGGCAATGACGGTGGTTTCAGCCGTCACGCCATCCGGATAGCCGGCAGAGAATTCGCGGCACATCCGGTCGTAGATCGCGCGCTGCTCGGCGATCGTGTAGTCGATCGTATCCGGCGGATAATACGAATTGGTCCGTTCGATGAAGGCCCAGGTCTCGGCGTCGATGAGTTTCTTGTAGTTGGTCATGGGCGCCGAATGGGCCGCCAAGGTTGAGCTTGGACACCCCCCTCTGGCCTGCCGGCCATCTCCCCCGCAAGGGGGGAGATCGGCAGCTTTGGCCTTGCCGCTTGTCCTGCAACGCTGGAAATTGGCGAAATCCGATGCGACATCCGATCTCCCCACTTGCGGGGGAGATGCCCGGCAGGGCAGAGGGGGGTGTGAAGGATCGCCATCATCTCCGCAGCGTCACTTCCCCTTCCACACCGGATCGCGCTTTTCGGCAAAGGCGCGAAAGCCCTCGAGATTGTCCTCCGAGCCGTAGAGCGCGTCAACCGTCGGCAGTTGCCGGCGCGTCACCCGGTTCATGGCATCCTGGAAGGTCAGCGATTCTGCGACCCGGGCCGTTTCCTTGATCGCGGCGAAGACCAGCGGCGGGCCGCTGGCGAGCAGCCGGGCGATCTCCCAGACGCGGTCCTCCAGTCTTTCCTTGGGCAGCACCTCGTTGACCAGGCCCCAGCGATGCGCCTCGGCGACATCCATCCAGCGGCCCGTGAACAAAAGGTCCATGGCGACGTGATAAGGGATGCGCTTCGGCAGCTTGATCGTTGCCGCATCGGCCAGCGTGCCGGCGCGGATTTCGGGCAGCGCGAAGGAGGAGTGGTCCGACGCGTAGATGAGGTCGCAGGACAGCGCCAGCTCGAAGCCGCCGCCGACCGCCATGCCGTTGACGCAGGCGATCACCGGCTTGTTGAGGTCGCGCAATTCCTGCAGCCCGCCGAAGCCACCGACGCCATAGTCGCCGTCGACGGCATCGCCGCCAGCCGCTGCCTTAAGGTCCCAGCCGGCGCTGAAAAACTTGTCGCCGGCGGTCTTGACGATGGCGACGCGCAGGTCGGGATCGTCGCGAAACCCCTTGAACGTCTCGCCCATCAGCCGCGACGTCTTCAGGTCGATGGCATTGGCCTTGGGCCGGTCGAGCATGACTTCGAGGATCGTGCCCTCGCGGCGGGTGGTGATGACGTCAGACATTTTTGTTCTCTCCCAGCACCAGCAGCGCGTCGGCGATCCAGGCGCCCTTGCTCTCGGTGCAGACGATCAGAGGATTGATGTCGAGCTCCTCGATCTCGCCGGCATTTTGCTGCACGAAAGCAGCAATGCCCGATATCGCATCGATTGCAGCTGCGACATCGGCCTTCGGCCGACCGCGATAACCGTCGAGCAGCGGGAACAGCTTCAACCCGCGCAAAGCGGCCTCGATGTCATCACGGGTCGCCGGCAGCATCAGTGTGACGCTGTCGCGCAACAGCTCGACCAGCACGCCGCCGGTGCCGAGCGTCATCACCGCGCCGAACATCGGGTCGCGAGTGAAGCCGACCAGCAGCTCGGCGACGCCGTCGCGCACCATGCGCTCGACATAAAGGCCGGTGCCGAGCGGGCCGAGATCATGGGCGGCGGTGCTGACCGATTCGGCATCCCTGAGGTTGAGCCGGACCGCGTCGAGCTCGGACTTGTGGATGACGCCAAGAGCCTTCAGCGCCACCGGGAAGCCGAGCGCCATCGAGGAGATCACAGCTTCGACCGCATTGCCGGCGCGCTCGCCCTTCGGCACGGGGAGCCCGGCCTCGATGAGCCGCGCCTTCGCCTCGGCCTCGTCCGGCGTGACATGGTCGCCGGCCGGCGCGCCGGACGCGGAAGTGTCGATCGGCTGCGCCTGCGGCTCGCGCCACGCCCAGCCGATGAAGGCTGCCGCCTGGGCGGCGTCCATGGCCTCGGAAATGCCGAACAGCGGCACCATGCCCCGCGCCATCAGGCCGGCAGTGTATTCCTCGGGCAGGTTTTCCGGCAACGAGGAGACGATCGCGCCCTGCGCGCTGTTGGTCTTCAGCGCCGATTCGAAGGCGCGCAGCGTCGCCCACCAGTCCGTGTCCGAGCAGCGGTCGGGACGCGGAAAGTCGAGCACCAGCATATTGAGGTCGAAGCCGCCAGACACCATGGCGGTGAAGGCGGCGGTCATCGCCGGTTCGTTGTTCCAGATGAAGGTGTGATAGTCGAGCGGGTTGGCCACCGCGACCAGCGGCCCGAGCGTCGATTTGACCCGCGCGCGGTGCTCGGGGGTGAGTGGCGGAAACGTCACCCAGCGGCCTTCGGCGCTGTCGGCCATGACCGACGCCTCGCCGCCCGAGCAGCTCATCGATGACAGCCGGTAGCCGGGCAGGGGGCCAGTGACGTGCAATAGCTTGAGCGCCTCGATGAAGGCGGGAATTGAATCGATCCGGGCGATGCCGAGCCGCCTCAGGAAAGCGCCGGACGCCGCGTCCGAGCCGGCCAGCGACGCGGTATGCGAGACGGTCGCCTGCCGCGCCTGCTCGGAGCGGCCGACCTTCATGGCGATAACAGGCTTCTTCAGCTCGCGTGCCCGTGCCGCCAGCCTTTCGAAGCCGGCTACCGAATCGAAGGCCTCGATATGCAGGCCGAGCGCGGTGACGCGGTCGTCCTCGATCAGGCCGAGCGCCATTTCGGAAAGCCCGGTCTGCGCCTGGTTGCCGGCGGTCATCAGGAAGGCGATCGGCAGGCCGCGTTTCTGCATCGTCATGTTGATGGCGATGTTCGACGACTGGGTGATGATGGCAACGCCGCGACCGCCTTCCGGCAGCCTGATGCCGCCATGCTGGTCGGGCCACAAAAGCGCGCCGTCGGCGTAATTGATCAGCCCATAGCAGTTCGGCCCGATGATCGGCATTTGGCCGGCCGCCTCGACCAGTTCGGCCTGCAGCCGCTCGCCGTCTTCGTCATAGGCCTCGGTTTCGAGAAAGCCGGCGGCGAAGCAGACCGCACCGCCGGCGCCGCGCTCCGCCAGCGCCTTGACCACTTCGATGGTCAAGTGCCGGTTGACGCCGACGAAAGCGGCATCCGGCGCACTGGGCAATTCGGCCACCGAGCGATAGGCCTTGCGGCCGGCGACCTCGTCCTTGGTCGGATGCACCGGCCAGATCTCGCCGGCAAAGCCCATTTTGATCGATTGCGCGACGACGGCCGCCGCCTGCGCACCACCGAAGACAGCGATCGATTTCGGCCGCAAAAGACGTTCAAGCCTGTGCATTGTCATCTTTTCGTCTGAGCATGATCTTTTCCAAAGACCGGATTTCACTTTTTGGGGTCACGCTCTAGCCCCCGAACGGGCGCAGCAGCGCGCGCGAGATGATGTGTCGCTGGATTTCCGAAGTGCCTTCCCAGATGCGCTCGACGCGGGCGTCGCGCCAGATGCGTTCCAGTGGCAGGTCGTCCATCAGCCCCATGCCGCCATGGATCTGGATCGCCTCGTCGGCGACGAAGGCAAGCATCTCGGTGGCCTTCAGCTTGGCCATGGCCATGTCCTGGTCGGTGACGGTACCCTGATCGTACTTCCAGCCGGCTTCGAACACCATCAGGTCGGCGGCCTTCAGCTCGGTCGCCATGTCGGCGAGCTTGAACGACACGCCCTGGAATTTGCCGATCGGCTGGCCGAACTGCTGGCGCTGCGCGGCGTATTCGACGGCGTGGCCAAGCGCCCGCTCGGCGCGGCCGAGGCAGGTGGCGCCGACCTGCAGGCGCGTCGCGCCAAGCCATGAATTGGCGACGTCGAAGCCTTTGTGGACCTCGCCCAGAACCTGACTGGCCGGCAACCGGCAATCGTCGAATTCGAGGATGGCATTGGTGTAGCCGCGATGTGAGACGTTGCGGTAGCCGTCGCGCACGGTGAAACCCTTGGTGCCCTTGTCGACGAAAAAGGCGGTGATCTTCTTGCGTTTTCCACGCGAAGACTCTTCCTCACCCGAGGCCATGAAGACGATGGCGAAATCGGCGAGGTCCGCATGGCTGATGAAATGCTTGGTGCCGTTCAGCACCCAGTCGTCGCCGTCTTGCACGGCGGTTGCCTTCATGCCGCGCAGATCGGAGCCGGCGCCCGGCTCGGTCATTGCCAGGCAATCCCATTTCTCGCCGCGAATGCAGGGAAACAGATATTTTTCGCGCTGCTCCGGCGTGCCGGCGAGAAGGATGTTCGAAGGCCGCGCCACGCAGGTCCAGTGCAGCGCGTAATTGGCGCGGCCGAGTTCCTTTTCATAGAGCAGCCAGGTCACTGCATCGAGCCCGGCGCCGCCGACTTCCGTTGGCATGTTGGCGGCATAGAGGCCGGCTTCGATCGCCTTGGCCTTGATCTCCTCGATCAGCTCGCGGCGCAGCACGCCGGTGCGTTCAACCTCGCGCTCATGCGGGTAAAGCTCGTTCTCGACGAAGGCCCGCGTCGTCTCGACGATGAGCTTCTGCTCCTCCGAAAGACCAAAATCCATGGTCTCAGCCTCTCTTCTTTTTCTTCGGCTTTTCAGCCTTGGCCTTTTCGGCCGCCCTGGAGGCGCTGGGCTTCTTTGCCGCAAGCTTGGCCAACTGCCTGGTGTAGTCCCTATGCAAGGCGCCGGCACCCCAGCCTTTGCCTTTGTTCTGCTTCGACAGTGCCTCCATGATGGCGACCAGATTGTCGTCCCGGATCTTTTCGAGATCGCGGATCGACAGACCGTGCGCCTGGTCGTCCGACTGGGTCGCGATCAGCTCGACCAGCTCGTCGTTGAACTCCGGCACGTCCATCAGCTTGGTCCAGGGCCATTTCAGGCACGGGCCGAACTGCGCCATGAAGTGCCGCATGCCGGCCTCGCCGCCGGCGACGCGATAGACCTGGAACATGCCCATCTGCGCCCAGCGCAGGCCGAAGCCATAGCGCATGATGTCGTCGAGCTCCTCGACCGTGCAGATGCCGTCCTTGACCAGCCACAGCGCCTCGCGCCATGCCGCTTCGAGCAGGCGGTCGCCGACGAAGGCTTCGATCTCCTTGCGGATCACCACCGGCTTCATGCCGATCGAGGCATACATCTCCTTGGCGACGTCGATCGCCTCGGGAAAGGTCTGTTCGCCGCCGACGATCTCGACCAGCGGCAGCAGATAGACGGGGTTGAACGGATGGCCGACGACCAGCCGCTCCGGATGCTTCTTCATCGCCACCTGCATGTCGGTCGGCTTGATGCCGGAAGTGGAGGAGCCGACAATTGCGTTGGCCGGCGCATAAAGGTCGATTTCGGCCAGCACGCGGTGCTTCAGGTCGAGCCGCTCCGGCACGCTTTCCTGGATTAAATCGGCATCGGCCACCGCCTCGGCGATCGTCTTGGCGAAGGTGAGCTTGCCCTCTTTCGGCAAGCCGCCGGGCAGCATCTGCTTGTAGGCGCGTCGCGCTCCCTTCATCACCTCGCCGACCTTGCGTGATGCCTCGGGGTCGGGATCGAAGATCGATACGTCGATGCCGTTGAGCAGCAGCCGCGCGACCCAACCGGCGCCGATCACGCCGCCGCCGATGGCTGCCGCCTTGTTGATGATGCTCATGCGGAAGCTCCGGTTCTTGTGCTGGCTGTTGCGGGGTCGGTGAGGGCGACGCGTTCGCCGGCACGGATCACGGACGCGTCATAGGCCTTGCGCGCGAACACTTCGAGCACGAAGGGCCGGAAGAAATCGATCGGCAATGTCTCGTAGTCGGGATCGAAGCTCGACTGATCCCATCGTTCGCAAAACTCATCGCAATCGTCGAAGTAGATGTGCCCGGCGAAACGGTCGCGGGCGTGCGGATTGCCGCCGAGGTGATGGGCGTAATAGAGGCGCTGGAAGTCGCCGTGCTTTTCCACCACCCAGGTGCATTGCTCGCGAACGAAGGGTTTCAGGATCGACGCCGCATACTCGTCGTGATTATAGGGCGCGTAGATGTCGCCGATGTCGTGCAGCAAGGCGCAGGCAATCCAGTCGGTGTCGGCGCCGTCGCGCCAGGCCCGCGTTGCCGCTTGCAGCGAATGGCCGAGCCGGGTGATCTTGTAGCCCGAGAGGCCCGCATCCAGGCGGACGAGCGCGTCGAGTAGCCGTTCGCCGGTCTTTGCCGCGTAGTCGATCTCGTGCTCGGTGAGGAAGGCGTAATCCTCGCGGTCGCCGTCCTTCATGGCGGTGAATTTCACGGTCTTCATCGGCGGCTCCTCCCAACCGATTCCGCGTTCAAAGCGGTGCGCGCTTCGTCAGGTTGAGCTTCTTGCGGACTTCGTCCGGGCCGATGACCCTGGCGCCCATATTCGACACGATGCTGACCGCCCGCTCGACCAGCTGCGCATTGGTCGCCAGCACGCCCTTGTCGAGCCAGAGATTGTCCTCCAGCCCGACGCGGACATTGCCGCCGGCGAGCACCGCGGCAGCGACGTAGGCCATCTGGTTGCGGCCGATGGCAAAAGCCGACCAGTTCCAGGTCGCCGGCACATTGTTGACCATCGCCATGAAGGTGTTGAGGTCGTCCGGCGCCCCCCACGGCACTCCCATGCATAATTGCACCAAGGCGTCCGGCTTCAGCACTTCTTCCTCGACCAATTGCTTGGCGAACCACAGATGCCCGGTGTCGAAAGCCTCGATTTCCGGCTTGACGCCGAGCGCCGTCATCATGCCGCCCATGGCACGCAGCATGCCGGGCGTATTGGTCATGACATAGTCGGCCTCGGCGAAATTCATCGTGCCGCAGTCGAGCGTGCAGATTTCCGGCAGGCACTGGCGGACGTGCTCCATGCGGTTGCTGGCACCGCCCATGTCGGTGGCTTTTTCGTTCAGCGGCAGCGGGTTTTCCGGCGGGCCGAACACCATGTCGCCGCCCATGCCGGCGGTCAGGTTCAAAACCACATCGACATCCGCCGCGCGGATGCGCTCCGTTACTTCGCGATAAAGGTGTACGTCGCGCCTGGGCTTGCCAGTTTCGGGATCGCGCACATGGCAGTGGACGATCGCCGCACCTGCCTTTGCCGCCTCGATGGCCGAATCGGCGATCTGCTTGGGCGAACGCGGCACATGCGGGCTGCGATCCTGCGAACTGCCGGACCCGGTCACGGCACAGGTAATGAAGACCTCACGGTTCATCGCTAACGGCATCGGACTCTCTCCCAATAGGACGTAGGGCAAGAATGCCTGACTTGCCGGAAACTGTTTTGCGTTTTACGAAGATCGTGTGACCAAAAACGAAAAACCGACGATCTTTCAGGCCGAGCGTTTGCCGCTCAAGGTAACGCTGCTGGTATTCTCCGGCTCATCGATCATGTGCGTCGCCTCAGCCGTCGATCCATTGCGCGCCGCAAACCGCATTGCCGGTGAGACGCTGTTCGATTTCAGGCTGGTCTCGGTGACGGGCGAGGCGCCGGTTACCACATGCGGCCTGCCGGTGGCGGTCAGCGGCCGCTTCGATGCGGCTGACCCAACCGACATGCTGGTCGTCGTCGCCGGATTCGGCACGCAGAACTATGCCACATCGGCCCTGCTGTCCGGACTGCGCCGGGCGGCGCGCGCGGCACGCGCCTGCGGCGGCGTCGAGGCGGGTACGTGGCTGGTGGCGCGCGCGGGCTTGCTGGAAGGGCGCAGCGCCACCACCCACTGGGAGGACATGGAGGATTTCTCGTCGGCCTTTCCCGGCGTCGACGTGCGCCCCGATCGCTACGTCATCGACGGCCCGGTGTTCACCTCCGGCGGCGCCTCGCCGACCTTCGACCTGATGCTGCATCTGATTCGCACGCGGCTCGGCATGGCCGTGGCGCTCGATGTCGCGAGCGTCTTCATCTACGACCAGGCGCGCGCCGCGACCGACGCGCAGCCGCTGGTCTCGCTCGGCCGTCTCGACGGCTACGATCCCAGGTTGGCGCAAGCCATCCGGCTGATGGAAGCGCATATCGACCAGCCGCTGACCATAGCCGCGGTGGCCAAGCGCGCCGGGGTGACGGCACGAACGCTGGAAAGTATCTTTCGCAAGTCGATCGGCGAAACGCCCGGCGCCTATTATCTCAGGCTGCGCCTCGGCGCCGCGCGCCGGCTGGTGGTCGACACGCGCGTGGCCATGGCCGATATTGCCGGGCGAACGGGCTTTTCGTCCGCCGCGGCATTTTCCAGAGCGTTTTCAAGAGCGTTCGGCGAAGCGCCGGTCAGGTTGCGTCAGGGATAATGCATGTCGCCCAAAAGTCCGTAGCGGTTTTGGGACAACGGCATGCATAGACAAAGGTAGATCAGGCAGCGTCCTGGCGGTCGCTGTTGCCGTCGATCTGCGAGCGCATTTGTCTCGCAAGATGGGTCTCGAAGCGGCTGGCGACCGCGCGATCCCATTCGTTCGCACTCAGCGCACCTTGCTTCGGGTGCGGCAGCGCCATCAGCCGGTCGATGATCGATCCGGCCTCGCCAGATGAGAGCAGGGCGTCGATTTCGCGTTCGTGCTGCATATCGTTTCGCCTCCTTCTTTCCGTTCCCGCCACGAACCACACTATAGGAGGTTCGTGACGGCTGTTTGAAGGCAAGAGCGAGGCGATTGATGGGCGGCGCCGGGCAAAGTTTTGTCCGCCGCCGCCCATCTTGGGCACGATCGTACCAGTAGGTCAGGCAGTGCTTCAGCCAAGCCGCATCGACAGCTCGACATCCTCGCTGAACGACGTGGACATGTAGCCGCCTCCGGTCGAGCGCACCCGCTCGAGGTATTCGGGGCAAAGATCGGCGTTGTCGGCAACGACGAAGGCGCCCGGCCTGAGGCGGCTTTCGACCAGACTCAAGATCTCTGGATAGAGCGCTTTGGCGCCGTCGAGCAGAAGCAGGTCGACGGTTTCGGGAAGATCGACGCTTAATGTTTGCACCGCATCTCCTTCTCGGATTTCCACCAGGTCGATGAGACCGCCTGCCGTCAGATTGTTCCTGGCGCGCGCCACCTTGGATGGCTCGAACGCGCTGGTGATGAGGCGGCCACCGCGGAGATTGAAGCCTACGCCGACGCCATGGCCGACATGTTCTGCGCCTACCTGAGAGGCCTCGATCACGGCTAAGGCAAATGCCAGGCCCGGTCAGCAAGCAGACCGAAAGTTTCGCACGGGGCAAACCATGTCGGTTTCAGCCCCGCGGAAAGTCGTCTTTATCCCGCGGCCGCTGAACAATGCGGCCGCGGGATGGTATGCCTCAGACGTACCGGTTGACGATGTTTTCGAGTAGTTCCTGGCGACCGGATCTGGGCTGCGGCTCGATCTTCTCTTTGACGACGCGCTCGGCGATTTCCTCCAGGGTGCGCTTGCCGGCAAGCATCGCCTTGGCCTCGGCCGAATCCCAGCCGGCATAGCGCTCGGCGAGCGGGGCGGACAGCGCCTTGTCCTCGACCATGCGCGCTGCCGCCTTGAGGCCGCGAGCGCAGCAATCCATGCCGCCAATATGGCCGATCAGCAGATCCTGCGGATCGAGCGACTGGCGCCTGAGCTTGGCGTCGAAATTGGTGCCGCCGGTCTTGAAGCCGCCGGCCTGCAGCACCTGATAGTAGGCGAGAGCCATCTCCGGCACATTGTTGGGGAACTGGTCGGTGTCCCAGCCCGACTGGTAGTCGTTGCGGTTCATGTCGATCGAGCCGAAGATTCCCAGCGCATTGGCCAGCGCCAGTTCATGCTCGAACGAATGGCCGGCCAGGATGGCGTGGCCCTGCTCGATGTTGAGCTTGACCTCATTCTCCAGCCCGAAACGCTTGAGGAAGCCATAGACGGTGGCGACGTCGTAATCATACTGGTGCTTGGTTGGCTCCTGAGGCTTCGGCTCGATCAGGATGGTGCCTTCGAAGCCGATCCTGTGCTTGTAATCGACGACCAGATTGAGGAAACGGCCCGCCTGTTCCTGCTCGCGGGCAAGGTCGGTGTTGAGCAGCGTCTCATAGCCCTCGCGGCCGCCCCACAGCACGTAATTCTCGCCGTTCAGACGCTTGGTGACGTCGATGCAGTGTTTCACCGTCGCCGCCGAATAGGCAAAGACGTCCGGATCGGGATTGGTGGCGGCGCCTGACATGAAGCGGCGGTTGGAGAACAGGTTGGCCGTGCCCCACAACAGCTTGACGCCGGTCTGCTTCATCTTTTCCGAGAAATAATCGGCGATCTCGTCGAGCCGCGCCGCACTTTCGGAAAAGTCCCGGCCCTCCGGCCGCACGTCGGCATCGTGGAAGCAGAAATAAGGCGCGCCCAGCAACGAAAACATCTCGAAGGCGACGTCGGCCTTGAGCTTGGCCAACTCCATGGTGTCGGTGCTGCCGGCCTTCGGAAACCACGGCCGGTCAAATGTCTGGCCGCCGAACGGATCGCCGCCCGGCCAGGCAAAGGAATGCCAATAGGCGACGGCAAAGCGCAGATGGTCTTCGAGCCGCTTGCCGGCGACGATCTCGTCGGGATTGTAGAACCGGTAGGCCAGCGGATTGGTCGAATCCGGTCCCTCGTATTTGATCTGTTGGATGTCGCCGAAAAAACCGCTGCTCATGTTCTTTTCCTCTCGCATGGTTCGGCCTGATTACCTCAGGCGTAATTGGTTTCGCGCTGGCGCTGGTCGAAAAGGCTCATGTCAAAGCCACCCAACGAAGGAGACAGAACCATGACCGACCTCAACACCATTGCCGAAAACTACATCGCCGCCTGGAACGAGAGCGACGCCGCACGCAGGAAAGCCTTGCTCGAGGCGACCTTCACCGAGGACGTCGGCTACCGCGATCCGATCATGCAGGGCGACGGCCATGACGGCATCGCCGCGCTGATCGAAGGCGTGCAGCAGCGCTTTGCCGGCTTCAGGTTCTCGCTGAAAGGCAAGCCGGACGGCTTCGCCGATACCGTCCGTTTCTCCTGGAATCTCGGGCCGGAAGGCGTCGAGTCCGTCATCGAAGGCACCGATATCGGTGTCATCGAGAATGGCCGGCTGAAAAGTGTTACCGGCTTTCTCGACAAGGTGCCGGCACAGTGAGGCCTTCTCGGCAGGCCACGGCGAGGGCGGGAAACCGCTCACGCCGTGGCGCTCCTGATCGCCGGGTAAAGCTGGCGGTAGCGCTGATAGGCATCTGCATAGGCACCGCCGAGGGCGGCGACCGGCTCGACCGTGGCGTCCGTCGCCGGCGCCGTGCACACGGCGCGGGGATCGGCGCCGGTCGCCGCGATCAGGCCAAGCCGGGCGGCGCCAAAGGCGGCGCCGAAATCGCCGTCGGCTGGAATATCGACTGGCAGGCCAAGCGCTGTGGCGATGGCCTTCAGCCAGTAGCGCGAACGCGAGCCGCCGCCGATCGCCGTCACCCGGGTCAGCGTCGTGCCGGCTTTGGCCAGGGCTTCGAGGCTGTCGCGGAAGGCGAAGGCGACGCCTTCGAGCACGGCCCGGGTCAGCGCCGCGCGGCCGGACTCGTGGGCAAGCCCGGTAAAGGCGCCCCGAATGACGGAATCATTGTGAGGCGTCCGCTCGCCTGACAGGTACGGCAGGAAGGAGACACCGGTCGGCGCCTGCAGCGCATCGCCGAGTTCGGCGGTCAACTCGACGGCGCTTTTTCCCGCAATTGCCGACAGCCAGTTGAGTGAATCGGTCGCCGACAGGATGACGCCCATCTGGTGCCAGGTGCCGGGCAGTGCGTGGCAGAAGGTGTGCACCGCACTTTCCGGATTGGGCAGATAGGACGCGTTGGCGGCAAAAAGCACGCCCGATGTGCCGAGCGAGACGAAAGCCTGGCCGGCGCCGACCGTGCCCATGCCGCAGGCCGAGGCCGCGTTGTCGCCGGCGCCGCCGGCGATCGGGATGCCCGTCTGCATGCCCCATTTCGCAGCCAGTTCGCCGCGCAAGGCACCGGCCTTGGCCGTGCCTTCGACCAATGACGGCATCTGCCTTTCGTCGAGCGACGTCGCGGCGAGCAGTTCGGAGGACCAGGCGCGTTTGCCGACATCGAGCCACGACGTGCCAGCCGAATCCGACATTTCCGAAATATGGTCGCCGGCGAGCCAGAGCCGCAAAAAGTCTTTCGGCAGCAGGACCTTTGCCACTTTGGCAAAAACAGCCGGTTCGTTGTTTTTCACCCAGGCGAGCTTTGGCGCGGTGAAGCCGGGAAAGACGATGTTGCCGGTCAGCTTGCGAAAGCGCGGGTCGACATCGAGTGCAGCCGCCTCGGCGTGGCTGCGTGTGTCGTTCCACAGGATGCAGGGGCGCAGCACCTGGTCGGCGGCATCGAGCAGGGTGGCGCCATGCATATGGCCGGAAAGGCCGATGCCTTTAACCGCCGCGAGCTCCTTCGCATGCATGGACCTCAGCTCGGCGATCGCCGCTTCGCAGGCGCGAATCCAGTCGGCCGGGTTCTGCTCGGACCAGCCGGGATGCGGGCGCGACACATCGAGCGGCGCATGGCCGGAGCCGACGATGCCCTGCCTTGCATCGATCAGCAGCGCCTTGACGCCCGACGTGCCGAGATCGAGGCCGAGATACATGCTTCCTCCCATGTCCGTCAGGCCTGGCGGCGACGGTCTTTCTTGCTTCCCAGCCTAGTCCTGCGACACGAGCGGCGAAGATATCCCGGCAATCGTGCTGCCGGAAAAACGCTCCAGTCAACACGCGAAGATTTTTTCGACACTCGAAAAAATCTGGCCGGGGCAGTTTTTAAGGCAAGATTTAATCTTGGTCAATTCGCCGTGAGAGCGATTGCGCGCCGTGAAAACAGTGCCGACAACGGGCTGTCCGGCCGTGCCAGCGCGCGTTCCGCCGCAAGCGCCCTCGCCAGCGCGCCATCACCGGAACGCAATGCCGCCTCGATCAGCGTCAGGTCGATGACGTCGCGTTGGGCGTGGCTGCCGCCGAAGCGATGGGCGATCGCCCGGATCGGCCGGATCAGGCGTATCGTCCCGGCATAATTGCCCTCGCCGAATGCCTTGATGGCGAGCGTCAGGGGATGGCCGACATCCCGGGTGAAAGCAGCGTTGTCGTCTTTGCCGCACATCGCCTCGCGCTGCGCCTCGAGCAAGCCGCTGGCCGGCGCGTCGAGGCCGGCACCGACAAACGCCATCATTGCGTGGGCGTCGTTGAAGGCATAATGGCCGGCGCTGGCCTTGGGCAACCAGTTGGCGGCGAGCGCCGCCCAGCGGCTGCCGACATCGACGCCGCCGAGATGCAGCCGCCACAGGATTGCCGAGGCATCGACCATGTTGAGCGCCAGCGTCGAGCGCTCGCCGTAGATCGGGCCGTCATAGAGCGCCAGCACCTCGTCGATTTCGCCGAGATCGTAGTGGAACAGCGCCAGGTGCCACCAATTGTGCACCTGCAGGAAACTTTCCCGCGTCCACGCTTCGGGATTGGCGCGCATCCACAGAATGCCGTCCTTTTGCCGGCTCTGCATCTCCATGACATGGGCCACCGCATGCTGGGCCCAGCCGTCGCGCGGCTCGAGATCGACCGCCGTGCGGCCAAGTTTTTCGGCGCGCGCATAGTCGCCCATTTCCTCCAGGCCAAAGGCCTGCATGCCGAGTATGGCGTGATAGCCCGGCATGCCGCTCTGCCAGGACGGCAGCGCGCGGCCGATGCGGTCGCGCAGCATGCGCGCATTGCCGGTGAAGAAGTCGATCTGGTGCCCGGTCTGCAGCGCCAGCGCATCGAGCGGAAACTCGATGGCGATATCCTCCAGCACGCGGGCGGCCTCATGCCAGCGTCCCTCCGCAAGGTGGCCAAGGGCGGCGACATGCGCCTGCTCGCGTGTCGTACCGGCAAGCGGCAGCGCCGCCTCGTGACATGCCTTGGCCACCGCCGTCGCCTCACGCTCGGTGGCGAGGCCAAAGAGATAACCCTTGAACACCTGCGCCATGACGAAGCCGGGATCGTCGGCGATTGCCCGGTCAATGGAGCCGACCGGATCGCCGATGAAGCACTGCAATTCGCGCACGGCCTGGCTGTAGGACGAAAACCCGGCCTTCGTCGCGCCAGACAGTGTCAGGCCGAATGCATCCCTGACCGCCATGGCGTGTCCTCAGTTGCCCGATCGCATCGCCACCGTGGCGATGCCTGCGCCGACCAGCAGCGTGCCGCCAGTGCGGTTGAAGATGCGGATCGCCTTTGGATTGCGCACGACGTTGCGCGCCCTTGCGGCGATCAGCGCATAACCGAAGGCGTTGGCGAAGGCGAGCGTCAGGAAGGTCGTCTCGAAGATCAGCATCTGTGTCCAGAAATCCGCGTGCCGGTCGAGGAACTGCGGCAGGAAGGCGACGAAGAAGGTGATGCTTTTCGGATTGAGCGCAGTAACCAGCCAGGCATGCGCCGCCATTTTCGCCGATGACACCGCATCGGTGCGCGGTTCGGCCCGGAGCGCGCCGCCGGCGCGAAACAGCTTGATGCCGAGATAGATCAGATAGCCGGCGCCGATCACCTTCAGCACCGTGAATACGGTGGCCGACGCCGCCAGCAGCGCGCCGATGCCCAGCATCGACAGTGTCATCGCGGTGAAGTCGCCGAGCGCCACGCCGACTGCCATCGGCAGCGCGGTGCGCCAGCCTTGGCCGAGTGCATAGGAAACCACCAGCAGGATGGTCGGGCCTGGAATGACCAGAAGGACTGCCGAGGCGGCGGCAAACGCGGCCCAGTTTTCGAAGGACATTTTCTTCTCCTTGAGCTTAAAGAAGAGGATAAATCCTTGGCCTCGCGCAGATGTAAAGAGGCAAGAATCGAAAAAGCGCGTCGTTAACGCCAGGCGGCTGGCCTTCACGCTTTTTCAACCATGATTGGTGAAAATGCCTGCTATCCGGCCGGACCGTGTTTCCCGCCGACAGCGTAGGGTTTGGGTAAATGCGTGAGTTGCCGCACGGTCTGTCGCTGCCGCATAATGGCGACGCAATCGAAACCGAACTACAGCTTTCCCGCCGCACGGTGCTGTCCGGCGCCGGCGCGTTGGCGCTGCTCGGCGTCACAGGCTGCAGCCAGACGCTGGATCTGCCGTCGCTCCAGCTCGACGACGTCACCACCGGCTCGATCCGGCCCGTCCGTCCGAGCATCAGCGTCGACAAGAACATCACCAGCCCCGACGTGATGTACGCTTCGCTTACCGACGGTGGCTTCAACGTGCCGGAGGTGCCCTACCTCAAGATCAAGCCGGAGTTTCGCCGCCAGATCGTCGTCGATCCGACCGGCGAGCAGCCCGGCACCATCGTCGTTCACTCGCAGGAACGGCTGCTCTATCTGGTGCAGCCCGGCGGCGAGGCGATCCGTTACGGCGTCGGTATAGGCAAGGACGGATTCCGCTGGTCCGGCCGCGCCAACATCCAGTACGGCAAGGAATGGCCGGTCTGGACCCCGCCGCCCGAGATGATCGCCCGCAGGCCGGAACTAGTGAAGTGGCAAGGCGGACAGCCGGGCGGCCTCGACAATCCGCTCGGCGCGCGTGCCCTCTACATCTATCAGAACGGCAGCGACACCGGTTATCGCATCCACGGCTCGCCCGAATGGTGGAGCATCGGCCAGGCGATGTCGTCGGGCTGCGTGCGCCTGATCAACCAGGACATCATCGACCTCTACAGCCGCGTCTCCAAGAAGAACCCGGTCGTCGTCGTCTGAACGGCGGCTTCGCCTTCAGCGATCACTCTGCCGTTGCGCGATGCCGCAAGACAGGCGAATGTGCCTGCGATTTCATCGCCCGGGAGACGTGAACAATGGCCGGAACTTTTGTCATCGCGCAGGGCGGCGGCCCGACCGCCGTCATCAACCAGACCGTGGTGGGTGCTGCGCTCGAAATCCGCAAGCGGCATCCCGGCGCCAAGGTGCTGGGATCCATCCACGGTGTGCGCGGCATTCGTGACGGCAATTACGTCGATCTTTCCGCCATCCCCGAGGACCGCCTGCGGCTGATCGCGGCGACGCCGAGCGCCGCGCTTGGTTCGACGCGCGACAAGCCGGATGCCGCCTATTGCGACCTCATCCTCAATGGCTTGAAGAAAGCCGGCGCCGACGCCTTCATCTATATCGGCGGCAACGACACCTCGGGCACGCAGCAGATCCTCACCGACGCCGCCGGCGGCAAGATCGCCTTCGTGCATGCGCCGAAAACCATCGACAACGATCTCGAGGAGAACGATCACACGCCCGGCTTCATGTCGGCGGCCGAGTTCGTCGCTGGAGCATTCCTTTCGGTCGATCTCGATTTCCGCGCTCTGCCGGGCATCTATGTCGGCATCGTCATGGGGCGGCATGCCGGTTTCCTGACGGCCGCATCCGCGGCCTGGCAGCTCGACCAGGACAGCGGCCCGCATCTCGTCTACGTGCCGGAGCGGCCGTTCTCGGCGGCCGGTTTCATCGACGACGTGCGCGCCACGCTCGACCGCCACAAGCGCTGCATCGTTGCCGTCTCCGAAGGCGTCAGCACCGCCGACGGCAAGGCGCTGGTCGAAAGCCTGGTGCCGCCCGAAAGGCTGGAGCGCGACCAGCACGGCAACGTCAAGCTGTCGGGCAGCGACCTGCCGGCAGCCTTGGAGCGCGCGCTCGCCGAAGGATTGCCGGGCAAGCGAGCGCGCGTCGATGCGCTCGGCTATATGCCGCGCGGCTATGTCGGCGCCATCAGCGCGGTGGACGCGCAGGAGGCCTTCGATGCCGGCGCCTTCGCCGTCACCGTGGCCGACGAGGGCGGCGGTTCGGTGGCGCTGCAATATGACGGCAAAAAAACCGTGCTGAAGAAGGTGCCGCTGAAGAACGTCGCCGGCAAGACGCGCCATATGCCGGATGATTTCATGCTGCCCGACGTCAACCGGCTGTCCGATGCGGGCATGGTCTATCTGAAGCGGCTGGTTCCGCGAAAGTACAAGATCGGCAAGCCGTTCGTCTGATGCCGGCCTTGATCTGATGGACAGCTGGTTCAGCAAAACCATCGTCGACGCCAAGACGACGATGCTGACCGAGCCGTTCGTGCATGATTTCGTGCGCGCCAACATCTGGCATGTGCGCGGCCGCGATGTCGACCTGCTGGTCGACACCGGCATGGGGATCTGCCCGCTGGCGCCGCAGATCGACACGCCGGCCGGCAAGCCGCTGCTCGTCGTCGCCACGCATATCCATCTCGATCATGTCGGCTCGCTGCACGAGTTTCCGTTGCGGGCAGGTCCGCGCCACAGCGCCACGCAGTTCGACAGCATGGACGAAGCGGTGACCTACGCCTACATGTTCCATGATCTCGAAGGCGCCGTCTCCAGACTGCCGGCAAACGGCTGGAAAGCGGCCGATTACAGGATTCCACCGGCGCCGCTGGACCGGACCCTGGACGAGGGCGATAGGATCGACCTCGGCGACCGGCAATTCCGCGTCCTGCACCTGCCCGGCCACTCTCCGGATTCGATCGCGCTGTTCGATGAGGCAGACGGCCTGTTCTTCGCCGGCGACGCCATCTATGACGCGACGCTGATCGACGACCTGCCGGATTCCGATCGTGCCGCCTACCGCCGCACCATGCAGCGGCTGCGCGATCTGCCGATCCGGATCGGCCATGGCGGTCATGGACCGAGCTTCGACGGCAGGCGGATGCGTGAGATCGCCTCGGCGTATCTCAGGCGAACGGACGGGACAGCGGCATAGAAGCCTTGGCGGGGCAGTGAGGGGCGGCCTGAAGCGAATTGGCTTGGGCAACTATTTTGTTCTTGCTTTGTGCCGGCAGCTATGCTAGTAACTTGGGTATGGTGCTGATTTGCCCCAACGACCCGCCGTCAGGCGGGTTTTTGTTTTCGGGTTTCGGCGCAAGCCCGGCACGGCGGTTGCCAGCCGAAAATTAAATCTTCGTAACATTATCTGGAAACCATGATCGGCGCCCTAGATGCGGGGCTGTCGATCCGGTCGGCTGCCTGACAGGCGAGACAGGCAAGGCCGACGACCGACGCGCCGATGAATTGTTCCGGTGACGGAACGTTAGGGCGCTTCACCAATCTCTCGCCCGGACAACGGCCATGTCACCAATTCAGACCCTTCGCAGACATCGCGTCGCCGCTCTGCTGGGCGCAGCGTTGATCGTCAGCCCTTTCGCCCTGCCTCTCGCTCCCAGGCTGAATGATGTCCTGGCGGCAACGGTCACCCCTCCCGTCACCGGCATGACGGCGCCGAGCGGCTCGTTCGCGCCGGTCGTGGCGGCCGATAAGCCGGCGGTGGTGACCATCACGACGGTCATGAAAGTACAACAGCCCGACACCATGAGCGACGCCTCTCCCTTTGGCGGAACCTCCCCTTTCGACGACTATTTCCGCCATTTCTTCGGTGACCAGGGATTGCCCGCTCCCAAAACACCGCCGGAACAGGCGCCGCGCACCGAGGCGCTCGGTTCAGGCTTCATCGTCGCCAGCGACGGCACCATCGTCACCAACAATCACGTTGTCGATGGCGCCCAATCGATCAAGGTGACGCTCGACGACGGCACCGAGCTTCCCGCCAAATTGATCGGCCATGACGCCAAGAACGATCTTGCCGTGCTCAAGGTCAAGGCCGGCAAGCCCTTGCCGACCGTCAGATGGGGCGATTCCGACAAGCTCATGCCGGGTGACCAGGTGCTCGCCTTCGGCAATCCTTTCGGCCTTGGCACCACGGTCACGGCCGGCATCGTCTCGGCGCGCGGCCGCGACCTGCACAGCGGGCCGTTTGACGACTTCATCCAGATCGACGCACCGATCAACCGGGGCAATTCCGGCGGCCCGCTGACGGATGTGAACGGCAATGTCGTCGGCATCAACACGGCGATCTTTTCGCCGAATGGCGGCAGTGTCGGCGTCGGCTTCGCCATCCCCTCCGACCAGGCGCAAAAGGTCGTCGCCAAGCTGATGAAGGGCGGCTCCATCCAGTATGGCTACCTGGGCGTCCAGATCCAGCCGGTGACGCCTGATATGGCGAGCGCCATCGGCCTCGATCACCCCGCGGGCGTGCTCGTCGCGCAGGTCAGCGACGGATCGCCGGCCGCCAAGGCCGGCATCGAGACCGGCGACGTCATCACCAGCTTCGCCGATCGCGACATAAAGGACCCAAGGGACCTGTCGCGCGCTGTCGCCGACGTTGCGCCCGGCACGAGGGAAACCCTCAATGTCTGGCGCAAGGGCCAAAGCCTGCAGATCTCCGTCGAGATCGGGCGCAACGAAGACGACATGGCAACGGGATCGGTGACCGGCGATCAGGGTCAGCCGTCGACGGAGCAGGGCCTCCGTGCACCGGCGCTCGGTCTCCGCCTGATGGATGTCACCCCGGATGTACGCCAGGCAATGAACCTGGCAGGCAACCAGCACGGCGCACTGGTCGAGCGCGTCGACCCGAACAAGGCGGCATCGGCTTCCGGCATCCAGCCCGGCGATATCATCGTCGCCGTCGACCAGCATCCGGTGAGAAGCGCCAGGCAGGCTAACCAGGCGATTGTGCAGGCTGCCAAATCCGGCAAGAAATCGGTGCTGCTGCTTGTCCAGCGCGGCGACGCCCAGATGTTTGTCGCCGTCCCCTTCGTCAGTGGCTGAGGCAGGCGCCGCGCTGCCAAGATCGATGGAGGGCATTGCCGGCCGAGCCAAGATTTCGGTTGCCCGCGCGCGCGTCTTCGAGAAAACTGACAAAGGTCGATTGGACCTTGCGCAAACGGATATTCTCGATGGCTACCCGAGGTTTCTCTTCCGGACGAAAGCCGCCGACGGATACGGGTGCACGTATCCCGCCGGGGCAATATCTCGAGCAAGGTTTCCCGGTCCTGTCGGCCGGCCCGACGCCGCATGTTCGCACCGAGGATTGGTCGTTCACGCTTAAGCACGGGCCGCGGCCGATCAAGAAGTGGAACTGGGCCGAGTTCAACGCGCTGCCCCTGACCAAGATGACGCGCGACATCCATTGCGTCACCGCATGGACCAAGTTCGACACGGCGTGGCAGGGCGTGCTGGTCGACGACATCCTTGCCGACGCCGGCATCGAGCCGCCCACCGCCTTCACGCTGGCGTTGGGTTTCGACGGCTATTCCACCAACGTGCCAACGAAGGATCTTACCGGCGGCAAGGCGATGGTGGCGCTGCTTTACGAGGGCAAGCCGATCACCCCCGACCATGGCGGCCCGGCGCGGCTGCTGGTTCCGCATCTCTATTTCTGGAAATCGGCCAAATGGCTGAACGGGCTGCAGTTCACCGAGCGTGACGAGCCGGGTTTCTGGGAGTTGCGAGGCTATCATATCTATGGCGACCCGTGGCGCGAGCAGCGCTACACGAACGATCCATGAGCGACGCACCGGCGGCGCAGTCGCCCTGGCAGATAGTCACCATCACCCGCATCCAAAAGCGCACGCCGCGCGTCACCAGCTTTTTCCTGCAGCCGTCGCGGCCCTTCGCCTACCGTGCCGGACAGCATGTCGATGTCAGGCTGACGGCGCCTGACGGTTATCAGGCGCGGCGCTCCTACTCCATCGCCTCGGCACCGGAGACCGGCGAGACCATCGAGCTGGCGATTGAAAAACTCGAGGACGGCGAGGTCTCGCCGTTCTTTCACGAGATCGCGGCAGTGGGCGACGAGTTCGAATTGCGCGGGCCGCTCGGCGGCCATTTCGTCTGGTCCGACGGCGATGGCGGACCGCTCCTGCTCGTCGGCGGTGGGTCGGGCGTGGTGCCGCTGATGTCGATGGTCCGTCACCGGGCGATGCGGGGGTCTCTGGTTGCCGCCGCCCTGGTGGTTTCGGCGCGGGTCTGGGACGAGATGATCTTTCGCGACGAGCTGATCGACCTCGCCGAGCGCCGGGATGGCTTCGACCTGGTGCTGACGCTGACGCGCGAGCCGGCCCGCCGTCCGGCGGATTATGCGCGGCGGGTCGACGCCGCGATGATGGTGCAAGCCATGACCAGGCTGCCCGCGCCGCCGAAGCTGGCCTTTGTCTGCGGCTCGAACGCATTCGTGACGGCCGCCGCCGAGGCACTGATCGATGCCGGGGTGCCTGCGGCTCTCATCCGCACCGAACGCTACGGGGTCTGACCCGGTTCTGCTTGCCCGGTTGCTGCCTTTGCCGGCCGGCCTAAACGGGCCGAAACCGGCAGAACGGCGAGGCCGCGCTTGGCTGAAATGGTTAACGATTCGACAAACAACCTCGGCTGCGACTTTTATCGGTTTAAAAAATCGAACCGAACGGTTCGTTTCTGTTGACAATGCGTGCAGGACGCTGTGAACGCTGCCTCCCAAGTCACCTTGCAGCCAGACCGAGGCGATGGGCTATCTTGTTGACATTAAACGATAAAAATGTGGCGAAGGGAATCCGTGGCGCAATTTCAAGGTGTAGATTCTTGGTCCACACCAAACAACTTCGTGATTGGAAACTGGCCATTGGCTTTCCCACATCGGGGCGGTCCGAACGACGCGAACTCCTCCCAAGACACGCCGCTAGACGGACTGAGACTAAGATACTGGAGTACTAAAATGAAAAAGATCGCTCTTGCCGCCGTCGCCGTTTTGGCCATCACCGGAAGCGCCCTCGCCGGCAGCGACAATTATGGTTCCAATGGTGCGAACCAGCCTGCCGCCTCGGGCGACAGCTCGTACACGGCTTCCATTCAGAAGCCGGCTGATGCTGACAAGCAGCCTGTTCAGGGCGCCGACCGGAACCTCTTCGGCAACAACTAACAGCCGATCCCAGCATCAGGGCGGCGGGCATATCCGCCGCCCGGGATCTGAAAAAATTCAGGAGTATTGAAATGAAAAAGATCTTTCTTGCCACCGTCGCCGTTTTGGCCATCACCGGCAGCGCTTTCGCCGGCAGCGACAATTATGGTTCCAACGGAGCCAACCAGCCGGCCGTCGCGGTCGACAGCTCGTACACGGCCTCCCTCAAGAAGTCGGATCAGGCTGAAAGGCAGCCGGTCGGCCAGGGCGCCGATCGCAACCTCTTCGGCAACAACTAACAGCCGATCCCACCATCAAGGCGGGCGGGCATGCCCGCCGCTTTGATCCGAAATCCAGGAGTATCCAAATGAAAAAGATTGTTCTTACTGCCGCCGCTCTCTTGATTGCCGCCGGCGGCGCTTATGCCCAAAACGACAATGTTGGCGGGACCGACATCAATAAGCAGTCGACCGTCAATGTCGACAAGACGCAGACATATTCGGTGCGTAACAGCAACTCGCCGATCTACAAGTTGCTGAATTCGTCTGGCGATGTGCCCAAGTCCGCGCCTCAGGGCGCCGACCGCAACCTCTTCGGCAACAACTAACAGCCGAACCGGAATTAAAAACACGAGCGGCGGGCCATGCCCACCGCTCGTGTCTTTTGCGTGGCGGAAAAACGCCTGCCTCAAGCCGCCTTTGCTTCTGCTTCATGGAGCGCGAAGGAGTGTCCGTCCGCGTCGAAAATATGCAGGTCGCCGGCATCCGCCGTCAGCCGCATCGACGCCCCGCGCTTGACCTCGACATTGCCCGGCAGCTTGGTCACCAGCGGCAGGTCGGCGCGGCCGATGTCGACATAGACGAGTTGGACCTCGCCGAGCTGCTCGACATAGTCGACCGTCCCTTCGAACAAATAGTCGGCGCCGGCTGCGGTCATCAGATCCTCCGGCCGCACCCCGAAGCTCACCGCAGCGCCTTTCGCCGAGGCAGGCGTTGCGATCGGCACCGTTGCCTTGCGGCCGCCGACATGGCTGACGACCGTCGGATTGCCGGTCCTGTCGATCGTCGCCGGCAGGATGTTCATCGCCGGCGAGCCGATGAACTGGGCGACGAACAGATTGCCGGGCCGCTTGTAGAGCTCCATCGGCGTGCCGACCTGTTCGATATGGCCTTCCTTCAGCACCACGATGCGGTCGGCCAGCGTCATGGCCTCGACCTGGTCGTGGGTGACATAGATCATCGTTGTGGCCGGCATCGATTCCTTGAGCTTGGCGATCTCGATGCGAGTGGCGACGCGCAGCGCCGCATCGAGGTTGGATAGCGGCTCGTCGAACAAGAAGACCTTGGGATTGCGCACGATGGCGCGGCCGATGGCGACGCGCTGGCGCTGGCCGCCCGACATCGCCTTGGGCAGGCGGTCGAGATATTTGGTCAGCTGCAGGATCTCGGCCGCCTGGCGCACCCGCTTGTCGATCTCGGCCTTGCTTTCCTTGCCGATCTTCATCGAGAACGCCATGTTGTCGTAGACGGTCATGTGCGGATAGAGCGCATAGGACTGGAACACCATCGCGATGCCGCGCTTTGACGGCGGCACGTCGTTGACAATCTCGCCGTCGATTTTGAGCTCGCCTGAGGTGATCTCCTCCAGCCCGGCGATGCAGCGCAGCAAGGTCGACTTGCCGCAACCAGACGGACCGACGAAGACGATGAATTCGCCCGACTTTATGTCGAGGTCGACGCCGTGCAGAATGTTGAGATTGCCATATGATTTCCTCACTTGCCTTAGCGTGACATCGGCCATGGTACTCTCCAGTTCTTCCTTGAATTCAGTCGATACGCCCGAACCAGGCGCCGTAGCCGCCGAGGCGGATAGTGCCGGCGCCAGTCTGTCCCGAAAACCCGTGTCCCGGCAAGGGCTGCAGTGAGCGGCCGCCAAGATCGACCTCGGCCGGCTTTGCGCCGAGATTGAAGGCGCAGACGATCTGCTCGTTGCCTTCGCGGCGTGTGAAGGCGACGGTGTCGCCGTCGCTTTCGATGAACTCGATATCGCCCTTGGCCAGTGCCGGATGAGCACGGCGGAAAGCCAGGAAGCGCCGGTAGTGCTCGAGCAGCGAGCCGTCCTTGCCTTGCTGCACATTGACCGCTTGCGCAAGGTGCTTGGCCGGCACCGGCAGCCAGGGCTTTGCCGTCGAGAAGCCGCCATTGCGGGCAGCGCCGTCCCAAACCATTGGTGTGCGGCAGCCGTCGCGGCCCTTGAATTCCGGCCAGAAACGGATGCCGTATGGGTCCTGCAGATCCTCGAAGCTGAGTTCGGCCTCGCTGAGCCCGAGCTCCTCGCCCTGATAGATGCAGACCGAGCCGCGCAACGACATCAGCAACGCCGAGATGACCTTGAGGTACGCGGTCGGGTCCGGCTCGCCGGCTGCCCAGCGCGAGGCAGGGCGCATCACGTCATGGTTGGAGAAGGCCCAGCACGACCAGCCGTCGCTGGCCACCTTGCCGAAGGTTTCCAGCACCGAGCGCACCTTTGCCGCGCTGATCTTCTCCGGCGCCAGGAAGTCGAAGGAGTAACACATATGGACGCGCTTGCCGCCGGCCGTATAGGCCGCCACGACTTCCAGCCCACGCTGCGAATCGCCGACCTCGCCAACCGCGGCCGTCGCCGGATATTCGTCGAGCAAGGCGCGGAAGCGTTCGAGGAAGCCGAGGTTTTCAGGCCGGCTCTTGTCGTAGAGATGGTCCTGGTAGTTGTAGGGGTTGACGGCCGGCGCCGTCTGGTCGTTGCGCTGCTCGGGCGGCAGCGGCGGATTGTCTTCCAGGCCCTGGCTGTGGAAGTAGAAATTGATGGTATCGAGGCGGAAGCCGTCGACGCCGCGCTCCAGCCAGAAGCGGGTGACGTCGAGCAGCGCATCCTGGACCGCGCGGCTGTGGAAATTGAGGTCGGGCTGCTCGGCCAGGAAATTATGCAGGTAATATTGCTGGCGGCTGGTGTCCCACTGCCAGGCCGAGCCGCCGAAGATCGAGAGCCAGTTGTTGGGCGGCGTGCCGTCCGGCTTGGCGTCCGCCCAGACATACCAGTCGGCTTTTGGATTGCTGCGGCTGGAGCGGCTCTCCTTGAACCAGGGATGGACGTCGGCGGTGTGCGAGAGCACCTCGTCGATCATCACCTTGAGGCCAAGCCGGTGCGCCTCGGCGGTCAGCGCGTCGAAGTCCGCCAGCGTGCCGAACATCGGATCGACATCGCAATAGTCCGACACGTCGTAGCCAAAGTCCTTCATCGGCGATTTGAAGAACGGCGAGATCCAGATGGCGTCGACGCCGAGCGAGGCGATATAGGGCAGCCGGTCGATAATGCCCCTGAGGTCGCCGATGCCGTCGCCGTTCGAATCCTGGTAGCTGCGCGGGTAGATCTGGTAGATCACGGCACCTCGCCACCAGTCGCGATCGATAGCGAGATCGGGCTTCGGGGTGGCCTTCAAAGCGGATTGCATGATCTCAACCTCCTTTCACCGAGCCGGCAAGCAGCCCGCGGACGAAATAGCGCTGCAGCGAGAAGAACACGATCAGCGGCACGATGATGGTAACGAAGGCCGATGTCGTCAGGATCTCCCAGTCGCCGCCGCGCGAGCCGAGCAACGCATTGAGCTTGGCGGTCAGCACGATCTGGTCGCCCTCGGTACCAAGGAAAACCATCGCTACCAGCAGATCGTTCCACACCCAGAGAAACTGGAAGATGGCGAACGAGGCCAGCACCGGGAACGACAAGGGCAGCACGATCTTGACGAAGATCTCGAAATCGCTGGCCCCGTCGATGCGCGCCGACTCCATGATCTCGCGTGGCAGGCCGGCGATATAGCTCCTCAACAGATAGATGGCGAAAGGCAGGCCGAAGCCGGTATGCGCCAGCCAGATGCCGAGATAGGTCTTCGATGGCACGCCGAAGAAGCTGCCGACGCCGTTGTAGAGCTTCAACAGCGGGATCAGCGACATCTGCAGCGGCACGACCAGGAGGCCGATGATGACGGCGATGAGCAGGGCCCGGCCAGGAAAGCGCATCCAGGCCAGCGCGTAAGCGGCGAACGCGGCGATCAGGATTGGAATGACAGTCGCCGGAATGGTGACGGTCAGCGAGTTCATGAAGGAGCGGCCGATGCCTTCCGAAAACAGCACCGTGTCGTAATTGTCGGTGGTGAATTTCGGCGGCGCCGAGGAGGCGTAATAGACGCGCTGGCCGCGTTCGCCTTCGAAAGCCTTCGGCGAGGTCATGACGAAACTGCCGTTGGCATTGAGCTGCAGGGTCACGCCCTCGCCGAGATCGGCTGTCGTGCCGGCGGGATATTGCGTCGGCGCTGCCGACTTGACGCCGAAGGCGCTGATATTGCGGGCCGGGCCGTCGCCGAAGATGTTGCCTTGCAGGACGAACTTGCCGTCCTTCTCGACCTGCGCCGACGCGGGCGGCAGCCGTCCGGCTTCCGTCTGGCTGGAACTGGTGAACGAGTTCCACCAGCCCGAAGCGATGATCTGGTCCTTGTCGCGCAGCGACGAGACCAGAATGCCGAGCGTCGGGATCGTCCAGATCGCAACGAAGATGAAGACGGCGATATGGACGCCGAAACGGCTGACAAAGGACTTTCCGGTCGCCACGGCCATCTCAATGTCCCTCCGTCTCTTTGTTCGCCTGGCGGATGTTCCAGACCATGATCGGAATGACCGCTATCATGATGATGATGGCGATGGTGGCGCCGCGGCCGAAATCGCCGCCGCCGCGGAACATCCAGTCGAACATCAGATTGGCCAGCACCTGGCTGTTCCACTGGCCGTTGGTCATGGTCAGCACGATGTCGAAAACCTTCAGCACCAGGATGGTGATGGTGGTCCAGACGACGGCGATGGTGCCCCAGATCTGCGGCACCATGATCTTCCAGAAGATCTGGAAGGGGTTGGCGCCGTCGATCACGGCGGCTTCCAGCGTCTCTTCCGGAATGCCGCGCAAGGCCGACGACAGGATGACCATGGCAAAGCCGGTCTGGATCCAGATCAGGATGACCATCAGGAAGAAGTTGTTCCAGAACGGCAGCGATATCCAGACCTGCGGCTGGCCGCCGAAATACTGGATGATGGCGTTGAGCAGGCCGATCTGTGTCTGGCCCTCGCCGCGATACTCGTAGATGAATTTCCAGATGACGCTGGCGCCGACGAAGGAGATGGCGAGCGGCAGGAAGATCAGGCTCTTGGCGATGGTGCCCCACCAGATCTTGTCGGTGAGCACGGCGATGATCAGGCCGAGGAAGGTGCAGGCGGCTGGCACCACCGCCAGCCACATGATGTTGTTGAGGATCGAATTGCGGAACTCACGGTCGCCGAACGCCCATTGATAGTTGGCCAGGCCGACGAAATGGGCGCCGCCGCGATCGAGGAACGACAGCCTCAGCGTCTCCACCACCGGGTAGATCAGGTAGATAGTGAGGATGATCATCGCCGGGCCGACGAACAGCCAGGGCCGGATCACCCCCTGCCAGCGCAGATTGTCGATCGCCGCCTTGCCGGAAACGCCGCGTGCCGGAAAGATCGTGTCGAGTGCCTTGTTGGCACCCCAGAAATAGGCGACGCAGCCGCCCACGCCGATGATGATGACGAATATCGCCGAAAAAATCTGAGCCGCCATGGGTCCCTCCCCCTGCGCACGGATCCGCCAGTCGAGAATGGCTTTGGCGACGGGATCATGCGCCGATTCAGTTGTCTGGAGCGCGACCAGCCGAAAAGCAGGTCACTGGGCGCGCGTCATGCCGGAATGCGTCGTGCTCACGACAATCGACGCGACGCCAGGCACCGAAGAAGGTCCGGGCCGTTTGAGGCCCGGACCGCATCACATGGGACTCGAGCCGGCCGCTTACTTGATCGCGTCCCAGCTTTTCTGGATGTCGGTGGCGACGTCCTGGGCGGACTTGCCACCGACCAGGTCGATCATGCCGGTCCAGAACGCGCCGGCGCCGATCTTGCCCGGCATCAGGTCGGACCCATCGAAGCGGAAGGTCGAGGCGTTGGCCAGGATCTCGCCCTGCTTCTTCAGCGCGTCGCTGGCATAGGCGTCCTTGTTGACCGACTTGAACGGCGTCACGAAGCCGCCCTGTGCCATCCAGATCTCATGAGCGAGCGGCAGCTTCAGGAATTCGATGAACGCGCGGGCACTCTTGCTATCTTTGGTGATCATGGCCAGCGTGCCGGCGCCGAGCACCGGAGTGCCGAGCTCGGGCTTGGAGGCGTAGGGCGGGTAATAGAAGAAGTCGGCATCCTCGCCGATCTTGGTGCCTTGCGGGAAGAAGGTCGGGATGAACGATGCCTGGTGGTGCAGATAGCATTTCGGCGGCACCGAGAAGAGGCCCTTCGGGCTGTCGCGGAAATCGGTCGCCGCAACCGCCTTGGCGCCGCCCTCGACCATCTTGTCGTCGGTCGCGATCTTGCCGAAAATGTCGATGGCGTTGACCACGGCCGGATCGTTGAACGGAATTTCGTTCTTTACCCATTTGTCGTAGATCTCGGGCGTCTGGGTGCGCAGCATGATGTCTTCGACCCAGTCGGTCGCCGGCCAGCCGGTGGCGCCGCCCGAACCAAGCCCGATGCACCATGGCGTGCCGCCGTCGGCGATGATCTTCTTTTCGAGCTCGGCAAGCTCTTCCTGCGTCTTCGGCACCTTGTAGCCGGCTTCCTCGAAATTGTCCGGCGAGTACCAGACCAGCGATTTCACGTCGGCCTTATAAGGAAAGGCGAAGAAGCCGGGCTTGCCGTCCTTGTCCTTGAAGGTGCCGAGGTCGACCCAGGATTGGCCCGCGCCGTAATTGTCCTTGACCCAGTTGGCCGTGTCGTCGCCGAGCGGCGTCAATAGGCCTTTCGATGCCAGATCCTGGATCAGGCCCGGCTGCGGCAGCACGGCGATGTTGGGCGGGCTGCCAGCCTGCGTGTCGATGACGATCTGCTGCTCGTAATTCTCCGACGAGGAATACTTGATCTCGGCGCCGGTGGCTTCGGAGAAGTAATCGAGAACGGTGCGGATAAGCCCTTCGTCCTCGCCGCGCCACGGCCCGAAGATCGTCAGTGTCTCGCCCTTGAGGTCGACCTTCTTGAGCTCTTCGTAGTTGGCCCAGTTGAAACGGGGATCTTCGCCCGGCTTGAACTTCAGTTCGGCTTGCGCGGGCATGGCCAGGGCGAGCGTGGCAAACGCAGCGCCCAGCAGAAGCATTTTTTTCATCGGTATTCCCTCCCAGTGGTGACAAACACCGAACGAAACCTCCATTCCGTCCGCCGGCGCCGCAGGACTGTGACTCAGTCGGAAAGGAACTGCAACCTTTCGTGGAGTCTTCCAAAGCGCTTTGGTCATTTTTGATCTCGCCACTGAATTGATCGCGAGTCAAGAGGAAGCCAGGCTAATCGATTTAATTTCTCCGGCCGGGTGCCGGCAAAAGTGCGCTGCAGCACAGTTTTCTGGCGGTGCAGCAGCAAATTCGGCTTCAAACCGGTCCGAACCGTGCGTATGGTCACTGCGCTCGGCAACGCGGCCAGATCGTTTCAGATTAAAAGCGCTTTGAGGTTTGGAGGCCTCCGGTGAACCTCAAGCAGCTCTCCCACATGCTAGCGCTTTCGCAGACCACGGTGAGCCGCGCATTGAACGGCTACCCGGAAGTCAACGAGGAAACGCGCCGGCGGGTGGTCGATGCCGCCAAGCGTCATGGCTATCGCCCCAATCCGAGCGCCCGCCGGCTGGCGACCGGCAAGACCGGCATGATCGGCTATGTGCTGCCGACGGGAACGACCGTTGATATCGACCCGCATTTCGTCGAGTTCCTGTCCGGCCTCGGCGACTATGCGCGTTCGCACGAGCTCGACCTGGTGCTGTCACCGGCCGATGCCGACGACCAGGAGACGACCTACCGCCGCATTGTTGCCAACCGGCAGGTCGACGCGGTCTATATCTCCTCGCCGAGGCCGGCCGACCGCCGGGTGGCGCTGGTCAATACGCTCGGCATTCCCTTCATCGTCCACGGCCGCAGCGAAGGCTTCGATTTCGACTATCCCTTCACCGACATCGACAATGAAGGCGCCTTCCACGAGGCGGCGCGGCTTCTCGTCCAGCTCGGTCACAGGCGTCTGGCGCTTATCAATGGCGACGATCGCGAGACCTTCGCCATACATCGCGAGCGCGGCGTGCGGCGCGCGCTTGCGGCAAGCGGCCTGGTGCTTCGTGATCAGCATGTCTGTTCCCTGACAATGACCGAGGAGAACGGTTATCGCGCCGCCAGGCGTCTGCTGGAACAAAGCGACGCGCCGACGGCGATCGCCTGCTCCAGCCTGATCATGGCGCTCGGCGTGGTGCGCGCGGTGCGCGATCTCGGCCTGACCATTCCGGGCGACCTGTCGCTGATCGCCCATGACGACGTCTTTCCCTGGCTGAAGCCGGAAAATTTTTCGGTGCCGCTGTCGACGACGCGTTCATCGATCCGCCTGGCCGGCGCACGCATCGCCGAACGGCTGGCGGCGCGGATTTCCGGCTTGGAGGAGGGCGCTCGCGGCGAGGTCTGGCCGGTCGACCTGGTGGTCAGGGGATCGGTCGCCGGCGCACCGGCCTAGGGATCAAAACTCAATTACCCTGAGCGACCGAGTTCGAGCCCATATCGGTCATTTGAGGTAACCGGCCGATTGAGTTTTGCCCCCAATATCTGATGCCCAACATTATGCAGCGGCTTCGGGAGAACGGCATGACGCCGACCGGGCGGCCATCCGGAATGCCGAAGCGCACCAGCGTGTTGCCGAGCAGCCGCCTTGGCGCAGTCGGCGTCGGCAGCACGTCCCCGGTTCAGGCAGTCGATCTCCGCCTGGGTGAGGTTAGGATCGTTGGTTTGTGCGACGGCAGACGTGGCGAAGATTGTAATCGTCGCCGTCAATCGAACGACCGCCTTAGCCGCCATCAGCCGGTTTCCTTCCCTCCAGGGCAGCTTCGGTGAAAGGCTGGGCGGCAATAAGGCCAAGCAGTTTCTGATAGTCGGCGGCGGTTTTGGCCGGAACGCCGAGCCGGAAAACGCCGTCGGCGGTGGGCCCGCCGGCGATCGTCAACTGGTTCTTGTCGAGAAAAGCGACGATGTCGGACAGCTTCGCATCCGGTTTGAACTTCACAAGGGCAAACGGCATTTTGGCCAGATCGTCGTCCGATCCGGCAATCTCGAAATCGCCATCTCTGTTGCCGGTCTGCACAAAGGATTGCGTGACGACCAGGGCCAGCAGCACCGCGGCCGCGGCCCAGGCAATGCCGGCGGGCGCCGCCATGAAGCGGCTCCAGGCCTGCGCCAGCCAGGACGATGCCGCCGGCCCGCGGGCGGGGCCGGCCTCGGCATCGAGCGCCTTGGCAAAGCGGCTGAGCGCATCGGCAGGCGGGCGGATTGCCTCGTTTGCGGCAGCGGTGCCGGAGAATTCGGCCTCGGCCTCGCCTAGTGCGGCCATCGCCGCCGGATCGCTTGCCAGCCATTCCTCGATGGCTTCGAGCTCGGTGCCCTCCAGCGAGCCGTTCAGATAAAACGGCAGCAGCATTTCCATTTCGTCGCGGCGCGACATCTTTTCAGCGGCGCTCATGGCCACCCCCTGTCGTAACCGGCGGCCTTGAGGGCTTCGCCGAGTTTCTTGCGGGCGAAGAACATCCTGGTCTTGACCTGGCGACCGGGATGCCGAGTACCTCGCCGATCTCGCTCACCGATTGCCCGTGATAATAGGCAAGGTCGATCACCGTACGGTGCTCTTCCGGTATGGCATCGATGAAGCGTCGCAAGGCAGCGGCCTTGTCTTCTTTCATCGTCACGATTTCCGGCGTGTCGGCACCGTCGGCGATATCGTCGGCCATCAGTTCCGATCCCGTCTGGCGTGCGGCGAAGCGGTAGACGCGCGCGTGGTGGCGCATGAACAGGAGCCGCACGGCGGCACGGTCGCCCTTCGCGACGCGCTCGACGAGCGCGCGATCGGTCTCCGCGGCAGTCATCGCCGGTCGAGCCGCCTGGCTCCTGCCTGCTCTGTCGCTGATCGGCCCAAAAAGGTTCACCGCATCCGCCGGTATATTTGCGGAGGCTAACTGAAGAGCGGGAGCGTCGCCAGAGGGAGAAGAGGGCGCGCGCTCAACTCAGGAACGGCTTTGCCTTCATGGTGACCGGCACCGGCACGCCGAGGCGCGCAAGCACTGTCGGCGCGAGCTGCAGCTGATCGAGCAGCGTATTGGCCTCCGGGCCCTCGCCCGATCCGAAGTAATAAAGTGCGAAATCCTGCATCTCTTCGTCGTGGCCACCGTGATGGCCGCGATCGGTCTGGCCATGATCGGCTGTGACGATCACCTCGTAGCCGGCCTCCCGCCAGCGCGGCAGGAAGCCGGCGAGCATGGCGTCTATTGCATAGACGGCATGATCCATCTCGCGGCAGTCATGGCCGAACCGGTGGCCCATCGAGTCCAGCGTGCAGCTGTGCAGGATGCCGTAGTCGATGCCGTAGCGCCTGGTCAGCAGGGTCAACGTCGCGAACAGGTCGACGTCGCTCGGCGTCATCTGGTTGCTGGCGTTGTAGCCGGTCATGGTGTGGAACCGGCCATGGCTGATCGGCCTGCCCGGCTGGTCGAACTCTATGTCCTCAACCAGGTCGAACGGATAGGCTCGGAAGAATTCGGACCAGTAGGAATGGGTGACCGCACCCGTCTTGCCGCCGGCCCTACTGACTTCGGAAAAAATGTCCGGCTGTTCGACGCGAAACCGGTTCTCGTTGGACAGGATGCCGTGCACTTGAGGCGGCACGCCGGTGTGGATCGAGGCATAGCAGGATGCCGAGGTCGACGGCAGCACGGAGCGCATCTTCCACACGCGCGCGTCGCCGGATTGCACCCAGCCTTCGAGATTGCCCATCAGCCGTCGCCAGTTCCGGTAAGGCACGCCGTCTAGGATGATGAGCAGAAGTTTTGTGTTGAGCGCCAAGGGCGCCTCCATGCGGCTTGATCGGAAAAGTCAGGGCGGGCCTGCCGTTCAATCCACGCCCGGACAGGATCGTCGGGCACAAGGGGCAGCCGGCTAGTTCCCCGCGCTGGCCATGCGCCGTCCCTTGATCGCTTTCTCTAACCAGCCAATCTCCATTTCGGGCACCGACGACAGCAAAAGGTCTGTGTAGGCGTCGAACGGCGGCGTCAGAACCTTGCTCTTGGGGCCGTAGCGCACCACCTCGCCGCGATACATCACCGCGATCGAATCGGCGATCGACTTCACTGTTGCGAGATCATGAGTGATGAACAGATAAGCGACGTTTTCCTCTTTCTGCAGCTCGAGCAACAGCTCCAGTATGCCGTGGGCCACCAACGGGTCGAGCGCCGATGTCACCTCGTCGCAGATGATGAGCTTCGGCTTGGCGGCGAGCGAACGAGCGATGCAGACGCGCTGCTTCTGGCCGCCCGAAAGCTCGGCCGGATAGCGGTCGACATAGCCTTTACCCATTTCGATCTTGTCGAGCAGTTCGGCGACCCGTTTGTCGCGCTCGCGCCCGCGCATCCCAAAATAGAATTCCAGCGGCCGGCCGATGATGGTGCCGACCGTCTGGCGCGGATTCATCGCGACATCGGCCATCTGATAGATCATCTGCAACTGGCGCAGATCCTCCTTCGGCCGGTCGGCAAGCCGGTTGGCGAGCGGCCGTCCGTCGAAGGTGACGGTGCCTTGTTCGGGCGGCAGGAGGCCGGTGATGGCGCGCGCCAGCGTCGATTTGCCGGAGCCGGACTCGCCGACCACCGCCAGCGTCTGGCCCGGGAAAATATCGACCGAGACGTTCTTCAGCACCTTGATGTGGCTGCGGCCATAGGCGGCGGTGATGTTCTTGACCGACAGGAACGGGCTCGGGCCGGGCTTCTGCTCCTGATGTTCGATCTCATGCACCGAAACCAGCGCGTTGGTGTATTCCTGGCGCGGCTCCTTGATGATCTGGCGCGTGCCGCCCCATTCGACCAGCCGGCCGTGGCGCAGCACCATGATCTCGTCCGAGACCTGGGCGACGACGGCAAGGTCATGGGTGATGTAGAGTGCCGCCACATGCGTGTCGCGGATGGCATCCTTGATCGCCGCTAACACGTCGATCTGCGTCGTCACGTCGAGCGCCGTGGTCGGCTCGTCGAAGACGATCAGGTCGGGTTCCGAGCACAGCGCCATTGCCGTCATCACGCGCTGCAGCTGACCGCCCGACACCTGGTGGGGGAAGCGCTCGCCGATGCTTTCGGGGTTCGGCAGGCTGAGCTTCTTGAACAGCGCCACGGCGCGCTTTTCGGCTTCGGCCCGCGTCGCCGTACCGTGCAGGAGTGCTGCCTCGACCACCTGGTCCATCAGCCTGTGCGCCGGATTGAAGGCCGCTGCCGCCGATTGCGCGACATAGCAGACCTCGCGGCCGCGCAATTTGCGGAACCCTTCGTTGCCGCCCTTCAGGATGTCGCGGCCATTGAGGATGACCTCGCCGCCGGTGATGCGCACGCCGCCGCGGCCGTAACCCATCGACGACAGGCCGATGGTCGATTTGCCGGCGCCGGACTCGCCGATCAATCCGAGCACCTTGCCCTTTTCGAGCGTCAGCGAGACATCGTGCACCAGCACGATGTTCTTCGGCGCCTCGCCCGGCGGATATACCGTGGCCTCGATGCGCAGATTGCGGATGTCGAGCAGCACGCCGGACTTCGGTTGCCCGGGCTTCGGTTGCCCGGGCTTCGGTTGCTTGTCGGCCATTACCCGCGTCCTCCCTTCAGGCTTGTCGTGCGGTTGAGCACCCAGTCGGCGACGAGATTGACGGAAATTGCCAGCGCTGCGATCGCCGCCGCCGGAATGAGGGCGGCGCCTATGCCGAAGACGATGCCATCCTTGTTTTCCTTGACCATGCCGCCCCAATCGGCGTCCGGCGGCTGCACGCCAAGACCGAGGAAGGACAGCGTCGACAGGAACAGCACGGCATAGATGAAGCGCAGGCCGAGTTCCGAAACCAGCGGCGACAGCGCGTTGGGCAGGATTTCGCGAAAGATGATCCAGCCGCTGCCTTCGCCGCGCAATTTGGCCGCCTCGACGTAATCCATGACGTTGATGTCAACGGCGACCGCCCTCGACAGGCGGTAGACGCGGGTCGAGTCGAGAACGCCCATGACCAGGATCAGCGTCACCAGATTGGATGGCAGCACCGACAGCACGACAAGGGCCATGATCAGCGTCGGGATCGACATTAGGAGATCGACGAGACGCGACAGCAGCGTGTCGAACCAGCCACCGAAAACCGCTGCCGAGAAGCCGAGGATGGCGCCGAGCGAGAACGACAGCGCCGTCGCCAGCACCGCGATGAACAGAGTGATGCGGGCGCCATAGATCATGCGCGACAACAGATCGCGGCCGAGATTGTCGGTGCCCAGCCAATGCGCCGCCGACATTGGCTCCCAAGGGACGTCGCTGACGATCTCGGCATTGCCGTGCGGCGCGATCCACGGCGCAAAGATCGCCGCCAACACAAACAGCGCCGTCAACACCAGTCCGACCAGCGCCGGGATGGGAATGCGTTTGATGACGAGCATACCCGACCCCCTCATTTCGGATGTCTGAGGCGCGGATTGGCGACGATTGCCGCAATGTCCGCGATGATGTTCAGGCTGATGTAGACGGCGGCGAAGATCAGCCCGACCGCCTGCACCACAGGCACGTCACGCTTGGTGACGTGGTCGACCAAGTATTGCCCCATACCCGGATAGACGAAGATCACTTCGACGACGACGACGCCGACGATCAGATAGGCAAGGTTGAGCATGACGACGTTGATGATCGGCGCAATCGCATTGGGGAAGGCATGCCTGCGGATAACCGCGAAGGCCGAAAGCCCCTTGAGCTCCGCCGTCTCGACATAGGCCGACTGCATGACGTTGAGGATCGCAGCGCGCGTCATGCGCATCATATGGGCGAGCACCACCAGGGTCAGCGCCGCCGCCGGCAGTGCTATGGCCTGGATGCGTTCGCCGAACGGCATCCCCTCATAGACGGTGGAAATGGCGGGAAACCATTGATGTTGCACTGCGAAGAAAAAGACGAGCACATAGCCGACGAAGAATTCCGGGAAGGACGTCGAGGCCAGCGCCAGTCCCGAGATCAGCTTGTCGACCCAGCCATTGCGGTAACGCACCGCGATCAGCCCGAGGATGATCGCCAGCGGCACCGCGACGATCGCCGCCCAGAAGGCGAGGAACAGCGTGTTCCACAGCCTTCCCTTGATCGAGGTTGCGATATCCTGACCGCTCGACATAGCCGTGCCGAGATCACCGGTCAGGATGCCGCCGAGCCAGCGAAAATAACGGATGTAGGCGGGATCATTGAGGCCGAGCTGCTCGCGCAGATTGGCGAGCGACTCCGGTGTTGCCGACTGCCCGAGAATGGCTTGCGCGACGTCGCCGGGCAGGATCTGGGTGCCGGCGAAGATCAGGACCGAAACGGCCAATAGAAGGATGATGCCCAGCGCAATGCGCTGGGCCACCAGTTTCACGATGGGTGAGGACATATCCGCAAGGCCGGGCTCAGGCTTCGAGCCAGCACTTCGCCAGAGCATATCCGTTCATCAACTCCTGATGCGGATCATCCACCCAGCCGGCAACCTTGGCGCCCGTCGCGTCGATGAACTGATTGAACATCGGCAGAATCAGGCCGCCCTCGTCGCGCACCATCACAGCCATGTCGTGGTACATTGCCTTGCGCTTGGCCTCGTCAAGCTCGGCGCGAGCCGCCAGCACCATCTTGTCGAAATCCGGACGCTTGAACCGTGTGTCGTTCCAGTCGGCCGTCGACAGATAGGCGGTAGAGTACATCTGGTCCTGCGTCGACCGGCCACCCCAGTAGGAGGCGCAGAACGGCTGCTTGTTCCAGACTTCCGACCAGTAGCCGTCGCCCGGTTCGCGCTTGATCTCCAGCTTGATGCCGGCCTTGGCCGCGCTTTGCTGGAACAGCTGTGCGGCATCGACGGCACCGGGGAAGGCGACATCCGACGTCCGGAGCAGGACGGCACCGTCATGGCCCGACTTCTTGTAGTGGAACTTGGCCTTGTCGGGATCGTATTTGCGCTGCTCGATCTCGGTGAATAGCGGGTACGATGCATTGATCGGGAAGTCGTTGCCGAGCGAGCCATAGCCACGCAGCACCTTGTTCAGCATTTCCTCGCGGTCGATCGCCAGCTTCAACGCCATGCGCAAGTCGTTGTTGTCGAACGGCGCGGTGTCGCAGTGCATGATGAAAACGTAGTGGCCCGGTCCCGAATGGTTGCGGATGGTGACGCCGGGCACACGCTTGATCAGATCGACGATCTTCGGCTCGACGCGGTTGATCATGTGGACCTGGCCGCCCTGCAGCGCCGCCGTACGCGCCGTGGCGTCGTTGATGACGATGATCTCGATCTGGTCGGCATGGCCCATCTTGTCGCCCTGCCAGTAATTGGCGAAGCGCTCGCCGCCATGGCGCACGCCGGGCTCGTTGGTGGTGACCTTGTAAGGACCCGCCGAGATACCGGCATCGGCCTTATCCTTGCCGCCGTTCGGCTGGATGATCAGGTGATAGTCGCTAAGCAGATAGGGAAGATCGGCATTCGGCTCCTTCAGCGTCAGCACCACTTCCTTGCCGCTGGCCTTTATGCTCTCGATGCCTTTCATATAACCGAGCGCGCCGGACTTCGACTTCTCGTCCGAATGGCGTTCGAGGGTGGCGGCCACGTCCTCTGCGGTCACCTTCTTGCCGTTGTGGAACTCGACGCCATCGCGGATCTTCAGCGTCCAGGTCTTGGCGTCGTCCGACGAGCCGATCTCCTCGGCAATGCGGTTCTCGAGCTTGCCTTCAGGAGACAGTTCGACGATCAGTTCGCCCCACATCTTGCCGAAGGCGAACGGCACCTGCGTCATGAACAGCGCCGGATCGAGACTGTTGGTGGACTCGCCACCGACCAGGCCGGCCTTCAGCGTGCCGCCCTTGACCGGACCCGCCGCGCGGGAAGCGCTGGATAGCAGCGAATTGGCGAAGGTTGCGGTGACGCCAAGCGCAGCTGCCCGGCCGAGAAAATCGCGACGGCTCAGCTTGCCGGACGCAACGCGCCGGCTCAGATATTCCAGTTCGTTCGACATGTTAAGTTCCTCACTCTGTTGGTCCGACCTTATGGTCGTTTTTTCTCATTTCGATCGGGAGAATAATGACCGTAAGGGAAAGCGGTAAGCAAGACCGAATGCGACATGCCGTGGCGTAAATCGTGCGTCGCAATTGGACCAATCGCTATAAGCGCTCAAAGCAGTACGCGCGGGATTTTCTCCTTGAAGTTGCGCTCGAAGACCAGTTTCTCGCCTTCATAGGCTTCAATTCTGGCGCTAACCATGAAGCTTTGCGCGTCGGAGCGCATTTCGGCGAACGTTTCGGTGCGCATCGACCATTCATTTCGCGACAGCGTCTGGGTCCAATGCGTCTTGCCCGACGCTGACAGCGGATTGTCGGGATGGATCGCCCATGTCTCTCTGGCGATGCTCCCGTGGGTGAGGCCATGCTCCAGGTCGCGCACTTCGCCGAAATCGTCGACGATGGAAAGCGTGATCAGTCCGGTCTTTTCGTCGCGATCGACATGACGTTCGGAATTGGCGGGCCGAAGTGTCTCCGTTGCCCAGGGCGTCGCGCCTTCGGGGGCGGGGAAGGTGACCTCATCGCCCGTCGCCGGCGGGCGCAGCGGCAGCATCAATGTCGCGGCCGACAATTCGAGCCGGACCGGCTCCGGCGACGGCCAGATCATCGGCCAATAGCTGTTGGAGATGGCAACGCGCAAGCGGTGGCCGGCCGGCGCCCGATAGGCGCATTGGTCGAGCACCACCCGGGCGCTGACGGTTTCGCCGGGCACCAGCGCTTCGGGAAATTCGTGCGAGTTGCGATGCGTAAGGTTAAGCACGCCGTACGAGATCAGCTCCGACGCTCCGTCCGGGTGGACGTCGCACAGCCGAACCGCGATGTTCGCCTGGCGCCGGTCCGACGAGACTCTGACCAAAACTTCGGGAGCACCGACAATGTCGATCGCTTCGGTCAGCACCGGCTGGTCGAAACACACCGACAGCGCGTCGTCGGGGCGCTGGTCACCCGGCAGTTCCGGGCCGAAGGTGAAGGGGAAATATTCGCCGCCGGCAAGGCCGCAGTTTTGCGGCGACGCGACGATAGCGTGATTGCCTTCAGCGATAAGCTCAACCTCTTGCGTCCGGATGTTGGGTGACGGCCATTCCGATTCAGCGACCCAGCGGCCCGGCCGCGCGGGATGCCAGCGCGCCGGACGCACGCTGTCCATGAGATAGGCGCGGTAGGCGGGGTCGGCCTCGACGCCGGTGTCGATGTCCTTGAGCCAGCGGTCCCACCAGCGCAAGGCCTCCTGCAGGAAGCCGATGCGCGGTTCGGGCGCGGCGTAATGCGGGTATTTGTGGATCCACGGGCCGACGATGCCCTTGACCGGTGCCTCGATATTGGCGGCGAGATGGGAAATCGTATTGCGATAGCCGTCATGCCAGCCGCCGATCGACAGCACCGCGGCATGGATGGCGGAATAGTCCTCGCAGATCGAGCCGCGCTTCCAATAGGCATCGCGATATTGGTGCTTCAGCCACAGCGGTGCCAGAAAGGGCTGGTTCTCCAGCCTGGTCAGCCACAGGTCGCGCCATCTGTTGTCGCCGGCCAGCAACGGATCCGGCGGCCTTGACGAATAGGACAGCATGGTCGAGGCCCAGCCGAAATTCTCGATCAGCAGGCAGCCGCCCTTGTAGTGGATGTCGTCGGCATAGCGGTCGACCGTCGAACAGAGACTGATGACCGCCTTCAGCGCTGGCGGCTGCTTAGACGCCACCTGCAGGCAGTTGAAGCCGCCCCACGAAATGCCCATCATGCCGACATTGCCGTTGCACCAGGGCTGGTCCGCCGCCCAGGCGATGACGTCGCAAGCGTCCTGCAATTCCTGCTCGGAATATTCGTCGTCCATCAGCCCTTCGGAATCGCCATTGCCGCGCATGTCGACGCGGATCGAGGCGTAGCCATGGCCGGCAAAATAGGGATGCGTCAGCTGATCACGATAGATCGTGCCGTCGCGCTTGCGATAGGGCAGGTGTTCGAGGATTGCCGGCACCGGATCGTCGGCGGCATCGGCCGGCATCCACACCCGCGCCGACAGCCGGCAGCCGTCCGGCATGATGATCCCCATGTCGGGAAATTCAACGACCTTGCGCGGGAATTCAGTGACGGTTTTCATGCGGCCACATGATGGAGCCGCTGCCGATGCGTCGTGGGCCAGCCAACGAATTCGGCTGGTCAATCCGCGTCAACTCAGCGGAATGTCGTTGTCGGCCTTGCTAGCCTGGTAGGCGCCGGACAGTTCGTCGTAGCGTGCGGAGATTTTGCCGATCCGCGTCTCCAGTCGCAGGCGTTCGGTCTCAGGCAGCGATCGCACCAATTTGCGGATCGAAAAGCTCCTCCAGTAGGCATTCTCGGCATTGTAGCCGCCGGGATCGAGGGTGAAGACCTCCTTCAGGATCTTCAGATCGTGCGGGATGTCGAAGCTGTCGCGCGAATCCTCATGGCTGAAAAGATAGTAGAAATTGTCGAAGCCGGTCCAGGTGATCGCCGACAGGCAGAGCGAGCAGGGTTCGTGCGTGGCAAGAAAGATCGCGTTCTTGGTATCGACGCGTTCGGCCTTAGGCATTTCGTAGAAGCGCTTCAGGCAGTGCATCTCGCCGTGCCAGAGCGGATTTTCGATCTCGTTGTTGGTTTCGGCAAGCACCAGCGAACGGTCGTCCTTGCGCAGGATCGCCGCGCCGAACAGTTTGTTGCCGTGCGCGACGCCTTCGACGGTCTTCGGCACGATGTCGTGCTCGATGACATCGAGCAGGCGATCGATCAGCGAACTGTCGGTCATCACCGGCTCCCGTCGGGAAGATGGATTTCGTAAGGATGCGAGAAATGACACTCTTCGAGATTGGAGCCGTCGCCGCCGCGGTCGACGACCACAAAATCCTGGACGTCGCCGATCGGCGTCAGCACGCCGTGCCACAGATTGCGCGGGTAGTTGACGCCTTGCCCGGGCGCGGTGATGAAGGCGTGCGGCTCGCCAGGTCCTTCCTCGCCATCATGGCAGACGACGACCAGGAACGGCCGTGGTGACAGCGGGATGAAGGCCTGGCTGCCGAACGGATGGCGCTCCACCATTGTCAGCTTCAACGGCAGTTCATAGGGCGTGCCACGCACCATGGAGATCAGCACGCGCGCATTCGGCCCTCGTGCTTCCGCGGTGGCGAGGTCGTGGTAGCGCTCGGCCTTGCCGCCATTGATCGGATAATGGTTGTCGCTGCCCATATCGATGACGTCGCCGAATTCGGCGAAGGTCTCGCGGGTCAGCGGCCGGGCGACGATTCGGGTCATGGCGCGCGCCTCGCGACGCCGGCGCCGCCAAGCTTGGCATGCCGGTTGACGTCCTTGTAAAGCAGGTAGCGGAATTTTCCGGGGCCGCCGGCATAGCAGGCCTGCGGGCAGAAGGCGCGCAGCCACATATAGTCGCCGGCCTCGACCTCGACCCAGTCCTGGTTGAGGCGGTAGACCGCCTTGCCTTCCAGCACGTAGAGCCCGTGCTCCATCACATGAGTCTCGGCGAAGGGAATGACCGCACCAGGCTCGAGCGTGACGATGGTGACATGCATGTCGTGGCGCATGTCGGCCGGATCGACGAAGCGCGTCGTCGCCCATCGGCCTTCGGTACCCGGCATCGGCGTCGGCGCGATGTCCTGTTCGTTGGCGAAGAACGCTTGCGGCTGGTCGATGCCGTCGACTGCGTCATAAGTCTTGCGGATCCAGTGGAAGCGGACGGCGGCACCGCTTTCATTGCGCACCGTCCATCCGCTCGCCGGCGGCAGGAAGGCAAAGCCGCCCGGCCTTAAGCTATGTTTCTTGCCGGCAAGCGAAACGCATAGCTCGCCTTCGACCACGAACAGCGCACCTTCGGCGGCGGCGTCAAGCTCAGGGCGGTCGCTGCCGCCGCCGGGCGCGAGCTCGACGATGTATTGCGAAAACGTCTCGGCAAAACCCGACAGCGGCCGAGACAGCACCCAGATCCGTGTCCCATCCCAGAACGGCAAAGCGCTGGTGACGATGTCCTGCATCACGCCTTTGGGGATCACGGCATAGGCCTGTGTGAACACAGCGCGGCCGGTCAGCAATTCACTCTGGCCGGGATGTCCGCCTTGCGGCGCATAATAGGTTCGCTCGGCCATTTTCATCATATCCATAAATTCAAGCCTGTTGCGGAAGCCAGGGCCTATCGCGGCAGCCAAGGCCTATTGCGGAAGCATGTCCTTGAGACGAAGCAGCGCGATGCGCTCGACCTGTCTGCAGGCGGTTTCGAATTCGACGTCGTGGCTGTTGCCGATACGCGCTTCGAACTCGGCCAGGATCTCCGCCTTGGTCCTGCCTTTCACCGCGATGATGAAGGGGAAACCGAAACTGGTGACGTAGGCGGCATTGAGTTTTGCGAACAGCTCGCGCTCCTTCTCGGTCAGCGCGTCGAGCCCTGCCGAAGCTTGCTCCTTGGCCGATTCGTCCGTCAACCTTCTGGCCTGCGCCAGTTTTCCGGCAAGATCGGGGTGGGCATTGAGCACGGAAAGCCGCTCGGCCTCGCTTGCTGCGCGAAACACGCGGCAGAGCGCATTGTGCAGGCCGCCGGCACTGTCATGGGCCGGGCCGAGCTCCAGCCCATAAGCGCGCTCGGCAACCCACGGCGAATGCTCGAACACGCCGCCGAATGTGTGGACGAAGGCCTCGAATGCCATTTTCGACGGGCGCAGCGCCGGCAACCGGAACGGATGCGTCTCCTGCCAATGTTTTGCAATGTCGATGCGCCGTGCCAGCCAGACCTTGTCGTGCGATTTGACGTAGTCGATGAAGCGCTTCAGTGCCGCGACCCGGCCCGGCCGCCCAACCAGGCGGCAGTGCAGGCCGATATTCATCATGCGCCGCCGCCCTGCCTTGCCCTCGGCATAGAGCGTATCGAAACTATCCCTGAGATAGGCAAAGAACTGGTCGCCCGAATTGAAGCCCTGCGGCGTGGCAAAGCGCATGTCGTTGGCGTCGAGCGTGTAGGGGATGATCAGCTGCGGCTTCGCCGACCCGTCCGGTGTCACATGCTCGAACCAGTAGGGCAGTTCGTCGTCATATGTGTCCGACACATAGTCGAAGCCGCCCTCTTCCGCCGCCAGCCGCACCGTGTTGATCGAGGTGCGGCCGGTGTACCAGCCGGTCGGCCGCGCCCCTGTGACCTGATAATGCAGCCGGATCGCCGCCTCCATGTCGCGGCGCTCGTCTTCCGGGGTATGGTCGCGGTAGTCGATCCATTTCAGCCCGTGCGAAGCGATCTCCCAGCCGGCCTCCTGCATCGCCGCAACCTGGTCGGGCGAACGCGCCAGGGCCGTGGCCACGCCATAGCAGGTGATCGGCAACTGTGCCTCGCTGAACAGGCGCAGTAATCGCCAGAAGCCGGCTCGGGCGCCGTATTCGTAGATCGATTCCATGTTCCAGTGGCGCTGGCCGGGCCAGGGCGCGGCGCCGACGATCTCGGACAGGAAGGCTTCCGAAGCCTTGTCGCCGTGCAGGACGCAATTCTCGCCGCCCTCTTCGTAATTGACGACGAACTGCACCGCGACATGCGCCCCGCCGGGCCATTTCGGATCCGGCGGATTGGCTCCGTAGCCGCGCATGTCTCGTTCGTAACGCATTCTTGCTCCTGCCGGAAATTGTGATCAGGATAGTCGAAAGGAGTGCCTGCGCATTCCCCCGAAATTTTTGAAAGTGTTTTTGTCGCGCTCCGCTCGACCGGGACTTATGCATCGCCTTTAATTGGCGCACAATTCATGAATAGTGTTCGACCGTTCAGGGAATGGAGCAGCCAGTGGCGGAAACGTCGAAAGCCGAAGGCGGGCGCCTGACGACCCATGTCCTCGACACAGCGGCCGGCAAACCGGCGGCCGGTCTGTCGATCGAGCTCTATCATCTTGGCGGGCAGGCCCGGACGCATCTGAAAACCGTTGTCACCAATGATGACGGCCGCTGCGATGCTCCACTGCTTGCCGGCGCGGAATTCCGCACCGGCGAATACGAACTGGTCTTTGCGGCCGGCGATTATCTGCGCGGGCAAGGGACAAAACTGGCGGAACCGGCCTTCCTCGACCATGTGCCGATCCGCTTCGGTATGGCCGAGCCGATGCACTATCATGTCCCGCTGCTTCTGTCGCCGTACGGCTATTCGACCTACCGGGGAAGCTGAGATGGCCGGGATCAAGACACGCAACGAAATCCGCTTCATCCTCAATGGCGAGGACGTCGCGCTCGGCGCGGTTGCACCCGACCAGACCCTGCTCGACTGGCTGCGGCTCGACCGCTCGCTGAGCGGCACCAAGGAAGGCTGCGCCGAGGGCGACTGCGGCGCCTGCACGGTGCTGGTCGGCAGGCTCTCGGCCGGCAGACTGGTCTATGAAAGCGTCAATGCCTGCATCCGCTTCCTTGGCTCGCTGGACGGCACGCATGTCGTGACCGTCGAGCATCTGCGCGGCGGCGCAGGAAAGCTGCACCCCGTGCAGCAGGCGATGGTCGATTTCCACGGCTCGCAGTGCGGCTTCTGCACGCCGGGATTCGTCATGTCGCTTTATGCGCTGTGGATGCGGTCGCCGGAGCCGTCGGACGCGGCAATAGAAAAGGCGCTGCAGGGCAATCTCTGCCGCTGCACCGGCTACGAGGCGATCATGCGCGCCGCACGCGCCATCTCAAGCTACGGCAAGGCGGCAAAGGATCCGCTGGCGGCGGAGCGCAAGGCAGTTACGGCCAAGCTCGAAGCGATGAAGGACGGTTCGCGCATCGAGATCGGCTCCGCCAACAAGCGGCTGATCGTGCCGGCCAATGCTGACGATCTGGCCAGCGTGCTGGTCAAGGAGCCGGGCGCCACTATCGTCGCGGGTTCGACCGATGTCGGCCTTTGGGTTACCAAGCACATGCGCGATATTGCGCCGGCGATTTTCATCGGCAATCTCGATGGTCTGTGCGGGATTTCCGAGGACAAGGGCGTCATCTCGATCGGCGCCGGTGTCACCTATAGCGAGGCCTTCTCGACGCTGGCGAAACGCATCCCGGCGCTGGGCCCGCTGTTCGATCGCATCGGCGGCGATCAGGTGCGCAACATGGGCACCATCGGCGGCAATATCGCCAACGGTTCGCCGATCGGCGACACGCCGCCGCCGCTGATCGCACTCGGTGCCCGCCTGACGCTGCGCCGCGGCGACAAGCGGCGGACGATCCCGCTGGAGGATTTCTTCATCGCTTATGGCCAACAGGACCGGCAGCCCGGCGAATTCGTCGAGGCCGTGCATGTCCCGGTGCCGGCCGGCGAGACGAAATTTGCCGTCTACAAGATCACCAAGCGCCGCGACGAAGACATCACAGCAGCGCTGGGCGCGTTTTTCCTGAAGCTCGCCGAGGATGGCACGGTGGCGGATGTGCGCATCGCCTATGGCGGCATGGCGGCAACGCCGAAGCGCGCCTTTGGCGTCGAAAAGGCATTGCTGGGCAGGCCCTGGACGGAAGCGACGGTCGAGGCGGCGATGGCCGCGTACGCCGGCGATTTCACCCCGCTTACCGACATGCGGGCAAGCGCCGAATACCGGGCGCTGGCGGCACGCAACCTGCTGCTGCGCTTCTTTGCCGAAACCACCGGCACCCGGGCGCCGATCCAGGTATCACGGCACGAGGCGGCATGATGAACAAGCACGCCACGCCAAACCTGAAGGCGCAAAAAATCGCCGGCGGCGTCGCCACTGACCAGCGCCATGATTCCGCGCACAAGCATGTCAGTGGCACGGCCGTTTACATCGACGACATGCCGGAACCGGCCGGCACGCTGCACGGCTGCCTTGGGCTTTCGACGGCGACGCATGCCACCATCACCAGCATGGATCTTTCGGCGGTACGCGCCGCACCCGGCGTCGTCGATGTGCTGACCGCGAGCGACGTGCCAGGCGAGAACGACATTTCGCCGACCGGCCGTCACGACGAGCCGGTGCTGGCCGACGGCAAGGTGCAATTTTTCGGTCAGCCGATCTTCTGCGTCATCGCTGAAACCCGCGAGCAAGCGCGCCGCGCGACAAGGCTGGCCAAGGTCGAATACGAGGAATTGCCGTTCGTCGCCGATATCGGCGAGCTCGATCCCGGGAAAGACAAGCTGGTCACGCCGCCGCTGACGCTAAAGCGCGGTGATGCAGCGGCTGCGATCTATGCGGCGCCGCGCCGGCTGAAGGGAAAAATGCGCATAGGCGGCCAGGAGCATTTCTATCTCGAAGGCCATATCGCCTTGGCCATCCCCGGCGAGGACCACGACGTCACCATCTATTCCTCGACCCAGCACCCGAGCGAAATCCAGCACATGGTCAGCCATGCGCTCGGTGTGCCGAGCCACGCGGTGACGGTGGAAATCCGCCGGATGGGCGGCGCTTTCGGCGGCAAGGAAACGCAAGGCAATCAGTTTGCGGCATTGGCCGCTATTGCCGCGAAGAAACATCATCGGGCCGTAAAAATCCGGCCCGACCGCGACGACGACATGATCGCCACCGGCAAACGCCACGATTTCCTCGTCGACTACGAGGTCGGCTTCGACGATGAGGGCAATATTCTGGGCGTAGATTTCATGTTCGCGGCGCGCTGCGGCTTCTCGGCCGACCTCTCCGGCCCGGTCACCGACCGCGCGCTGTTCCATTGCGACAACACCTATTTCTGGCCGGCGGTGCACGCGCAGTCGGCGCCGCTCTACACCAATACGGTATCGAACACCGCCTTTCGCGGCTTCGGCGGCCCGCAAGGCATGGTCGGCGCCGAGCGCGTCATCGACGAAGTCGCGTTTGCCGTCGGCAAGGACCCGCTCGAAATCCGCAAGAAGAATTTCTACGGCACCTCAGACCGCAACATCACGCCCTACCACCAGACGGTCGAGGACAACATCATCCACCGCATAGTCGCCGAGCTGGAGGCGAGTTCCAATTATGCGAGGCGCCGCCGCACCATCGATGCTTTCAATGCCAACAGCCGCTTCATCAAGCGCGGACTGGCGCTGACGCCGGTCAAGTTCGGCATCTCGTTCACCGCCACCCATTATAACCAGGCCGGCGCGCTGGTGCATGTCTATACCGACGGTTCGGTGCATCTGAATCACGGCGGCACCGAGATGGGGCAGGGCCTCTATGTCAAGGTGGCGCAGGTTGTGGCGGAAGAGTTCCAGATCGACCTCGATCAGGTCAAGATCACCGCGACGACAACCGGCAAGGTGCCGAATACCTCGGCCACCGCCGCGTCCTCCGGCTCCGATCTCAACGGCATGGCGGCGCAGAATGCCGCCCGCCAGATCAAGGACCGGTTGACCAATTTTGCCGTCGAGAAATACCAGGTGCCGCGCGACCAGGTGCTGTTCCTGCCCAACCGCGTGCGCATCGGCAACCAGGAGATCGCCTTCGCCGATCTCGTCAGGCAGGCCTATATGGCGCGCATCCAGCTTTCAGCGGCGGGTTTCTACAAGACGCCGAAAATCCATTGGGACCGCGACAAGGGCGAGGGCCGTCCCTTCTACTATTTCGCCTATGGCGCCGCGTGCTCGGAAGTCTCTGTCGACACGCTGACCGGCGAATATATCGTCGAGCGTACCGATATCCTGCACGAAACCGGCCGCTCGCTGAACCGCGCCATCGACCTCGGCCAGATCGAGGGCGGCTTCATCCAGGGCATGGGCTGGCTGACAACGGAGGAACTGTGGTGGGACGACAAGGGGCGGCTGCGCACCCATGCGCCATCGACCTACAAGATCCCGCTCGCGTCGGACCGGCCGAAGATTTTTAATGTGACTTTGGCCGACTGGGCGCAAGCAGGCGAACCGACGGTGTACCGCTCCAAGGCGGTCGGCGAGCCGCCCTTTCCGCTCGCAATGTCGGTGCTGCATGCGCTGTCGGACGCAGTGGCGAGCGTTGCCGGCCACAAGATCTGCCCACGCCTCGACCCGCCGGCCACGCCGGAGCGTGTGCTGATGGCGATCGAACGGCTGAAGCGGGAAGCCAAGACCGGCACTTGAATCCCGGAAACGTGCAATTCAGGCCGAAAAACTCTATATTTCCCGATAGGGAACACGAAATGATGAACGCGAAAGTGCAGAGCCTGAAAGCCTTTCTTGCCGGCGCCGGCCGGGTCGCCTTCGTTGAGGTGGCGGGGACAAAAGGTTCGACGCCGCGCGAGACGGGTGCCTTCATGCTCGTCTCAGGATCGGCCACTTTCGGCACGATCGGCGGCGGCCTGCTCGAATACATGGCGATCGACAAAGCGCGGCAGATGCTTTTCTCCCCCCTTGAGGAGGAGATGGCCGCGGAGCGGCCAGAGGGGGTCGTCTCAGAAGGCACCGCCGGTGCGTCGAGCACTGCCGCAGCGACCCCACCCGGCGGCTTCGCCGCCACCCTCCCCTCAAGGGGGAGGGATACCCTCGACATCGCGCTCGGCCCGGAGATCGGGCAGTGCTGCGGCGGCAGGGTCGAGCTGCTGATCCAGCTGGTCGACCCGGCGCTTGAAGCCAAGCTGGTTGCGGCGGCGGAAGCCGAGGAAGCGCAGCTACCGCATGTCTACATCCTCGGCGGCGGCCATGTCGGCCAAGCGCTGGCCTCGGCGATGGCCTTGCTGCCGGTGCATATCGTCGTTGTCGAGACGCGAGCCGAGGCGCTCAAAGGCATGCCGGAAGCAGTCGAAACCAAGCTGACGCCGATGCCTGAGGCGATGGTGCGCGAAGCCCCGGCTGGATCGGCCTTCGTTGTCCTCACCCATGACCATGCGCTGGACTTCCTGATCGTTGCCGAGGCTCTGAAACGCCGGGATGCCGCCTATGTCGGCATGATCGGCTCCAGAACCAAGAAGGCGACGTTCCGGAACTGGTTCCTGAAATCGGCGGACGGAAGCGAGGCGGAATTTGCCCGCCTCGTCTCGCCGATCGGCGGCGATGCCGTTAAGGACAAGCGCCCGCAGGTGATCGCCGCACTCGCCGTAGCCGAGATTATGACGGCGTTGGCCGGCCATGCGGCGGCACCGTCCGCTCAGTCCAAAACCCCTCGCCGCAAGGCGATGGCCGGCTGACGTTTTGGCTATTCCTTCTCCTGCGTGTGCGCCTCAAGGAACCACAGCAATTTGTCGAGCGAGCGTGAATAGGCGGTGAAGATGTCGGCGGTGTCGGCATCGCCCGCGCCAGCCGCCTCGTCGATCGCCGCGCGTGCCCGCTTGGCGGTTGCGGCATAGCGGTCGATCAGCGCCGCCAGATGATCCCGGGTCTTGTGGATGTCGGTCGGATAGGCCTCGAGCATAGTCGCCTTCGACACCTCTTGCGATGTGCCGAGCGCCGTCCCGCCGAGTTGTACGGCGCGCTCGGCAATGGTGTCGACATGGCCGTCGATCTCCTCGCGGAACGTGTCGAGCATCTCGTGAATGGCGATGAATTGCGGTCCCTTGACGTTCCAGTGCGCCTGCTTGGTGATCAAGGCCAGATCGATGGCGTCGGCAAGGCGGGCATTGAGAAGATCGATACACTCTTTCTTGGCATTGGATTGCAGGTCGTTGCGGGTGGCGATGGCATCCATGATCGGCTCCTGTGGCGGTTGCGTCCGCTTGGTTTAAAAAAGGGCGAAGTTTGTGGAAGGTCAATCGAACATGCGCGCAGACGCCCTCATCGCCGCGCGGCACAGCATCCCAAAACGGCGATCTCCGACTTTCGTTCCGCTCGTCGTTTACGCCGGCCTTTTCAAGCCCAGATGGTCGCGCAGCGTGCTGCCTTCATAATCCGTTCGGAACAGCCCGCGCCGCTGCAGCTCCGGCACGACTAGTGTGGCAAAGGCATCGAGTTGGCCGGGAAAATAGGATGGCATGACGTTGAAACCGTCCGCCGCGCCGCCCTCGAAGCGTGCTTCGAGCTCGTCGGCGATCTGGGCGGGCGTTCCGACGACGCGCCAATGGCCGCGCGCGCCGGCGAAATGACGGGCAAGCTGGCGAATGGACAGCTTGTCGCGGCGTGATTGCTCGATGACGAGCGCCTGCCGGCTCTGCATGCCTTCGCTGGCCGGCAGCTCGGGCAGCGGTCCGTCGATGGGATAGCGCGCGAGATCGGATATGCTGAGATAGCTGGAAAGCAGCGCGACACCGACATCGTCCGGTATCAGCTCCTGCAGTTCATCATGTTTTGCCCGGGCTTCCGCTTCGCTTGCCGCGACGACCGGCGCGACGCCGGGCATGATCTTGACGTCCTCCGGCTCGCGCCCATGGGCCGCCAGCCGTCCCTTGAGGTCGTCGTAGAAGGCCTTTGCCTCCTCGAATGTTTGCGCCGCAGTGAACACCACATCGGCGGTCCGGGCGGCGAGATCGCGGCCCTCATCCGACGCTCCCGCCTGGACCATAACCGGTGCACCTTGTGGCGAGCGCGGCAGATCGAGCGGGTCACGCGCCGAAAAACTTCTGCCTTCGTGTCCACCCTGGCCTTGCCAAAGGCCAGCAACCACGGCAGCGAATTCGCGCGCGCGTTCGTAGCGGTTCGCATGTGGGCGCAGTCCGGTCGAGCCGAAATTGGCGGCCTCGATCTGGCTGGCCGAAGTGACAAGGTTCCAGCCGGCTCGGCCGCCGCTCAGATGGTCGAGCGACAGGAAGGTTCGCGCAAGCCCGTAAGGCTCGTTATAGCTTGTCGACGCCGTTGAGACGAGGCCGATGCGCTCCCTCTGCACCGCGAGCGCCGCAAGCAGGCTGATCGGCTCGAAGCCGATCGAGCGCGACGTTTGGCTGGCGATGTTGACATTGGCCTCGCGCACGCCGGCGGCGTCCTCGCAGAAGATCATGTCGAACTTTGCCGCTTCCGCCGTCCGCGCCAGCTGGATGTAATGATCGACGTCGATGCCGGCCGTGACATGCGCCTGCGGATGGCGCCAGGCGGCGATGTGGTGGCCTGTCGCCCACAGGAAGGCGCCGAGCTTCATCTGGCCCCGACCGGCGCTCATTGCCGATCCTCCCCTGCAAGCCCGAGATGGGCGCGCAGTGTCGTCGTGCTGTACCCGGACCGGACAAGGCCGCGGCGGCGAAGCTCCGGCAGCACGAGACCGACGAAATCGTCGAGCGCCGATGTGAACGGCATGGCGACGTTGAAACCGTCGCAGGCTTTCGAGCGAAAGCACTCTTCGAGCCTGTCCGCAAAAAGGTCCGGCGCGGCGGTTATTTCGGCGCTGCCGGTAACGTTCATCAGCACTTTCAGCGCCTCCGGCCTGCGCCCCAAAGTAAGCGCACGGCGCTTCAGATCGCCCGACTTGGCCGGCTCGATCGATGGCTCATCCAGCAGGACGACATCGGCGGTGCGGGCGGCGATATCCATGGCGGGCTCGGACAGGCCGGACATGACCAGCACCGGCGTGTCCTGCGGCGACCGCGCCACGTTGAGCGGCCCGCGCACGGAAAAATATTCGCCCTTGTGGTCGAGAAGGTGCATCTTCTCGGGATCGAAGAAGCGGCCGGCAACTTTGTCGAACAGCAGCGCGTCTGCGTCCCAGCCTTTCCATAAACCTTGCACGATGCCGATGAATTCCTCTGCGCGCAGGCGGAGATCGTCGCCGAAAAACCCTTCCGGCCGGCTGAAATTGGCCGCCTCGCGCGGGTCGGGCGTCATGCTCGCGTTCCAGCCGGCGCGACCATGGCTGATAATATCGAGCGAGGCGAAACGACGCGCGAGATTGTAGGGCTGGTGGGCGACCGTCGACGCTGCCGCGACGAGGCCGATCCTGCTTGTCACCGTAGCCAGCGCTGCCAGCAAGGTCGTCGCTTCGAAGCGCATTTGCCGGTTCGGCCCACTTGCAACCGGCGCGGAATCGCCGAGCAACACCATGTCCAGGCCGGCCGCTTCGGCTTCTTGCACGAACCGCGCCAGCAGACTGAAGTCCGGGCCGGCGCCGGGCGGATGGGAAGGGGCGGCTTCCGGAGACAGTGAAACGGCGAGACACATTGTGGCGCCGTCGGCCATCGCTTTTCCCTGTTGAGCGAGATTCCTTGGGAATTATCTCGTCGGCTGGACGGAAAGCAACCGGCCAGCCGGCGATCATTTGCCGGCCAGAATATCCCGGATCAGCCGCTGGCAGCGCTCGGCCATGAAATCGAGCAGCAGCCGCACCTTCGGATCCTGCAGCTTTTTGTGTGGGTAGACGGCGGCAAACTGCACCGGCGTCGGCGGCGTGTTGCTCAGGATCACCTTCAGCCGCTGGTCGCGGATAAACGGCTCGACCTCGAAGCGCGGCTTGTTGATGATGCCGCGGCCGGACAGCGCCCAGCCGGTCAGCACGTCGCCATCATCGGTATCGTAAGGGCCGTGCACCTCGAACTTTTGCGGGCCGTTCGGCGTCTGCAGAGTCCAGACATATTCACGCGCGCCGGAATAGCGCAGCATCAGGCAATCGTGTTTCTTGCCGATCAATTCCTGCGGCTCGCTCGGCTCGCCGCGCACTTCCAGATATTGCGGGGCCGCTACCAGCACGCGCTCGCATTCCATAATGCCGCGCATCCTGAGGCTGGAATCCTCGATGATGCCCAGCCGGAAGGCAACGTCGATGCCTTCCTTCATGATATCGACATTGTGATCGGAAAGCCGGAGTCGTACCTCGATATCGGGGTACCTGTCGTGGAAATCCGGGATGCCGGATGCTACCAGCCGCCGCCCGAGGCCGAGCGGCGCTGTCACCTTTATGGTGCCGCGCGGCTGGCCGGATAATGCGCTGACCGCCGCTTCCGCCTCGGTGACCGCCTCCAGCACCTGCTTGGCGCCGGAGTAGAACACCGTGCCGTGCTCGGTCGGCATCAACTGCCGCGTCGTACGGTTGAACAGCCTGACGCCCAGGTGCTTCTCGAGCTCCTTGATCCGGTTGGAAGCGACCGCCGGCGAAATGCGCATGTCGCGCCCAGCCGCCGACAAATTGCCGAGCTCGACGACACGGACGAAAACGGCGATGTTATCGAGATAGGCCATGCGGCTTTCGTGGCTCTCATGTGGCTGCGTAGGATCAGCCTAGTATTTTCCAATTTTTTTTGAAAGTCATCGCGCGTCTCGGCCCTTTCCGTTTGCGCTCCAACCCGTAAAGTCAGCCGATCGGCAGGGACGATTTTTCATGATGGATTTCGCGATATTCTGGGATTGGCTGAGTTTCGCCGTGCGCTGGCTGCACGTCGTCACCGGTATCGCCTGGATTGGATCGTCCTTTTATTTCGTCGCGCTCGACCTCGGGCTGCGCCAGCGTCCGGGCATGCCTGCCGGAGCCTTCGGCGAGGAATGGCAGGTGCATGGCGGCGGCTTCTACCACGTGCAGAAATACCTGGTGGCGCCGGCCGAAATGCCCGAGCACCTGACCTGGTTCAAATGGGAATCCTACGCCACCTGGCTGTCGGGCTTCGCCATGCTGTGCATCGTCTACTATGCCGGGGCGGACCTGTTCCTGATCGATCCGAATGTGCTTGCCATGTCGGTGCCTGCAGGCATCTTGCTGTCGCTGGCGACGATCGGCGTCGGCTGGGTGGTTTACGATCTCTTGTGCCGTTCGCCGCTTGGCAACAGCGACACCGGCCTGATGCTGGTGCTCTACGGCGTGCTGGTGTTCATCGCCTGGGGCCTGACCCACCTGTTCACCGGCCGCGCCGCTTTCCTGCATCTCGGCGCCATCACCGCGACGATCATGTCGGCCAACGTTTTCATGGTCATCATCCCCAACCAGAAGATCGTCGTCGCCGACCTGATCGCCGGCCGTAAGCCCGATCCGAAATACGGCAAGATCGCCAAACAGCGCTCGCTGCACAACAACTACCTGACGCTGCCGGTTTTGTTCCTGATGCTGTCGAACCATTATCCGCTGGCGTTCGGCACAGAGTTCAACTGGGTCATTGCCTCGCTGGTGTTCATCATCGGCGTGCTGATCCGGCACTATTTCAACACCAGGCATGCGCGCAAAGGCAATCCGACCTGGACCTGGCTGGCCGCCGCCGTCCTGTTCGTCGTCATCATCTGGCTGTCGACGGCACCGAAGCTGCTGACCGGCGAGGTCAAAACGTCCTCGGCGGCACAGGTCTACGTCGCCTCGGCGCATTTTCCCGCCGTGCGTGATACGGTGCTTGGCCGCTGTTCGATGTGCCATGCGGCGGAGCCGTCCTACGAGGGCATTTACCACGCGCCTAAGGGCGTGATGCTCGATACCGATGCCGGCATCGCCGAGCACGCCGGCGAGATCTACCTGCAGGCCGGACGCAGCCACGCCATGCCGCCCGCCAACGTCACCCAGATCACCGACAAGGAACGGGCACTGCTGGTAGCCTGGTTCGAAGGCGCGGGGAAATAGCATGACCAGCACGCTCCTGCGCGGCCGCACGCTGTCGTTTTTGCGTTGGCCAGAAACTATCGACGACCATTCCGCCTGGCGCTACGAGCAAGATGGCGGCCTGCTGATGCGCGACGGAAGGATCGTTGCCGCTGGCGCCTATGCCGAAGTCGAGAAAAAGGCGGGCGAGGGAACAAAAAAGATCGACCATAGGCCACATCTGCTGCTGCCCGGGTTCATCGATGCGCACGCGCATTTTCCGCAGATGCAGGTCATCGCTTCCTTCGGCGCCGAGCTGCTCGACTGGCTGAACACCTACACCTTTCCGGAAGAGACCAAATTCCAGAACGCCCAGCATGGCCGCCGTATCGCCAGGCTGTTCCTGGATGAAGTGTTGCGCCACGGCACGACGACTGTCGCCGCCTATTGCTCGGTGCACAAGGAATCTGCCGAAGCGTTCTTTGCCGAGTCGCATGACCGCAACATGCTCAACATCGCCGGCAAGGTGATGATGGACCGCAACGCGCCGGAAGGCGTGCTCGACACGCCGCAATCGGGTTATGACGACAGCAAGGCGTTGATCGAGGAGTGGCACGGCAAGGGGCGCCAGCACTATGCCATCACCCCGCGCTTCGCCATCACCTCGTCGCCCGAGCAATTGGAGATGGCGGGCGCGCTCTGCCGCGAATATCCTGATCTGCACATGCAGACGCATTTGTCGGAAAACCACGCCGAGATCGCCTTCACGCAGCAGCTTCATCCGCAGGCGCGCGACTATACCGATGTCTATGAGCATTACGGGCTGCTCCGCCGAAGAAGCCTGTTCGGCCATTGCATCCATCTCTCGGAACGCGAGGCGGACGCACTTTCCGATAGCGGCTCGGTGGCGGTGTTCTGCCCGACCTCCAACCTGTTTCTCGGCTCGGGCCTTTTCGATTATCAGCGCTATCGCCGCCGCGAGAAGCCGCTTCGCATCGCCGCCGCCACCGATGTCGGCGGTGGCACCAACTATTCGATGCTGCGCACCATGGACGAGGGCTACAAGGTGATCGCGCTGAACGGCGAGAAGCTCAATCCGTTCCAGTCGTTCTGGCAATTGACCCGCGGCAATGCCGAGGCGCTGTCGCTTGCGGAAAAGATCGGCACCCTCGAGGAAGGCAGCGACGCAGATATCGTCGTGCTCGACGCCCGCGCCACGCCGGCGATGCGGCTGCGGGTGGAGACGGCGGACACGCTCGCCGAGGAATTGTTTCTGCTGCAGACGCTCGGCGACGACCGCGCCGTGCGCGAGGTCTATGTCGCCGGCCGCGCGGCCAAGACGGACATGGCGGTTTAGCTGTCGCATGCGACCGGCTTGACCGTGCGGCAGCCATCCGGCAAAGCGTGCGGCGAAGTTGACAGGGGAACGACATGGCCGTTGCGGACGACATCGCTCTGATCAAGAAACAGGAAGCCACGCTTGTCTTTTCGGGCTTCGATGAAGCCGTCGCTTTCGAGATCGGCTCGGCGATCCGCGACCGGGCTCTCAAGGAAAACCTGCCGATCATCGTCGATATCAGAACCTTCGACCGGCCGCTGTTCTATGCGGCAATGCCCGGCTCGAACGCTTCCAATCCGGATTGGGCGCGGCGCAAGATCAACGTGGTGCGGCGGTTCCTGAAAAGCACCTACCGCATGGTGCTGGAGCAGCAGCGCCCCGACCGCAGCTTCAAGCCAGGCGAGGGATTGGATACTGCCGACTACGTGCTGGCCGGCGGCGGCTTTCCCATCTCTGTCAAGGGCGCCGGCGTCATTGGCGTGATCGCCGTCTCCGGCCTGCCGGAGCGTGAGGACCATGGCGTGGTCGTCGATGCGCTGTGTGAGCATCTCCGCATCGACGCGCGCGAGCTGGCATTGCCGGCGGAAGCAAAATGACAGAGGTAGACCCCAAATCCTTTCTCATTTCGATCTTCAACGCCGCCGTTGCCGCCGCCGATCCCCAGAGGACGATCAAGGATCATCTGCCGGCAAGGCCGAAGGGCCGCACGATCGTCATCGGTGCAGGAAAAGGCTCGGCGCAGATGGCGGCGGCTTTCGAGAAGGTGTGGGACGGGCCGATCGAAGGGCTGGTCGTCACCCGCTACGGCTATGGCGCGGCCTGCCGGCGCATCGAGATCATCGAGGCGGCGCATCCGGTGCCGGATGCCGCGGGGCTCGCAGCTTCCCGGCGGCTGCTCGAAAAAGTCCAGGGACTGACTGCGGACGACCTCGTCGTGGCGCTCATTTCGGGCGGCGGCTCGGCGCTGCTGCCGTCACCTGCCGAAGGCCTGACGCTGGCCGACGAGATCGCCGTCAGCGAGGCGCTGCTCGCCTCCGGCGCGCCGATCGCCGCGATGAACACCATCCGCAAACATCTTTCCACGATCAAGGGCGGCAGGCTGGCGGCCGCCGCATATCCGGCCAAGGTGGTCTCGCTGGTTGTTTCTGACATTCCGGGCGACGATCCGGCTCTGGTCGCTTCTGGTCCGACCGTACCGGATATAGGCAGTCGTAAGGACGCATTGGCGTCGATCGCTGCCTATGGCATGAACCTGCCGGCTTCGGTCATGGCGCATATCAATTCGCCGGCGGCCGATGCGCCACGACCGGACGACCCGCGTTTTATCCGCAACGAGGTGCATCTGATCGCTTCCGCCGGCGTCTCGCTGGAAGCCGCAGCGGCCGAAGCGAAGCGCCAAGGCATTCAGGCGGTCATTCTCTCCGATTCCATCGAAGGCGAGGCGCGTGAGGTCGGCGGCGTCCACGCCGCGATCGCGCGCGAAGTGGCAACGCGCAACCGGCCGTTTGCAAAACCGGTTCTGATCCTGTCCGGCGGCGAGACGACGGTGACCCTGCGTGCAAAAGGCAAAGGCGGCCGCAACTCGGAATTCCTGCTCGCCTTCGCCATTGGCATCAGCGGCATAGTCGGCGTGCACGCACTGGCCGCCGACACTGACGGCATAGACGGTTCGGAAGACAATGCCGGCGCCTTCGCCGACGGCTCGACGGTGTCGCGGATGCGTAAGGCGGGCGTCGATGCCAAGGCCATGCTTGCCGGCAACAATGCCTGGACGGCATTCAATGCCGTAGATGACCTTTTCGTATCCGGTCCGACCGGCACAAACGTCAACGATTTCCGGGCGATATTGATCAAATAGCTCAGGCGGCCATCAGCTTTTTCACCGCTCTCATATCCTGCAGGAACCGGTCGCGTTCTGCCTGCTTATCCGCCGGCTCGCGAATGCGCAGGATGAAGGACGGGTGGATGGTGACGAAGACACGCAAGCCATCGTCGCGCTCCACCACCGCCCCGCGCATCTTCATGATCGGCACCACCTTGCCGAGCAGCGCCTGCGCCGCCGTCGCGCCGAGCGCTACCGCCAGATTGGGCTTGATCAGATCGATCTCCTTGTCGAGCCACCAGCGGCATGCCTGCACCTCGCCGGCGTTGGGCTTCGAGTGGATGCGCCGCTTGCCGCGCGGCTCGAACTTGAAATGCTTGACCGCGTTGGTGACGTAGACTTTCAGCCGATCGACGCCCGCATCGTCCAGGATCGCGTCGAACACCTTGCCGGCCGGACCGACGAAAGGCTTGCCCGCCAGATCCTCCTGATCGCCCGGCTGTTCGCCGACGAAGATCACCTTGGCTTTATCAGGGCCTTCACCGAACACGGTCTGCGTGGCGTCGTGCCATAGCGGACAGCGGCGGCAGATCTTGGCCGTTTCGCGCAGTTCAGGAATCGTTCTGGCGTCGATTTCTGTCGTTTCCGGAGACTTGCTTGCAGGCAAGCTTCTTGCCTGCACCTTGGCATGGTGCGGCGTCGGGGTTGTCTGCATCCTGGCGATCATGACTAAGGCGGCCTTGTTCGCTCCTGCAATCAGATACGCAATGAGAAAAGCCCGCCGAAGGTTCCGCTGAAATTATTCCGCATGCGCCTTCGACGGCGGATGGCCGACGATGTGATGCCCTACACCTCGTGCAGATAGAGGTGATAATCCAGTTCGCTGACCGTGCGCGCCACGCGCAGATATTCCGATTGCTTGATTGCCACGAACGTCCGGTGCAGGTCTTCGCCCAATGCGCCCTTGAGGAAGCTCGACGCCCTTGCGGCCTCGATCGCGGCACGCCAGTCGACCGGCATCGTCGTGCGCGTGACGGCGGATTCGTAGCCATTGCCCGTGGTTTCGGGACCGGGGTCGAGGCCTTCGTCAAGGCCTTTGACGATGCCTGCCAGCACCGTTGCTGCCACCAGGTAAGGATTCGCGTCGACGCCCGACGGCCGGTGCTCGATGCGCCGATTTTTTGCGTCGCCGGCCGGCACACGCAGTGCCACCGAACGGTTGTTGACGCCCCAGGTCGGCGCCACCGGCGCATAGGATTGCGAGACGAAGCGCCGCCACGAGTTGGCATGCGGCGCGAAGACCAGCATCGATTCCGCCATCGTCTGGATCAGTCCGCCGAGGCCGCGCAGCAGCGGCAGCGACCAGCTTTCACCGCCGGTTTCGGCAAAGACATTCTTGCCGGCATCGTCCAGCAGCGAGACATGAAAATGCATGCCCGAGCCGGCATATTTCTCGATCGGCTTGGCCATGAAGCAAGCGGTGACACCATGACGGCGCGCCTGCGCCCGCACCAGACGCTTGAGCATGACGAGATCGTCAGCCGCCCGCATCACATCCTTGCGGTAGTTGAGCGTCAATTCGTACTGGCCCGGCGCATATTCGGAAATGACCGTCTCGGCCGGGATGCCTTGCACCTTGGCTGCAGCATAGATGTCGGAAAACAGCGGCTCCATGCCGTGCAGATGATCGACGGAATAGACCTCCGTCTTGGCCGAGCGGCGTCCGTCGAGCACCGCGTGCGCCGGCTGCACCTTGCCTTCGGCATCGCGCTCGTTGGCGAGCAGGAAGAATTCGAGTTCGAAGGCGCCGGCCGGATGCAGGCCCTTGGCCGCAAGCATATCTACCTGGCGGGCGAGCGCCAACCGCGGGTCGGACGACATTGGCTGGCCGTCGAGATGGTACATCGCCATCAGCACCTGGCCGCGCGGCGGCTGCGTGCCGAACAGCGGCACCAGCGTGCCAGGGATCGGCCATGCCCGGAGATCGCCGTCGCCAGTCGTCCAGATCAGCCCGGTCTCGTGCACATCCTCGCCGGTGATATCGAGGCCGAGGATCGAGATCGGCATGTGCCGGCCGTTCTCGAAGATGCTCATCAGTTCGTGCCGGCGCACGATCTTGCCGCGCCCGACACCGTTGGCGTCGGTCAGCACGATATCGAAGGCTTCGATCTCGGGATGGGCCTCGAGAAAGGCTCGCGCCTCTGCGGGCGTGGAACCCGAAGGTGACGTCACGATGGAACTCAAATCTGGCTTGCGTGCTTCTCTCATGTCGCAAGCTTGTCTCACGCCGTGAGCCTGGCCGCAACCGCCGCGAAGGCGGTGATCAGCCGGTTCACCTGGGCCGCACTCGTGGCCGGGGAGATCAGCATCATGTTGTGGAAGGGCGCGATCAACACGCCGCGATTGACCAGCGCGACATGGATCGCCGCTTCGAGTTCGGGCGCATGGGCTGCTTCCGCTTGGCCGCCATTCCTCAGCGGGCCGGGCGCGCAGATGAACTCGACGCGGGCGCCGACACGTGAGACATGCCAGGGCAGCCGGTAGCGGTCGATGACGGCGGTCAGTCCGGCGTCGAGCCGCCGCGCAAGGGTACGACCCGGAGACATGGGTAACAGAATGTACCTAAGACGTGGGTGGCAACCTCGTGCCGTCCTCTGTTCCAAGTCGATATATCCCAAATCATAGTTCCATGAGGCTGGACCAGCCAGATGCGGTCCTCGACCTGTTTGATGCCGACTTTGGCCGGCGAAGACGAGGCTGCGGCCAGCCGCAACGCGGTCTCCTGGACTTCGAGGTCCGTATTCTAAATCCGATCTAGACTTTGACGAAAAACGCTGAGCCGTTAGAGTACATCGATTCGACCGTCTGTCGCACAGAGCGGCCATCATAGGCGGGACGGCATGGCGCCGCTGCATTGTGGAGCTGCAGCTTGGGGGGAAAGTGACAGATCTAACCAATGAACCTGATGCTACACGGCTGATCTACGGCCTTAGGGACACCGGATACAACTTCAATACCGCAGCAGCGGACGTCATTGACAATTCAATAGCTGCTAATGCGACCCAAGTGAATGTTGTCCTTGAGCTGATGAACGATGGCCGAAAGTTCGTGTGCTTCGGCGACAACGGGGACGGGATGGACGCGGCCATGCTTTTTGCAGCGATGCGCTATGGCGCGCCGGCCAGAGCCAACCTCGCGAGCCTTGGCAAATTCGGCCTTGGTCTCAAAACCGCTTCCACCTCAGTTTGCCTGAGGCTGACAGTGATCTCACGACGCGGCCCCGGTGATGGGTTTGCCAAGCTAGCATGGGACCTTGAACACGTCGAAGCCACCAATGAATGGGTCATGCTAAGCGAGGCGGTGAGCGCAGACGAGCTTGATTGGTTTGAGGAGCTCTGCGGAGACAGGGGGACGCTCGTTATCTGGTCTAAGTGCGATCGACTTCTCTCCAAGGAATACAACCAGCCCGGAGGAACCCAAGAACAGGCGGCGATGCGTCGCCTCTCAGAAAGGCTGCGAGAGCACGTGGCGCTCATTTACTACCGCTTCCTCGATCCGGCGGATAAGCGCGAGCGCACGGTCAGTATCTGCATCGACCATGAAAAGGTGGAACCGTGGAATCCCTTTTACCCGGAAAAAGCTGAGCAGGTGCTTGGCAAGGACCTACAGAAGCTTGAGGTCGAAATGGATGATGGAGCTGTCGAGGTGGCTCACATTCGTGCCTGGATCCTGCCCAACCAGCGCGATCTCAATGGCGAGGAGCGCAAGAAAGCGCGTATCACCAACCGCGGGCAGGGCTTCTACATCCATCGCGAGGGCCGCGTAATCCAGCAGGGCGGCTGGCTTGGCGTGTTTGGCGCGGTCGAACCTCACACGTCGTTGCTGAGGGTGGAGTTCGACTTCGATCACAAACTCGATCATGCGTTTAAAGTGGACGTCAAGAAATCCAAGATCCTATTCGATCCTGCACTCGAGGACGAGCTAAGGCGTCGCTTGCAGCCGACCTATCGCGAAGCTGGCAATCGCTATCGCCGCAAAGAACGCGCGGCCGCGGTCGAACGCGGCGTCGATCACGACAGCGCCAATAAAGTAATTGGCAACACGCCATCCACCAAGAAGCCGTCGGTTGATTCGTTCGACCCGGCATCGAAAATTGCTACGCTCGCCAACAATCGGGGACCTAGTATCCGCCTCAAGGTTCCGGTCGAAACAAACGTTGATCCGAAGAACATCTACGTTGAGGCGGTCGACGACATCACCAGTGGTAACCTGTGGGAGCCCGCGATGCGCAGCGGCGAAGGCACCGGCTTCGTTACGGGGGTGCGAATCAACAAGCACCACGATTTTTACCAGAAGATCTACCAGCGGGCGGCCGCAAGCGGCTATGCGGTTGAAGGCATCGATCTGCTGATGTGGGCTTTCGCAACGGCGGAGCAGAACAACACTAACAGCGAACTCGAGCCCATCTTCGAGGACATGCGCGATGAAATCTCGACCAATCTTAGGAGATTGCTGCGGGAGGTCCCACTGCCCGATGACGACGAGCTGATCGGGTCCGACGAAGAGGCTTGAGATGCTGGCGGCGCAGCAAGCACTGATCCGACGCGAGGTCGAGGACGGAACTGGCGCAGCCGTGGGCGTCGAGACTGTGAGGGACGGTGCCCAGACGGGGCTCAGGCTCTGGTTCGACGATCTCGGCCGGGCGCGCAGCCCGATAGTAGAGCTGGTCCCACGGGGCCTCAAACGTTACGAGGCCCGGCTGCGTTTTGCTTCCTTTTCGGCGGGAACGATTACGCAGATGCAGGTCGCGCAGCCTGAGGAAAAACAGCTCGCCCGTGCCCTCATTCGCAGCGCTGCTAGCGGGGCTGAGGTGACGATTCCCGGCCAGTCACTCGAGGATTGGGATATTCGTGACAGCAGCTTTTCGATCATCGCCCTCCAAAAGGGCGTCGAAGACCGCTTCGGCGCAGATGCGCTCACCGCGACCTGTCGGGCAATGGTGATCCCGATGCTAGCTGCTATGGCCGAACTCTATGGTTATGACCCTATCTTGCCGCCAGAGGCGCCAAGCTTAGAGGGCGAGATCGAGGGCACGGTGCTTATTTCGGTGGTGAGGCGCCGGGAACGCAATCCGCGCAATCGCCTCCTGTGCCTCCGGATTCATAGACCAATCTGCGGTGTGTGCGGCACCGACCCGACTGCCGTCTACGGGGACGCCGGTCACATCATCGAGGTGCATCACATCCAACCTCTGTCACTGGCCGGTGAGCCGCGTGCCTATGACCCAGAAACCGACCTGATCCCGCTGTGTCCAAGTTGCCATCGTGCTGCTCATACCCGCCGGCCGATGCCTTGGTCGCCCGATGAACTTAGAGCGATACTGGGTCGCGATGGTTGAGTGGACAGCAGCAGCACCGAATACGTTTGCGGAGGTCGTGCGAAGCCTTCCGCGGGATGTCCTATTCTCCGAGCGGTTGCTGCAGCCTGTGCTGAGAATTCGGCGTGAAGCATCAGGTTTTTCGGCCGGCCTCTACGGGCGGCGGCTAGTTGGTGGAGAAGCGGTCCTCATTCCCGCGCCAGCCCTTAGCTTCAGCTGGGTGCTCGACGGCAGTACGGTCCGGCCGCTGCCAGCGGACACGCCCGCAAGGGTTCGGGATCTTCTGGATGGGAGCCTCAGCTTTGCCAAGGTGGTGCAGATACTGCAGCTCGATAACCCCTTGATCGAAGTCCAAGCTGAGCCTTCGGTGTTCACGCCAGCGAAAACCGAGTCCGACGCGATGGACCCTGGGGCTGCGCCACCCGGTCTGAATGCGGTTCTCTTTCCCTATCAGGCACGCGGCGTCCGGTGGATGCTTGACACAGTTCGCCATACTGGCGGGGTCATCCTTGCTGACGAAATGGGACTTGGAAAGACGGTCCAGATTATCGCGCTGCTACTCTTTGACCGTCCGGCCCTCACAGCACCAGCCCTTATCGTCTGTCCCACCAGCCTCGTGGCCAACTGGCGTAGCGAAATCTTGCGTTTTGCCCCCGACCTTTCCGTGATGATTCACGGCGGCCCACACCGCGCCGGAACTTCAGCGGGGTTGGTGCGCGCCGAAGTCGTCGTCTCCACCTACGACACGGTCGTAAACGACGTTGCGATTTTCCAAGGTGTAGAGTGGAGTTGGCTGATCTGTGACGAAGCTCAGGCAGTGAAGAACCCGGACGCCAGGCGTCGCACAGTCTTGGCGTCGCTGCCGCGCCGCCGTACGATCCCGATGACCGGCACTCCGGTCGAGACATCGCTGCAGGACCTGTGGTCACTCACCGATCTAGCTATTCCCGGCCTTCTCGGCCCGCGTAACCAATTCTTGACCTACTACCCCGACGATGAAACGGCTGCGCGTCAGCTAGCCGACATCACTGCGCCGATTGTGCTGCGGCGCCGTGTGGCGGACGTTGCCGGCGACCTGCCTGAGCGCCGTGACATTGACGTCCCCCTTGAGCTGGGGGACGAACTTGCTGCCCACTATTCGCGGGTACTGGCCAATACGCTTGCGCGATATCCGAGTGCGGGCCCACTGGTCGCGACAGGACAGCTCCAGCTTTTCTGCGCGCATCCTTGGCTGCAAGGCGGCGGCGAGCCTGACACTGATGACGACGCTGTACTTTGCTCGAACCAAACCTTGCCTCTTATGACGCCCAAGCTTGAACGTACGGTCGCGCTCCTTGAGGAGGCCTTCCTCACGGGACGGAAAGTTCTCATTTTTGCAATATTCAATCGGTGTGGCGAACTGATCCGCGAGGCGGGGCGGCATCTGCCACCGGCTTTCTGGGGCGCAATCAACGGATCGACGCCGCAGTCGGACCGGCAGCGGATTGTAGAAGCATTTACGGTCCATGCAGGTCCGGCCTGTCTCGTGCTCAATCCTAAGGCAGCAGGTGCGGGCCTCAACATAACTGCCGCCACGATCGTGGTCCACTATACCCAAGCTTGGAATCCAGCGCTCGAAATGCAGGCCAGCGCACGAGCGCACCGGCGGGGCCAGAAAGATCCCGTAGCGATTTACCACCTGTTTTACGAGAACACGGTTGAGCGGGTAATGATAGACCGGTCTAACTGGCGGCGTGATCTCGCTAATGATGCCGTCCCAATCTCCGCGCGCGAACACGCCGACCTGCGCCGCGCGCTCACGATCCGGCCGGAGGCAGAAGATGGCTGAGCAGCGCTTTGAAAAGACTTTGACCGCTAACGACACTGGGCGATCGCGTAGCCATCAGGCAGGCATTCATGTCCCCAAGACTCAGCGGGATCTAATTGCGTTCCTACCGCCGCTAGACGCCGAAACCCTCAACCCTAGCGTCTGGCTGACGGCCCGCGACGAGGATGGCACGACCTGGAGGCTTCGCTACATCCATTATAATAACCGGCTTCATAGTCCCAAGGGAACTCGGAACGAGTTCCGCATTACGCATCTGACGGCATACTTCCGGGCAGCAGGTGCAGGCCCAGGTGATCGGATGATGATCTCTGGCGAACCTGGAAGCGGACAGATCCGCATTAGCGTCGTGGCGGAAAATATGGCGGCCGGAGGACCCAAGGCACGTACGGTGCGCCTTCGCGGATGGCGCCGTCTTCACTAACGTCACGCCAGTTGGCTGCGGAATCCGGGCCGTTCATTCATCGCCCACCTTCTTGATCCGAGTCTTCAAGCCCAACCCCGCAGTTCGGCGTTTTCCTGACCTTCAAGCAGCCACGCTACCGCCCTTGAAAAGGTCTCGTCAGCGCCCAACCGGTGCCTCCCTCGTAATGAGCACTCCCATATCGTCAGCGACCGCCAATTAGAGGCGATCAGCTCTAGCTCCACACTTAGGTCGCGGGCCTTGTTGCGCAGGATTTTGGCACTCCAGAAATCTCGCCTTGTCTCCGGCATTCGAAACAGGCAGCAGTCATGACCGTGCCAGAAGCATCCGTGGACAAAAATCACTGCACGATATTTCGGAAAGATCAAATCGGGCTTCCCTGGGACCCCCGTGCCGTGAAGACGGTATCGGAAGCCTCTAGCGTGTAGCGCGCGACGGACCAACAGCTCGGGTCTGGTATCCTTCCCCCGAATGCCGGCCATCATCCGGCTACGCGCCTCCTGGGATACGATATCAACCAACTTCGCGATCAACCAATGAGAGGATGTGTGGCTTCATGGCGTTCGCCACAGCTTCTACCACAGGGACCACCACAGCGTTTCCGAACTGCTTGTAGGCCTGCATATCGGACACGGGGATAAACCATTCCTTACCCTCGCGCGCGAACCCCATAAGCCTTGCGCACTCATCGGGAGTGAGCCGACGCGGGCGTTTTCCTTCGCCTTGGTCAATCAGGATTTCGGAGCCATCTTTGTAGTAGCGAGCAGAGAGAGTGCGCGCGACATCGTTTGGGCCGAAAAGACCGTAACCGAATCCATTACCTTTCGCCGTATGCTTCTTCTTGTAGTCCCTTAGGTATTGCCAGAGATCGGTAGTCAGCGTGTATTTTGGGTCAACTGTCTTCGAAAGTATGCTGGCAAGCTTCGGCCCAGGACCGTTGGGTATTTTGACCTCATCGAACGAGAAATTAATTTTCTCAAGGAACCCGACAATAAAGATACGTTCGCGTCCTTGTGGCACCCACGGACGCGAGCTAAGTACTTTTGTCGTGACATGATACTGAAGGTCATTGCGAAGTACATTCAGGATCGTCTCGAACGTCCTGCCCTTGTCGTGGCGCTCAAGATTTTTTACATTCTCCAGTAAAAATGCCTTCGGCCTGTGATGTTTAATGATCTGCGCTACATCGAAAAAAAGTGTTCCCTGTGTCTCATCAAGAAAGCCGTGGCTGCGACCGAGTGCATTCTTCTTGGAAACACCTGCAATAGAAAAAGGCTGGCAAGGGAAACCAGCAAGCAAGACATCATGTTTCGGAATGGTGTCTAAGGCCTTTGCGTCTTTGGTGAACTCACGAATGTCACCCCCGAACTTATGTTCCGGATCCTCCAGAAAGTTCTTGCGATAGGTTAGCACCGCGTATTTGTCCCATTCGCTGGTGAAAACGCATTTGCCGCCAATCGTTTCGAACCCCGACCGGAGGCCACCTATGCCGGCGAACAGGTCAATGAAGCGGAACGTGCTCTCAGGGCGCGCCTTCTTATGGTTCTCTGCAACAAGCCTGAGGACATCCATCGCCAGCGCAGTTGGAGCTGATTCTCCCCGCTCGTGCCGATAAGCGGAACTGATTGAAGATCTGGTGATCCGAGCGGCTTCTTCAATGGTGAGTCCGGCCTGTTCCCGGAGCATGGAAAATTCGGTTCTCGGCACGGGATGAGTGTTCAAGGGGCCGAATCTCCTACTGTGTCATTTTTTCCCAATTTGGCAGAATCTGACTCAGGGCACAAATGAATTGGTTGGCTCACGCGTGCGCCATGCTTGCAATCTGCCAATCCTTCCTGCTCAGCCAATCTCGAAAGGCGGAAGTCAATCTGACCTCTGGAACCCAATCCGCCTCGAACGATTTCTTCGTGAGTAGACCCCGAAGGGAGCGCCCCGTGCCCGCACCACCCGAAATGGATGTCGTTCTCGAAAAGCTGCCGTTGAGGATCGGCGCCTACATACCTGACGACCTGCTGGAGGACTGGTTTGCGCCGGGAACCGGCATGAACCCGGTCAGCAAGGAGGCGCTTGCCGCTGCCAAGAATTACGGCTGGCGCTTCGAATGCGACTTCAAGCACTACCCCGACCGCAAGGAGGGCGTGTTCTGGAAGTGGGTGCCGGCGATCTGACCGGCGCTAGACGGTTCATCGTTTCACGGAAACGCAGAACCGGTCTATCTTTTTTTGACGCAATTCCGGACGGAAAACCGTTTCACACTTTTCCTGAAATTGCTCTAGCCTCAGCCAATCGGCGTCGTCACCTTGCCGGTTCCGCCGCATTCGGGGCAGGTCCGGCCGTCGATCATGCCTGACCCTGCACAGCGGCGGCAAATGTTCTCGCCGGCGCCGGGAACGCCTGCCGGAACCTCGTCCATGTTGGTTTGAGCGGCTTGCCGGGGCTTGCCCTGCAGCTTGTTTCTCAATCGGGCGACCAAGCCTTCGTCGACCTCAAGCGGCTTGCTGCTATCGTCCGGCAGGCCTTCGCCGGATTGGCCGATGGTTTCATTGCGCGGCCGGTCATTCATGCCTGTCGTGATCTTCTGAGCCATTGCCGTTGCCTTTACGCCTTGCAATTTTTCGAACGCCTCAGCTCCGCAGAGGTTCCGGTTGCGGCCAGCCGCCTTCAGCCGGGTTTTGCCCGCGCCGGCCGGCGGCCGCGGCTGGCGAGGATGGTGGGAAGCGTGACCGGACGAAAATCCCAGCTGTCGACCCCGACGTCATACTGGCGCGTGACCGGGGTGAGCCGGCCGTGCGAATGGCCATGCAGGTCGATCGACCTCCGGCCGATCTGGTTCCAGGTGCGAAAAGGATAGTGGCAAAGGATCAGCAGGCTGCCGCCGAGCGTCAGCTCCTTGTAGTGTTGCGTGCTAGCCCAACCCGTCGCGTCAATGGTGGCCGCAGCATCGTTGTTGCCGATGATCAAGTGCTTGCTGCCATGAAGAGACGACAGCAGCGACGACACGAAGGACGCCGAGCCCTTGGCAAAATCGCCGAGGTGCCAGACCTCGTCGTCCGGCCCGACAGTCTCGTTCCAGAACGCAATGAGCGCCCGATCATGCTCCGCCAGCGAGCCGAACGGGCGGCGGTCGATGCGCAAAATGCGCGGGTCGCTGAAATGCGTGTCGGCGGTGAAGTAGATCATGCGCTGGAGCCTGTTTCGAACTGCCGATCTGGGCGCGTGGCGCACCAAGTCCATCTTGCTCTCCCCAATGCTTGCTCAACCCGCTCGATCGCCGGTTGTTCCTGTAAGCAGGCCCAGGCGGTTTCCGCTTGTTGGAACTTTAAGAAGGGGGAACTTTAAGAAGGGGAACTTTGAAACGGGGGAACTTTGAAATGAGACGCAGGTTAGAATGCTTGAGGCCGATGCTCTGAAAGGACCTCGACGATGACCGACGCAGCACCCGTTGGGCGAAGCCCGGCTCAAGCGCGGGGCGATATCGACGCCGGGCGCGGAGGGGATAAGACACCGGGAATCGACCCAGCCGCGGCTCCCATGGAAACGGACGCGGAATCGGCCGGCAGCGTTCCGGCAAAGGATCGGTCTGCGCCTCATGAAAAGCCGGAGTTCACCAACCAGGCGAGCTATGCCAATGCGATGCGTCCGCTGAAGGATGAGCCCGACGTCCAGCCGCGCCGATATGGGCCGGTGCTGGTGATTGCCGCCATCGTCGTGCTGGCCGCGGCGGTTTTCATCGGCGCAGCCATGCTGCGCTGAATATCGCAGATCCGAGAGCAGTGGCTGGACATTTTGCTTCCGGTCCGGGAACTTGCTGACGCGCCAGGTTGAGGCGCGATCAGTCCGGTGCCCGTTGACCACGAACCACCAATTCTTTGCCCGAGACGCCACCACCGTGGCGCGCGACATGATTGGCGCGACGCTGCTTTTGCACGGCGTTGGCGGCATCATCGTCGAGACCGAGGCCTATCGCCCCGATGACCCGGCTTCGCATGCTTTCGGTGGCAGGACGGTGCGCAATGGCGCCATGTTCGGCACCCCGGGCAGCGCGTATGTCTATCGCTCCTATGGCCTGCACTGGTGCCTCAATGCCGTGTGCCTGCCCGGCAGTGCCGTGCTCATCCGCGCAATCGAACCGCAATCCGGGCTGGAGGTTATGCGGGCCAATCGCGGCGTTGACGACCCCCGGCTGCTTTGCTCGGGACCCGGTCGTCTTTGCCAGGCGCTGGCAATCGACACATTCCATGACGGGCTGCCACTGGACGTGCCGCCATTCGAATTCAGGCAGCCGGGCGACGCCAGCGCCATTCTTACAGGCCGCCGGATCGGCATTTCCAAGGCTATCGATGCCGAGTGGCGGTTCGGCCTGCGCGGCTCGGATTATCTGAGCCGCAAATTCTGACGCCTGCGGCAGCGGCAGAGCAGCTGCCTGGCATCACTCGTCGGGTTTGCCGAGATGCATGGGTGTCGCCTGCTGGCGGGCTTCCCTGGTCACCTCGTCGGCTCCGGCAGGTGAAATCCCCCGCAACGCCTTCGCGGCTTCGACCAGGCGGCCGCGATCATTGCCGAAGCTCTTGATCAGCTGACGGACCTGGTCGGCGGTGATGCCGTTCTGCTGGGCAAAATACTCGACTTCACGGTCGTCTTCCGCAGCAACGCGATCGCGGTCGCGGAAATCCCGCTTGCTCTTATCGTCGGCCATTTTTTCCTCCTGGTGGAGCTTCGCATCAACGGCAACGTGGGCAAGCGGCTTTCGTTGCCGCGACCAGGCGGACTTTTGCGCGGTCGAGCCGACTGACCAGGAACCATGAGGCGAGCAGCCGGTTTGGCTTGGATGCAGCAGCCACCAATTCATACCGATGGAGATTACGATGACGCTCGCAAGCAAAACCACTGTAGTTGCCGCGGCGCTGGCTATGTTGGCCGCGCCGGCATTCGGCCAGACGAGCCCGCCCGCGCCCGCAGCTCCGGCGCCCGGAATGAGCGGGCAGAGCCAGGATGCCATGCGCGATATGATGCGCCAGATGATGACCGAGATGCTGGAGGAGAGAATGCAAGAGGATCGCGCGCCCCGGGCGGAACGGCGCGGTCGCGACCGCTGGCATCACGACTACAGGATGGGCCCGCCTGACCGAGATTGGGAGACGGGAGGCCGCGGCGGCATGGGACGCGGGATGCATGGCGCGAGGATGCGAATGATGTTCGCCATAGTCGATGCGGACGGCGATGGCGCGCTTTCCCAGACCGAAGTCCAGGATTTCGTCGGGCGGATATTCAACGCCGTCGATGAGGACGGTGACGGCAGCGTCGACATGCAGGAAATCCGGTCCTTCTTTCACGGAGGCGGCGCCGAGGATCAGGAGTAAGTCTCCCACCGGTCGGCAAGGAGGCCTATCCGGGCAGCGCCACCTATGTCGGCCGGGGAAGATGAAAAGTCGCTGGCAATGGGATACCAGGCTGCCAGCCAGGGAGATCCGTTCCTTGGCTGGCCTTCGAACGCCGGCGGACCAATCAGACCAGCAGGGATTCGTTGCCATGACAGAGAAAATTACGGAGAAAACTCCGACCATCGCCCGTATCTGGCGCGGCAGAACCGTGCCTGAAAAGGCGGATGCCTACGAGAGTTACAATTACGAAGCCGGCATCAAGCCGCTGATCGAGAAGGCACTTGGCGTGCAGACCTTTCGCGAGGACACGCCGAGCCATTCGGAATTCGTGACGATCTCCTATTGGGAAAATGTCGAGGCGATGGCGGCGTTCACCGGCGGCGATCCGACGAGGATCCACCATCTGGAGCGTGACGAAGAGTTCCTGATCGAGCTGCCGTCGAGGGTGCAGGTGCTGCGCATCCGCTCCAGTCATGGCCGCCTGGCATAGGGCGGCGCCGCTGCCCAGATCTATGGAATCGCCGTCAAGTCGATTTCGGTAATGTGCCAGCGGCCGAGATTTGCGGTGTAGAGCTTGTCGCCCTTGAAGGCGATGTTGGTGGGATGGGCGAGCGTGGTTGCCGCCGGATCCTCGATCAGCACCTCGAGCCCGCTATTCTGTCGCCAGCGATAGATGCGGCTCGGCTCGTAGCACGAGATGAACAGCGAACCGTCCGGCGCCACGGCGACGCCATCGGGGACGTTGTTCACGCCGTCCACGACGAGCTGGCGAGGTCCTGCCGTGCCGTCGGCACGGATCGGCACATAGCTGACGCAGGCCGCGTGGCTTTCCACGACGTAAAGCCCATTGCCATCCGGCGCCAACGCCATGCCGTTGGCGAAGGCCATGGCCTCGCGGCACCACAGGCCGCCTTCGCCGGTCTTCAGATCATAGCGGAAGATACCGGAACGGTTGTCTTCGCCGAGGCTATCGGAGACATAGAGCCAGCCGCGCGCCTCGTCGACGATCGGATAATTCGGCACGCGGATGCCGGCCGAAGCGAAGCGTTGCATCTCGGCCACCGCGGCATCCCAGCGAAAGACCGCCGCATGTCTGAGATCGCAAGCAAAGCAGTTGCCTGCGCTATCGAACGCGATGCCAAGCAGAAAGCCTTCCGTGCCGCCCATGCGTTCGACCGAGCCGCCATCGGCGGCCAAGCGCAGCAGGTCGCCGGTTTCGGTGCCGCACCAGATCGAGCCGTCGCGATGGATCGCCACGCCTTCCGGATGCGCGACGCGCGGGCTGGTGAAGATGCCATCGAAGAAGACCCTCGCGGCCGACATTTCGAGCAACGGCTTTGCCATGCGCACCCCCTTCAATCCGGTGCAGTATGCGACCGCTGTGCGGCGATGCAGCGCTCGACCATCCGCCGGTCGGTGGCGAGGATCTCGGCGATCAGGGCGCTGCGCTCCCTCGCGCTGACGAATTCGAGGCGCCGCAGACCGAGCGGGTCGATGCGGTTTCGCAGGATGTCGAGCGTCTCGTTCGAGGGTAGCGCAAGTTCGCGGCAATCGGCATCGAATGTCAGGGCAAAGCCGGTGGCATCCTGGAGCTGCTGGCGCGTCACGCCCGGCCTGGTTTCGATGACGGCCAATTGCCGGCTCTCCCCGTCGAGCCGAAACACGCAAAGGTCGGTGAACACCAATGCCGCGCCGGTCCGATAGCCCATCGGCTCGCGTTCGGCCTCAGTCAACAGGCCGCGCGCCGAGCTGGCAATCTCGACCGTCTCGACCAGCGACTGCACGGAATGGCGGGGGACGTAGAGCAGATAATCGCGATGCATGTTGGCGACGTCGGCCATGCCGCCTTGCCCGGGCAGCCGGATAAGGCTGCCGTCACGCTTGCGCAGCGCAATGGTGTTGACGCGCCCACGGCGGTCGACCTGCGCGGCACCGACGATCTCATGCGTCACCGCGCCGGCCTGATAGTAGGTCGAATAGGTGTCGTCGCCGCCGGCATGCGCCACCGCCGTCTCGCAATCGAGGCTTTCGATCAGCGACAGGATCATCGGGCTCGGTGCTATGTCGAGATGACCGCAACTCATGGTAGCGATGATCATGTCCGGCGCGTGCGTCGCTTTGGCCAGCCGGTAGGCGACATTGGCGAGCGGCGACACCGCGCCGGCACTGGCAAAGCTCTCATTGTCGAGCTCAGCGGCGATGCGGGCGGCGATGATCTCGTCGATGGACGCCTCCTTGTTGCCGTGCACGAGCCTGGGCATTGCGAGGACTGTTTCAGCGCCGACTTTTGCAGCATCTTGAACCCGCTCCGGCACGCCTTCCGAAGGCATGCCCAGGCTGTCCGACAAAGGTATTTCCTTGGCCGCGAACGCCCCCGCCAACGCTTGATAATCCGTCACATAGAATGGCAGGCAGGAGGCGGGATAGGCGCCGCCTGCTGCCAGCGCGATCGCCGACACCCGGTTGCGGGTCAAAATGCTCTGCCGACCATCATGCCGCAGCGCTCCGACCGGGACGATCTCCTCGACCGTCACCAGCACCTGGCGCGCCGCGCCGGCCATGGCGAAATCCAGCGCCCGTGGTCCGATGATCTGGACATTGCCGCTCTCGTCGGCACGCTGGGCATGGACGACGAACGTATCGAGCCGCAAGGCCGGGATGATCCCGGTCGTAATTCCCGCGATCGGATCGGGCGCGGCGATCGCACCCGGCACGCGCGCCAGCATGTCCGAACCCTCCGGAAGCTGAAACGGCATCGACGGCAGGTTCTGCTGCCCCGCCCGCAGCGCCTGGATCATAGCCAGCGCCGTCCAGTCGCGGACCGGCACGGCATTGGTCTCGGCGGCCGCGCGGAAGCGCGGCGGCAAGCCAAAAATATCGAGGCTGGAAAAGCAGATATCGACCGCCGCCACGGCATTCGCTTCGAGAAGCAGTTCGAGCGGCAGGCCGCCGGCCCAGCAGACATAGCGAAGATCCTTGACGCCCAAGCGGGCGATGGCCCGCAGCAGGGCGATCGGCAGCCGGGCAAAATGATGGCCACCGACACCGAAGACGTCGCCGCCGCCGACCATCGCGGCCAGGCCCTCGACATCGGTGAAGCGCGGCCGGTTTTGCTTGACCAGGGACGTCATTGCCCAGCCTTCGCCCGCGCGGCGCTTTTTTCGGCGAACGCCTTCACCCGCTGCTGGCCGGTCTCGCTACGATAAAGCCCGCCCAGTACGTCGCGCTCCATGGCAAGGCCTTCCGCCAAGTCGCCCGACACGGCGTGCGCCGTCAGCGCCTTCAATGCCTCGATCGCGGCAGCCGGTTCGGCGGCTATCATGCCGGCGAGTTCCAGCGCCCGTGGCATCAGCTTTTCGGCGTCGACGACCTCGTTGACCAGCCCGGCGGCGACGAGCTCGGAAGCCGGCACGATGGCGCCGGTCATCAGCAAAAGGTTGGAGCGGTTGCGGCCGAGCTTCTGGACGCTGCGCTGCGTGCCGCCGCCGCCCGGGACCAGCCCGAGCTTGATCTCGGGCAGGCCGAGCTTCGCGAACTGGTTGGCGATGACGATGTCGCAGCACAGCACCAGCTCCATGCCGCCGCCGAGCGCAAAGCCGTTGACCGCGGCGATGACCGGCTTGCGGTTGTTCTCGACTGCCGCATACATGCGCGTGCCGGCGGCCTGGAAGGCGTCGAACTCGATAGCTGTCTGGGCAGCGTATTCCTTGATGTCGGCGCCGGCCATGAAGCCGCGCCCCTCGCCGGTCACTACGATCGCGCCGACGCCGTCATCCTGCGACAGCGCCTCGAAAACCTCGGTGATCTCGCTTTGCATCAGCCGGTTCATGGCGTTGAGCTGATCGGCGCGCCGGAAGGTGACGACTGCGACGCGCCCGGATATTTCCAAGCTGAGTGTCTGGTAAACGCTCATCGTCAGGCAGCATCCACGGTCATATCGCCGGACGCCTCAAGCGCTGCAATCTCGCCGCTGGAGAGGCCGAACTCGGCCAGTATCTCGCGGCCATGCTGGCCGACCAGCGGCGCCGGCCGCTCTATGGTAGCCGGCGTCTCGCTCATCTTGACAGCCGGCGCGACCACCCTGACCTTGCCGCCGCGCGGATGATCGTAGCTGGTGATCATGCCCAGGTGCTTAACCTGCGGGTCCTCGGCTGCGCGCCTTATGTCCTTCACCTCGGCGCACCAGATGTCGGCTGCGAGCAGCCGCGCCAGCAGGTCCTGCGTGGCAAACTTCCTGGTTTCGGCGTTGACCTTGTCGAACACCTCGTCGCGCCTGTCGAACAGGGTCTTCAGATCGTCGTAGACGGCAAGCTGCGGCGCCTCCAGCACTTCGTACAGCGTCTTGAACGGGCTCATGGCGATCGACACATAGCCGCCGTCCTTCGCTTCATAGACACCGAACGGCGCCTGCATGCCGGGGTGGCCGATGCCGGAATTCGGGCGCACGAAATCCTCACCGAGATTGAGCACGGCGACATATTCCTGATTGAGATGCGCCAGCATGCCGGCGAGCAGATTGACCTCGATCTTCTGGCCCTTGCCGGTCTTCTCGCGATAGTAGAGCGCCGACAGGATGCCGTAGACCATGTTCATGGCGCCGATCTGGTCGGCCAGGCCGGCACCGGCCGGAACAGGAGCCTGATCGCCGCGGCCGGTGTTGGAGATCAGCCCGGACAATCCCTGGATCAGCATGTCCTGGCCGGGGCGCTCAACGTAGGGGCCCTCCTCGCCATAGCCGGAACCCGAGCAATAGATGATGGCGGGATTGACCGCCCTGAAATCCTCGTAGCCATAGCCGAGCCTGGCGAGCACGCCGGGGCGGAAATTCTGCACCACCACATCGGCCTTCTCAGCCATGTCCATGATGATGGCATGCACCTTGCGGCTTTTCAGGTTGAGCGCGATGGAGCGCTTGTTGCGGTTCCAAGCGAGGAAATTCGGGCTTTCGGAGCCGCCGACCCATTTGGCGAAGAAGGTCATGCCGCGGAACATGTCGCCGGCGCCTGAACGCTCGATCTTGATGACGTCGGCGCCCATGTCGCCGAGCAGCTGCGTGGCGAACGGCCCCTGCAGCAGATGGCTGAAATCGAGGATGCGGACGCCTTCGAGGGCCTTGTTCATTTTTGTCTCATTGGTTGTCAAAGCAGGTCGGGTACGTAGCGGGGTGCCGCGGTGAGGCCGCCGTCGACGCGCAGGTCGGTACCGGTGGTGAAGCCGGCGGCGTCGGAGGCGAGATAGACGGCGGCTTCTGCCACTTCGGACGGTTTGCCGATGCGACCGAGCGGATGCATTTTCACCCAGGCCTTGGCGAGATTGCCGCCGATCTCCTTGATCAGTTTGTCGTTCATCGGCGTGTTGATGGTTCCGGGCGAGATCGAGTTGACGCGGATGTTGAGCGGGCCGAACTCGACCGCCATCTGACGCGTCATCGCCATCACCGCACCTTTGGCGCCGGCATAGGCGGTCCAGCCGTCGAGCCCGATATGACCTTGCGCCGAGGCCATGTTGATGATCGAGCCCGATTTCTGCGCGATCATATGCGGCAGCGCATATTTGCAGCCGCGGAACACGCTGGTCAGGTTGACTGCGATCAGCCGGTGCCACTGCTCGTCGGTCATCTCATGGACCGGCATGCCGCCGATGGCGATGGCGGCATTGTTGACCAGAATGTCGAGATGGCCGGTTTTGCCGACGGCGCCGTCTACCAGGGCGGCGATGTCGGCCTCCTCCGCCACGTCGCAATGGATGTAGTCAGCGCGGTGGCCGGCGGCGCGCAGCTCGGCTGCGAATTTTTCGCCCTTCTCATCATCGATGTCGCCGAGGAAGACGTGCGCGCCCTCACGCGCCATTGCCTCGCTGATCGCATGGCCGATGCCGTCGGCGGCGCCGGTGACGATTGCGGTTTTCCCTTTGAGACGATCCATGTCAGACTCCAATGGCGCGCCGGCGCTTCGCTTCGTCGAAAGCGACGGCGGCAATGATGATCATGCCGGTGATGACCAATTGCCATTCGGTCGGCAGGCCGAGCCCGCGCAGCCCGTTGGACAGGAACTGCAGGATCAACACGCCGAGCGCCATGCCGGTCAGGCTGCCGATGCCGCCGGCAAGGCTCACCCCGCCGAGCACGGTGGCGGCGACGACCTGGAACTCGAAATTCAGCCCAGCCGTATGCTGCGCCGAGCCGACGCGGGCGGCCAGGATAATGCCGGCTACCGTTGCCAGCAGCGCGCTGATGATGAAGCAGATGAACTTGACGCGGCGCACGTCGTAGCCTGCCAGCCGCGCTGCTTCCGGATTGCCGCCGACGGCATAGATCTGCCGCCCGAACGGCCGGTGCTGCATCACGTAGGCGAAGACGGCGAGCAGAACGAGGGCAATGACAGCCGAATAGGGAACGACGTTGAACAGGCGACCGTCCGACAGCGCGATGAAGCTGTCGAGCGCTGCATCGTCGGGGATGGCGCGCTGGCCGGTGTAGAGGTAGACACCGCCGCGCATGATGAACATCGTGCCCAGGGTCACGATCAGCGAGTTGATGCCGGCATAGGCCGTCAGATAACCATTCACGACGCCGATGATCAGCCCGAACAGCAGCGCACCGCTGATGCCGAGCACAAGCGAGTTGGTGTCGTTCATGATGATGATCAGCGGCAGCGCGATGGTCGCCAGCAGCGACCCGATCGAGATGTCGACCTCGCCGGAGATGAAGACGATGGCGCAGCCTATGCCGGCTGTCAGTGCTAGCGAAGCCTGACCGAGCACATTGGTGATGTTGCGCACAGAGAAGAAATTCTCGGCGGTGAAGGAAAAGAACGCGATCACCAGGATGAGGCAGAGGAGCAATGCCACTTCCTGCCGTGCGACGAGCCGCGCCAGCATGGACGGCCCAGCTTTCATCGTGTCGGTGCCTGCCAGGCTCATCACTTGGTCCCGTTCCGAGGCGTCATCGTCTTAGCCGATCGCCGCATTGAGGATGTTCTCCTGCGTGGCCTCGTCGCGGGACATGATAGCGGTGAGGCGGCCTTCGCACATCACCGCGATGCGGTCGGCAAGCCCCAGCAGCTCGGGCATTTCGGACGTCATCATGACGACCGCCAGGCCTTCGCCGGCGAGCCGGTCGATGAGCGCAAAAATCTCCGACTTGGCGCCGACGTCGATGCCGCGGGTCGGTTCGTCGACGACGATCACCTTGAGACCGCGCATCAGCCAGCGCGAGATCAGCACTTTCTGCTGATTGCCGCCCGACAGGTTCTTGACCTGCTGGAACAAGCTGGGCGTCCTGATGCGGAAACGGTCGACATAGTCCTGCACCGCTTTGCGTTCGCTTGCCTTATCGACGAAGCCCATCCTGGCGAAGGCACCGAGCGAGGCGAGGCTGGCGTTCTGGTAGACCGGCAGCTCGCCCATCAGCCCTTCGCTCTTGCGGTCTTCGGTGAGCAGGCCGATGCCGAGCCGGACGCCGGTGTGCGTGTCGTGCGGCAGCAGCGGGCTGCCATCGACCGAAATAGTGCCGGAGGTGATCGGATCGAAGCCGACAATCGCCTTGGCGAGCTCGGTCCGACCCGCCCCCATCAAGCCGAAGAAGCCGAGGACTTCGCCGGCATGCGCTTCGAACGACACGTCCTTCAGCTTCTTAGCCGTGCTAAGTCCTTGCACGGAAAGGGCGACCTTGCTGCCTGGTGCACCGCGCTTGCGCGGGAACAGGTTTTCGATGCGCCGGCCGATCATGTCCTGGATCAGCGTATCGTTGGTGTGCTCGCCGATCGGCCTGGTCGAGACGTGGCGGCCGTCGCGCAATACGGTCACGGTGTCGGCGATCTCGAAGACCTCGTCGAGCTTGTGGCTGACATAGAGCACGGCGATGCCGAGCGCGGCGAGCCGGCGAATGACGGTGAACAGCAGCGAGACCTCGTTCGGCGTCAGCGAGGAGGTCGGCTCGTCCATCACCACGACGCGTGCTTCATGGGCGAGTGCGCGGGCGATCTCGACCATCTGCTGCTGGCTGACCGGCAGCGATCCCGTGCGCGCCGCCGGGTCGACGTTGAAGCCGATACGCTTGAACAGGGCGGCCGCATCGGCACGGATCTTCTTCCAGTCGATCGACCCGCCTTTGCCGGTCGGATAGCCTTCGAGGAAGATGTTCTCGGCGACGCTGAATTCGGCGATCAGCGCGATCTCCTGGAACACCACCTTGATGCCCTCTTTCAGGCTGTCGCGCGGCGACTTGATGTCGGCCTCGCGGCCGCGCAGGCGAATGGTGCCGGCATCCTTGCCGTAGACCCCGGCCATGATCTTGATCAGCGTCGACTTGCCGGCGCCGTTCTCGCCCATCAATGCATGGATCTTGCCGGGTTCCAGGGTCAGATCGACGTTATCCAGCGCCACCACGCCGGGAAAGCGCTTGCCGATGCCGCGCATCTCCAGCGCCGGCACGCTTTTATCGACAGCCACGGTTTCGGCGGGGTGAAGGAAATCAACCGACATTGGCTCTGTTCCGCACGATGTCGAGATAGGTCGCCAGGATGATGACGATTCCGGGCACCACCAGCTGCAGATCCTGGTTCCAGCCGAGGATGATGATGCCGTTGTCGATGACCTTCAGCACCAGCACGCCCAGCAACGTGCCAAGCAGCGAGCCGCGGCCGCCAAGCAGGCTGGTGCCGCCGAGGATGACGGCGGCAATCACCGTCAGCTCGAAGCCGCGGCCGGCGGTCGGCTGGCCGGCATTCATCAGCGACGACAGGATCATGCCGGCAATGCCGACGCAGAGGCCGGTGACGACGAAGGCGAAGAGTTTTAAGCGTTGCGAGCGCACGCCGGAGAGACGAACCGCGCGCTCGTTGGCGCCGACAGCGTAGAGATAACGGCCGAGCGTGGTGAAGCGCAGCGTTGCCGCGGCCAGCGCGAAAATCACCGCGGCAACGACCACGGGCAGCGGGATCGCGCCGATATAGCCGGCGCCGAGATCGGTGAAGCCGGCAAGTCGGTGGTGGTTCTGCACCGCCTCGCGGGTGAACAGATAGACGCCGCCCTGCAGCATCATCATGGTGCCGATGGTGGCGATCAGCGAGTTCACCTTGAGCATGGTGACGACCAGCCCGTTGAACAGGCCGACCGCGCCTGAAAAGGCGAGTGCCGCCAGCAGGCCGAGCGTCAGGCTGTGTGTTGAATTGAGCACGGCCATGCCGATACAGCCGACAAAAGCCAGCGATGCACCGACCGACAGGTCGACTTCCGCGGTGATGATCAGCATCGTCATGCCGGAGGCAACGATCAGCACCAGCGCGCATTGGCGCAGGATGGCGATGATGTTGGCCTCGGAATAGAATTGCGGCGCCGCAATCGACATGGCGATGCAGAGCACGGCCAGGATCACGCCGAGCACCAGCTGGCTGCTGCCCAGCAGCTGGCCGCCGATGAAACGCCTTGGCGCAGAGGATTGCGTAAGCTCGCTCATGTCCATTTCATTTCCGGGCCCGTATCGGTGCCGTCGCCGTTTGGAAACCTGCGGGCCAAAACAGGACGGTTGCCCTGTTTTTCCGTCGGCATATCCGATCCGCTGCCCTTCCCGCCGTGCGGGAAGGGCTACCCGGAATCCTTACTTCTTCAGATCGGCGGAAGTTTTCATGCATTTTTCCGGTGGCTGAAGCGAATTGACGGCATCCCATTTGATTTTGCGTGTGGTGCCATCGTAGTCGTAGAACTTCTTCCAGGCGTCACCGTTCATCGGCGCGGTCGGGCTGACGATGTGTTCCGGCACCTCTTCGCCGTTGAAGAGCTTAACCGCTGCATCGATGGCGGTGTAGCCTTCCTTTTCCGGGAACATCGCGGCCTCGATCCGGTAGGACGGCTCGTTCTGCATCGCATTGATGAAGGCGAGGCCTTCGCCACCGGTGCCGACAGTCAACAGGCCGTCCTGCGGCTTGCCGGCCGCTTTCCAGGCCTGAAGGCCGCCGAGCGAGGAGGAATCGTTGATGCCGTAGATGATGTTGATGTCGGCATTCTTGGCAAGAGCCGCCGAAGAGACTTCGAGTGCGCGATCGGGATTGCCGCCGCCGTCGAGGTCGTGGACCATGACCGCGTCGGGGATGATGGTCTTCAGGCCGTCCATGAAACCCTGCGACCGCAGGACGGTGGCGGACAGCAGCGGCAGGCCGACATTCATCACCTTGGCTTTGCCTTCGAGCTTTTCCTTGGCGTATTTGCCGGCTTCGACGCCGGCGGTGTAGCCGGTGTCGTAGTCGCAGATCGCGACCATTGTGGTCATGCCCTTAACCGGATTGCCTTCGAGCACGACCGGAACGTTGTTGGATTTCGCCTGGCGCAGCAGCGGCACGACGCCTTCCTCGTTGACGGGCGTGATGATCAGGACGTCGACGCCCTTGGCCATGAAATCTTCGGCGGCGGAGACCTCCTTGGCGACGTCCAGATTGGCGTCCTGCACCTCGAGCTCGATACCGAGTTCCTTGGCGCGGGCCTGCATACCCTTGATGACGTTCTGATACCACTCATGCGTGGCGTAGTTGGTGACGTAGCCGATGCGCTTCGGCATGTTTTCGGCCTGTGCCGCGGCGCCGCTCAGAGCCAGCACGGCCGCCGAGGCAAACAGCATCGATTTGGACCAGTTCATGTTTCTTCTCCCTGTATTTCTTGTCAGTTGCTGAACGGATAGTCCCGCCGTTCCGGGTCGGCACGTGAAGAGGCGGCAGCTTCGCCCGCGCCCATCGCCGCCGATATCGTCTCGGCCGCCGCCTTAGTCCGCTCAAAGACGGTGCTGCGATCGAAGCGCGCGGCCTTTTGCGGCAGGAACGGGACGGTGAGCGCGGCAATGACTGCGCCGGTATGGTCGCGCACCGGCGTCGAGATGTTGATGCAGCCCTCGACAGCCAGCGAGGCGCGCATTTCATAGCCGAGCCTTGCGACTTCGTTCAGCCGCGCTTCGATTTCCGCCCGGCTGCCTTGGCCTTCGCCTGCAGCGACGATCCGCTCGACGATGCGGTCGCGCTCGGCGCGGCCAGAATGCGCCAGCAGCACCGCGCCGGAACTCGTTTCGAGGATCGGGAAATGCGAGCCAAGGGCAACCGAATAACGCATCGGCAAAGGCGAATCGATCTGCAGCACGACCAGTGCGCTCTCGCCTTCGCGGACGACCAGATGGCAGCTCTGGTCGGCATTGGCGGCCAGGCCGCGCATCACCGGCAGCGCGCATTCGACCAGGCGGTTCACCGGGGGATGCATATGCGCCAGTTCGAACAGCTTCAGCGACAGGCGGAAGCGGTCCGATTGCGTCCGGAAAATGTAGCCGCGCTTCTCCAGCAGCAGCAGGATGCGGTAGATCTCGTGAATGGAGCGCCCCATTCCGGTGGCGATCTCGGTCTGGGTCAGCGGCTCGCCGCTGGCAGCCATGAATTCCAGTATGTCGAGCGCCTTCTCCACAGCGGGCACGCGGTAGCCGTTGCGGCCGCTTTCGCCTTCGTCGACGATCTGGGCAATATCGGTGGCCATTACGCGACGCTCCGTTGCGGCTGGCCATGCCTGGTCTCGCGATAGAGCCGGTTCAGCCGGTCCGCGAGCTCCGCCGCCGGCAATTCGCCGGTGATGGCCGCCGCGGCGTGAGGGGCGCATTGGCGGAAGAAGCTGATGAAGCCCGGATGGGTCGGGCGCAGATAGGAAGCTTCGATCGTCGCCAGCGTCGAGGCGAAGAAGCCGCCTGAGAGAGCGTTGACCTCGGCATCCTGCCACGCCGCCAGCGATCCCGGCTGTCCGCCGGATTTCACGTAGTCGCCGCGCTGATAGCCGGGCGAGCACAGAAACAGCGCGTAATCGATGGCTGCCTGCTTGTGTTTCGATTGAGCGCTGACGCCGATGCCGGCACCGCCGAGCAAGGCGCCGGCGGATCGCGGTGTCGGCACGTCGGCGAAGCGCAGATACGGCCTGTCTGCCCTGGAGGCGTAGTTCACATAGCCGAAGGCGAACGGCACGTAGACCACGTCGTCATGCGCGATCATATGATCGTAGCAGCGGATCGGGTTCCATTTCGGCGAGTTCGGGTGCGACAGCGCCGCAAGCTGGCGCAACTGCCCGACGGCCTGCTCGATTTTTTCCCCAGCAATGAACTCGTCGCCGTCTTCGCGGGGCTCACCCAGCGTCAAAAGCAGGCACATGGCGTCAGTCGGCACCAACGGCAGCCCAAGCCATTTGCCGTCCTTCAAGGCGCGCCGGCCGAGCTCCAGCACGTCATCATGGCTGTGCGGCAACGAACCGTAGCGCTCCAGTAGATCAGGGCGATACGAGGCAACCTGGCAGGCAGCATCGATTGGCAACGCCCATTGGCGCCCGTCCCTCGCGTAGGATTGCCAGGATGCGCCGACCGAATCCCGTTCGAAGCCGCGGCGCTGCTCAGCCGACAAATCGAACGGCACCATCAGCCCGCCTTCGGCAATATCGCCGATGAACGGATGATCGAACACGACAAGATCATAGGCGCCGAGCACCGGACCAAGCGCGCCCTCGCCGAACTCATAGAGGCTGCGGCGGTCCCATTCGATCTCAAGACCGGGATTGGCGGCGCAATACGGCCCGATGCTGGCCTCGAGCGGACCCCAGCAGCGTCGGTGATCCCACGCGAGGCCGCGCAGTCTTGTCATGCCGAAATTCCTCCCAGAGCCGCCCATGCGCCGGCCCAGCTGATTAGTAGCAACTATTTTCACCTACACAAGTAGTTTTTACATACGCAAAGCCGAACTCCTTCCGGTTTGGCAGAAAGCCGCCCAGCCGCCCATGGTTCGCATCGCGTTGCTGCTCTGCGCTGCAACCAAAGGCTGCGGTGGATCTAGGTTTTTGGGAACTTTCGCGACGAACATTCGTTCGGTTGGCGCAGCCCTCCAGAGCAGCATCACTGGATTCAGCAGCCACGTCGCAGGGAGCGGACTAAATGGACCAACCATGGGCGCGGCCATGAATCGGTTTGCCGCCTTGGCATTCGCCACGTTTCTGGCGATAACTTCGATCTGGATACTGTTTCTGGTTTCTTAGGGATTTGGTTCTGGTTTTCTTAGGATTTGGCTCTGGTTGCTTGGGATTTGCCGCTGGTTTTTAGGATTTGGAGGGGTTCTCGACAGGTCGACCGCTTAACGATGACATCCGCCGCATGTGGTTCTGCGAGCCGGGGCCCCGTGCGTGAAGAAACTGTCGCCAGGAGCACACCGGCGCGCACATTCGGGGTTGGCAGCCACGCTGCCTGCAACGTTCAATCGGTTTTCAGGACACGGCGAGATCTCATGTTGCTGAGGGCGATCGTTCGAAATTGTGCGGCCATCCGTGTTGGCCGCGTCGGCGCGACGATGCTGCTGGCCGCGCTGCTTGCCGGCTGCCAGGGCGGCGTACTCGACCCGCAAGGACCAGTCGGCGCCGCGCAGCGGACGATCCTGCTCAATTCGGTCGCCATCATGCTGGCCATCGTCATCCCGACGATCCTGGCGACACTCGGTTTTGCCTGGTGGTTCCGGGAAACCAACACAAGGGCGCAGTACCTGCCGGGATGGGCCTATTCCGGGCGCATCGAACTGGTGGTCTGGTCGATCCCCATCCTCGTCATCCTGTTTTTGAGCGGCATCATCTGGATCGGGTCGCATGACCTCGATCCAATAAAGCCGCTGGATTCCCAGCAAAAGCCGCTCGAGGTGCAGGTCGTCTCGCTCGACTGGAAATGGCTGTTCATCTACCCCGAGCAGAATGTCGCGAGCATCAACCAGCTTGTGGTGCCGGCGGGCAGGCCGGTGCATTTCTCGCTCACCTCGGCAAGCGTCATGAATGCGTTCTTCGTGCCTCAGCTCGGCGGCATGATCTATACGATGAACGGCATGACGACGCAGCTTCACCTGCAGGCGGATCAGCCCGGCGAATTCTATGGGCGGTCGGCCCATTTCAGCGGCGACGGTTTTCCAGGCATGCAATTCGTGCTGCATGCCGTCGCAGCGGATGCCTTCGACGCGTTCGTCAATTCGGCGCGAAGCCAGGGACAGGCACTCGACAAGGTCAGCTACCAGGAACTAGCCAGACAGAGCATCAACGTGCCGCCTTCGACCTATCGCTCGGTCGAGCCGGACCTTTTCCATGAAATCGCGACGCAGGGCGTTCCGCCCGCGCCCGGTCCCCAGGCCGGTCGCGCCGAGCCGAGCGTATCGTCCAAGACAGGAGGCTGACAATGCTCGGAAAATTGAGCTGGGACGTCATTCCGTTCGATCAGCCTCTGCCGATGATCGCCTCGGCGGTCGTCGCCCTGGCAATCCTCGGCGTGCTGGCCTGGGTCTTCCTGGCCGGCCATTTTCCCTATCTGTGGCGCGAATGGATCACCAGCGTCGATCACAAGCGGATTGGCGTGATGTACGTGCTGCTGGCGCTGCTGATGTTGCTGCGCGGCTTCAGCGACGCCGTCATGATGCGGTCCCAGCAGGCCCTCGCGTTCCAGGCGCCCGGCTATCTGCCGCCCGACCACTTCAATCAGGTCTTTTCGGCCCACGGTACCATCATGATCTTTTTCGGGGCGATGCCGTTCGTCATCGGCCTGATGAACCTGGTCGTGCCGCTGCAGCTCGGCGTCCGCGACGTTGCCTTTCCAACGCTCAACTCGGTGAGTTTGTGGCTCACCGCCACCGGCGCGCTGCTGGTCAACATCTCGCTGGTGATCGGCGAGTTTGCGCGCACCGGATGGCTGCCCTATCCGCCGCTCAGCGAGACCGCCTACTCGCCGGGCGTCGGTGTCGATTACTATCTGTGGGCGGTGCAGATAGCGGGTGTCGGAACGCTGCTCACCGGCATCAATTTCGTCACCACGATCCTGAAGATGCGGGCGCCCGGCATGAGTTATCTCAGGATGTCGATGTTCTGCTGGACTTCGCTCGCCGCCAGCCTGCTCATCGTCGCCGCGTTCCCGATCCTCACAGCCACGCTCGCGATGCTGACGCTCGACCGCTATTTCGGCTTTCATTTCTTCACCAACGAAGCCGGCGGCAACATGCTGATGTTCGTGAACCTGATCTGGGCCTGGGGCCATCCCGAGGTTTACATCCTCGTCCTGCCGGCGTTCGGCATCTTCTCGGAGGTCATCTCCACCTTCTCCAGCAAGCCGCTGTTCGGCTACCGCTCGATGGTGGCCGCGACACTCTTCATCTGCATCGTTTCCTTCATGGTGTGGCTGCACCACTTCTTCACGATGGGCGCCGGCGCCGACGTCAACGCTGCGTTCGGCATCGCCACCAGCATCATCGCTGTCGGTACCGGCGTGAAGATCTACAACTGGATGTTCACCATGTATGGTGGCCGCATCCGCTTCGCGACCCCAATGCTGTGGTCGCTGGGCTTCATGGTGACGTTCGTCATCGGCGGCATGACGGGCGTGTTGCTGGCGGTGCCGCCGGCCGATTTCCTGCTCCACAACAGCCTGTTCCTGGTGGCGCATTTCCACAACGTCATCATCGGCGGCGTGCTGTTCGGCGCCTTCGCGGGATATACCTACTGGTTTCCCAAGGCATTCGGTTTCCGGCTGCACGAGGGCTGGGGCAAGCTGGCCTTCTGGCTGACGCTGATCGGGTTCTACGCCACCTTCGTGCCGCTCTACGCCGTCGGCCTGCTCGGCATGACCCGCCGCATGCAGCATTTCGACGTGCCGGCCTGGTATCCCTGGGTGCTGGTTGCGGGCGCCGGCATGATCATCACCACCGCCGGCGTGGTCGCGCAGATCATACAGCTCGTCGTCAGCATCCGGCAGCGTGCGGCGCTTCGAGATTCCACAGGGGATCCCTGGGACGGGCGCTCGCTGGAATGGGCCACGCCCTCGCCGCCGCCGGTCTTCAACTTCGCCGCGCTTCCGCACGTCGAGGGCGAAGAGCCCTACTGGAGCATCAAGCAGCGGGCACGCGAGCAAAACCGCCTGCGCGACGAGCCTGAATACGAGCCGATCGAGATGCCGCGCAACAGTCCCACCGGGTTCATCTGCGCCTTCTTTGCGACCGTGATGGGTTTCGCTCTCATCTGGCACATCTGGTGGATGGTGGCACTCGGCGCGCTCGGTGCTTTCGCTACCTTCGTCGTATTCGCATGGCGCGACAAACCCGAATACGTCATTTCTGCCGCCGAAGTCGCCCGGATCGACCGCGCCAACCGAAGCGCGCGCCGCGAGGCACTGGCTACCTACACGGGGCCAAGGCCATGACCGCGATAGACGTTCGAGAGCGTGACCCTTACCGTATCCATGGCGGGCACGGCCATGCACCCGGCGGCCCGGCCCCGATCCGGATCGTCGTCGGCTATGGCTTCTGGATCTTCCTTCTGAGCGACATCGTGATGTTCTCCGCCTTCTTCGCGGCCTATGCCGTGCTGGCGGGCAAGACGGCGGGCGGACCAAGCGGGGCCGAGCTGTTCGACCTGCGCAACGTCGCGATCGAGACGGCCGCTTTGCTGTTGTCGAGCTTTACCTGCGGTCTTGCCGGCCTTGCCGTGACAGCGCGGCGAAGCGCCTGGTTCTATGTCGCGATGACTGTCACCTTCGTGCTCGGCGCCACCTTCATCCTGCTCGAGTTGCGCGAGTTCGTGCATATGGTTGCCAGTGGTGCCGGACCGACGCGCAGCGCTTTCCTGTCGGCGTTCTTCACGCTGGTGGGATGCCATGGCCTTCACGTCACGGCGGGGCTGCTGTGGCTGCTCACGATGATGGCGCAGATCTTCGCCAAGGGATTCCGCGACGATATTCTTCGGCGTTTCATGTGCTTCAGCCTGTTCTGGCACGCCCTCGACATCATCTGGGTCGCGCTGTTCACCGTGGTCTATCTCCTGGGAGCAAGTCGATGAGCAATGCGGATGATCGCCACGCGCAACGGCGCGACACCCATGGCCTGGAGCGCTACGACATCGATACGGCGCCGGGTGACGAATACCTCGGCGACACCGACGTCGGATCCGGGCTACGTGGCTATGTGATCGGCCTCGGGCTGGCAACGCTGCTGACCATCGCCTCGTTCTGGTTGCACGGGACCGACCTGATATGGGCACCCGGCGTTCCGGTGGCGCTGGTCGTGCTGGCGATCGCCCAGATGGGCGTGCATCTCGTCTTCTTCCTGCATATCACGACGGGACCGGACAACACCAACAACGCCCTGGCGCTTGCCTTCGGCGTGCTGATCGTAGTTCTGGTGATCGGCGGCTCGATCTGGATCATGGCCAATCTCGACCACAATTTGATGCCGATGAACGCGATCATGAACATGAACCGCTGATTTAGCGATTATTCCGGCCATCGGCCGCAGTTCATGCGACAGCGAACTCCGGTCTCAAGCCCGTTCGAATGTGCCGACGAGGTCGGCGTCTCCCAGGACGTGTGGGGCGGCCTCCTTCAGCACGTCGTCCACGGCGGCCTTCTCGCCGGGACGCAGCGTCTCGACGTCGACCGAAAGAAGCTCCGGGCAGCCACCCGGTCAAACCCGCAGCCGGCCGTTGGCCGGAACATTCGCCGCGCCAACGGGTTTTTTGGTTCGGACGCATTGCCGCGGAAACGGCAATGGGCTCGGCAATGGACGAAGGGCGCGACATGACCGGGCTAAGCGGTAGGCAACCAAGCGGGGCGAAAGGTGTTGTGGTCGCATTCTCCGCGCCGGGCGGCGAGACCATCTACGCCCATGAACGGGAAACCGTCGCTGCCGTCGCGCGCACGATTGCAGCGTTGAAGGGATTTTCCTTCCGCGAGGGCCTGCGTGAAGGTGGCGGTGACAGCGGCGGGCTGTATTTCGTGCCGGACGACAGCCTGCTTGCTGCCGATGCGGTTCAACTGGGCATAAACGGGCCCGACGATCTCTTCGGCGGGGTGGTGCCTTGGCGCCTCGCAACCACCAAGGCCATAACCCACGAGCTGGTGGACGGATCGGCGGCACGGCCAAAAGAATGGCCCGCCGGCTTCGGCAGCGCCGTCGCCGCGGCCGTACTGCCCGGCTACACTGCATTTTCACGCCATGACGCGCTGCGCGCAGCGCAACGTCTGCTGGAGCTCGGGCTGGTCCGGTTCAAGCCACCGCGCGCTTCGCGGGGCCGCGACCAGCACACCGCCGCGACAGTCGGCGATGTCGAAAGGCTGCTGGACCAATATCCATCGTCTGAGCTAAGCGAATACGGCCTTGTTCTCGAAACGCAGCTTCGCGACATCGTTACGCTGAGCGTTGGCAGAACCATGATCGACGAATTGTCGATCAGCTATTACGGCACCCAGCGGACGACGACCGACAACGACGGACAGCCCGTTTACGGCGGATCCGATCTGGTTGTGGTGCGCGGCGGATGGGAGGCGCTGGATGAGCTGCGATTATCTCCGGCGCTGGGTTTGGCCGTGGCGCAGGCGAGGACCTATGACGCAGCGATGGATGGTTATCCAGGATTCTTCGCTTCGCGACGCAACTACGACATCGGCCAAGGTGTCGATTCCTCGGGCATCTGGCGATCGGGTGTGCTGGAAGCCAGCTGGCGGATCGGTGGCAGCAGCAGCGCCGAGCTGGCAGCGATGGACGCCATGACGCGCGACCCCGACATGCAGATCGTGCATGTCTCCGCCGTCAAGCAGTTCGGCAGCACTGCGCGGCTGCCGCCGAACGCGGCAATCCATTTCCACGGGGAGGACCCGGAGGAGGGTCAAATCACGCGTTACACCGTCGTGACCCAGGCGATGCGAGGGCCGATCGGAGAAGCCGGCCGATTCTAGCCATGTCAGGTTGAAGTCAAGCACGCCTCCGGCAGGGAACATCCACCAATGGCCCGAGTTTGTTTCGGGCAGGCAGCAAGTCAGAAAAGGCCCGGGCCCTGGGTGGCGGGCGTGCAATAGCGGCGTTGCCTGCCGGAGTGGTTACAGAAATGGCCATGCCAACCGTTTACGACAAACGACAGGATCCGGAAGGCCTCTGGGAGGTCTATGACAGCGAGAGCGACGAAGCCGTCGTGGTCGATGGCTTGCCGCTTTCCGGTCTCGACGAAAGCGAAGCCGATGAAGCGATTGAGATGAAGCGATTGAAAAGCTCAATCGCGGCGAGCTGACGTCGGACAACATCCCCGAGACAGCTCGGTCAGGGTGGCCTCCGACCAAGGATGGATTGTGATGACGGCCTGACGGACGTCACCGAGGCGATCTGTCGCGGATCTACGACGAGGCCTTGACCCCGAACTTGCGGGCCTTGTCCTCGAAGTCGTCACGAATGTCCTCGATCGTCGGCAGATGCAGTCGGCGCAGCTGGGCGTGCAACTTTTTGGCAGCGTCGGAATTCAGGTCGCGCTTGAAATTGGTCGCGACCTCCTCGGCCGAGCCGTAACGGCGATAGCGCTCAATCTCGGTCTTCGTGGCCTGCTGGACGTGTTCGAGCGTCTTGCGCTCGGCATCGGATTTTCCGTCCGGTTTGGCCCGCATGACCGGGTTGAAGGCTTTGCTGATAACGAATTCGACCAGTTCCTGCTGGGCGTGAGCCATGATTGTTCTCCCTCGAAGGAGGCCTGTCCGGCCCAGAACGGTTCGTCGTTTCCCGGAAACGCTGACCCGCTCTATCTTTTCGTTCCGATGCAATTCCGAACGGAAAACCGTTCCACACTTTTACTGGAACTGCTCTAACCGCGGCGGCAATTGAAGGTTCCTTGGCGGATTTCGTTACCGCTGCAGGTCAAGCGCAGTTCCTCGAAGTCACAGCCGAGCCTTGGTGGTGCGTGGCGTTGCCAGGAGCAGGCTTGTTTCGCTGCCGGTAATTCCGGGGATCAGGCGGATACGTCTCAGCACGGCGTCGAACTCGCTCAGGGTCTGGGTTCCGAGTTCTATCACCAGATCCCAGCGGCCATTGGTGGTGTGGATGGTCGAGACCTCGGAGAAGCCGCCCAGCGCCCGGATGACGCGATCGGCGGCGTGGCCTTCGATCTCGATCATCATGATGCCACGCACGCGCTGATCGACCGCGTCGGCGCGCAGAATGACGGTGTAGCCGACGATGACGCCGTCCCTCTCAAGTCGCTCGATCCGGGACCTTACCGTTGCCCGGGAGACACCCAGGCCGACGGCAAGATCGGAAATGCTGCGCCGGGCGTCGTGCCGCAGAGAGGTGATGATCTGCTCGTCGAGCTGGTCCATGATTGCTCACAACGGAAGTAGATGATGCCACTATGGCAAGGCATTTCGACAAATTTGCCAATTTGACATGTTCATTCTGCCAGCGATGCGGGCTTCAATAAAGGCATCGTAATTGGCGGGGTATGAGAATGCATTGCACGATCGTGGGCGCACCGATCCAGGCCGGCTCAGGCCGCATGGGCTGCGAGATGGGGCCGAGTGCGCTGCGCACGGCCGGCCTGGCCACCGCACTGACCGAGCTCGGCCATACGCTGACCGACCTCGGAACGATCGTCCCGGCCGACATGCGTCCTGTCGTACACGGCAACGCGGCGGTGAAGGCGCTGCCGGAAATTGCCGCCTGGACGGCAGCAATCAGCGAAACGGCCTATGCCGCGAGCGCCGATGCGATGCCGATCTTTCTCGGCGGCGACCACAGCATTTCGGCCGGTACGCTCGCCGGCATTGCCCGCCGGGCCGCGAATGCCGGCCGGCCGCTCTTCGTGCTGTGGCTCGATGCGCACCCCGATTTTCATACGCTCGACACGACCACCAGCGGCAATTTGCATGGTGTGCCGCTGGCCTACGCCAGCGGGCAGCCCGGCTTCGAGGGCTATTTCCCCCGCCTTGCAGCGCAGGTGGACCCGGCTCGCATATGCGCGCTGGGGATCCGCAGCGTGGACCTGGCGGAAAGGGAAGCGTTGCGCAGAGCCGGCGTGACGGTCCATGACATGCGTTCGATCGACGAGCACGGCATTGCGCAACTGCTTCGCGCCTTTCTCGAGCGGGTGAGCGCCGCCAACGGCATGCTGCACGTCAGCCTCGACGTCGATTTTCTCGACCCGTCGATCGCCCCGGCGGTCGGCACCACCGTTCCAGGTGGCGCCACCTTCCGCGAGGCGCATCTGGCAATGGAAATGCTGCATGACAGCGGCCTCGTCACCAGTCTCGACCTAGTCGAGCTCAACCCTTTTCTCGACGAACGCGGCCGCACCGCCACGCTTCTGGTCGACCTGACCGCGAGCCTGATGGGCCGGCGGATCATGGACCGTCCGACGAGGGGGTTCTGAGCCATGACCGTCAATTTGAACATCGTCCCGTTCGTCAGCGTCGACCGCATGATGAAGCTGGTGCTTGCCATCGGCATCGAGCGCTTCCTGCTTGAGCTTGCCGCCTATATCGAAGAGGATTTCAGGCGCTGGGAGCTGTTCGACAAGACGCCGCGCATCGCCTCGCACAGCGTTGACGGCGTGATCGAGCTGATGCCGACCAGCGACGGGCAGCTCTATGGGTTCAAATACGTCAACGGCCATCCGAAGAATACGCGTGACGGCCGCCAGACCGTGACCGCTTTCGGCGTGCTTGCCGATGTCGGCAATGGCTATCCGATGCTGCTTTCGGAAATGACCATCCTGACGGCGCTCAGAACCGCCGCAAGCTCGGCGGTCGCGGCGAAATACCTCGCTCCCGAGGCTGCCAGGTGCATGGCGATCATCGGCAATGGCGCGCAATCGGAATTCCAGGCGATTGCGTTCAAGGCGCTGCTTGGCGTCGACAGGCTGCGTCTCTACGATATCGACCCGGCGGCCTCGACGAAATGCATGAGGAACCTTGCCGGCATGGGTTTCGACATCAAGCTCTGCGCGTCGGCGCAGGAAGCCGTCGAAGGTGCAGAGATCATCACCACGGTTACCGCCGACAAGCGGTCGGCAACAATCCTGACCGACAACATGGTCGGATCCGGCGTGCACATCAACGCGGTTGGCGGCGACTGCCCGGGCAAGACCGAGCTGCATCGCGACATTCTGCTGCGCTCGGACATCTTCGTCGAATATCCGCCGCAGACGCGCATCGAAGGCGAGAGCCAGCAGCTCGATGCGGATCACCCGCTCACCGAATTGTGGCAGGTGATGACAGGAAAGGCAGCAGGCCGGACGGATGCCCGACAGATCACATTGTTTGACTCCGTCGGCTTTGCGATCGAGGATTTTTCCGCGCTGCGCTACGTCCGCGATCAGCTGCAGCGGACCGGCCTTTACGAGGAACTAGACCTTCTGGCCGATCCCGATGAGCCGCGCGACCTGTTTGGCATGCTGCTGCGCGCCGAAAAAGCGACCGGGCTGGCGGTTGCCGGCAGCTGAGCTGCGATCCCGTCGGTCAGTCCTTCTTTTCCTGATACAGGCGCTCGGTCGCACGCTCGCTTTCCCTGCGCTCCGCCGGGCCGCGACGGCGCTGCGTGAGCAGGGCGTAGGCGATCAGGACTGCCAGCAGCAGTGGACCGCCTGCAACAACGAGCAACCACAAACTATTCCCAGACATCGACCGTCTCCTTTCCCTCACAACCGGAAAGGACCCGAACCGTTCCTCCGTCTTGTTGGATGTCGCCCGCAGGACGTCGTGCGATTCAGGATTTTGTGCCGCGAGCAGGACGTTCCACGCCTTGTCTGCACTCAGGATGCCCTTATCTAGACTCTTATCGTTCGGTCACATGCACTCTCTGCGAAGTGAAGGGAACCACAAGGGCTTTCCAACATTTGGTTGTTCAAGAGACAAACATGCAGCCACATCGGCTCCGGGGCTAGGAATACCATGCGTGAGAATCAATCCGACGTCTTCGATCTGTTTTCCGAGGTTTACAAGAATGCGGCGCAGGAGGAGATAAGCCTGCAGCAATATCTGCTTGCCTGCCGCGAGGACAAGTCGATGTACGCCTCGGCGCCCGAGCGGATGGTCGAGGCGATCGGCGAGCCGACCTTTGTCGATACCAGCAAGGACGAGCGGCTCGGCCGTATTTTTTCGAACCGGACGATCAAGATCTATCCGACCTTCGCCGACTTTTACGGCATGGAGGATACGATCGAGCGTATCGCCGGTTATTTCCGCTATGCCTCGCAAGGGCTCGAGGAACGCAAGCAGATCCTCTATCTCCTCGGCCCGGTCGGCGGCGGCAAGTCCTCGCTTGCGGAGCAGTTGAAAAGGCTGATGGAGCAGCGTCCGATCTATACGCTGAAGGTCGGCGGCCAGGTCAGCCCGGTCTTCGAATCACCGCTCGGGCTGTTCGATCCCGACCGCATGGGCGACCTTTTGGAGGACAAATACGGCATCGCCCGGCGGCGGCTGACCGGCCTGATCTCGCCCTGGGCGGCCAAGCGTCTCGACGAATTGTCCGGCGACATCTCCAAATTCAGCGTCGTCAAGCTGATGCCGTCCAGGCTTCGCCAGATCGGCATCGCCAAGACCGAGCCGGGCGACGAGAACAACCAGGACGTTTCGGCCCTGGTCGGCAAGGTCGACATCAGGCAGCTGGAAAACTTCAGCCAGTCCGATCCGGACGCCTATTCCTATAGCGGCGGGCTGAACCGGACGACGCAAGGACTGCTCGAATTCGTCGAGATGTTCAAGGCGCCGATCAAGGTGCTGCATCCGCTGCTGACCGCCACCCAGGAAGGCAGCTACAACGGCACCGAGAATTTCGGCGCTTTCCCCTATCAGGGCATCATCGTTGCCCATTCCAACGAATCGGAATGGCTGCAGTTCAAGAACAACAAAAACAACGAGGCGTTCCTCGACCGCATCCTGGTGGTCAAGGTGCCGTATTGCCTGCGCGTCACCGAAGAGCGGCAGATCTACGAGAAGCTGTTGCGCGAAAGCGAACTGGCTAACAGCCCCTGCGCTCCGGAAGTGCTCGACATCCTCAGCCGGTTCACCGTCTCGACCCGCCTGGCCGAACACGACAATTCGCCGCTCTACACCAAGATGCGCGTCTATGACGGCGAGAACCTCAAGGAAACCGATCCCAAGGCGAAGTCGGTCCAGGAGTACCGAAACGCCGCCGGTGTCGATGAAGGCATGACCGGCGTCAGCACCCGCTTCGCCTTCAAAATCCTGTCGCAGACCTTCAACTACGACACCGAAGAGGTGGCCGCCGATCCGGTGCATCTGATGTACATCCTGGAAGAGGCGATCAAGCGCGAGCAGTTCCCGAAGGAAACAGAGGCGGACTATCTCGATTTCATAAAGTCGGAGCTGGCCACCCGTTATGCCGAGTTCATCGGCCACGAGATCCAGAAGGCCTATCTGGAATCCTACAGCGAATACGGCCAGAACCTGTTCGACCGCTACATCGCCTATGCCGATGCCTGGATCGAGGATCAGGACTACAAGGATACCGATACCGGCCAGATCCTCAATCGCGAGGTTTTGGACAACGAACTGTCGCAGGTCGAAAAGCCGGCCGGCATCGCCAATCCCAAGGACTTCCGCAATGAAGTGGTGAAGTTCACGCTGCGCGCGCGGGCCAGAAACCATGGCCGCAACCCGTCATGGACGAGCTACGAAAAGCTGCGCGAAGTCATCGAGAAGCGGATGTTCGGGCAGGTCGAGGACCTGCTGCCGGTGATCAGCTTCGGCTCCAAGCAGGACAGCGTGACGGAGAAGCGGCATACCGAATTCGTGCAGCGGATGATCCAGCGCGGTTACACCGAACGCCAGGTTCGCCGGCTGGTGGACTGGTACATGCGGGTGAACAAGGCGGGTTGAAGCCAGCCCGGGGTAACATATGCCGATCTTCATCGATCGCCGACTGAACCCGAAGGACAAAAGCCTCGGCAATCGGCAGCGTTTCCTGCGGCGGGCGCGCGAAGAGTTGAAGCGCACGATCCGCGATCAGATCCGCACCGGCAAGATCGCCGACGTGGACGCCGAGCATGCCGTTTCGATGCCGGCGCGGGGCACCGGCGAGCCGAGCTTCAACGATGCCAGGAACAGCGGCAGCCGCCAGCACGTCCTGCCCGGCAACAAGCATTTCTCCCCAGGCGACCGGCTGCCCAAGCCCGGCCAGGGCGGCGGCATGGGGTCCGCCCCGGGGAGAACCGAATCGGAGGACGATTTCCGTTTCGTGCTGTCGCGCGAAGAGGTGCTCGACCTCTTTTTCGAAGACCTCGAACTGCCTGACATGGTCAAGCTCAACCTCAAGGAGATCCTCGCCTTCAAGCCGCGCCGGGCCGGCTTCGCCGCGACCGGCTCGCCGACCAACATCAATGTCGGGCGCACGATGCGCAACAGCCATGGCCGCCGCATAGCGCTCAGGCGTCCCAAGCAGGAGGACCTCGATGCGATCGCGCAGGAGATTGCGTCGCTGGAGGCGAAGCCGCAAAACGTCGAGATGCGCCAGCGCATCGTGGCGCTGCAGGAAGAGTTCGATCGACTGGAGCGTCGCCGCAAGCGGATCGCCTATGTCGACCCGGTCGATATCCGCTTCAACCGCTTCGACGCGCAGCCGGTGCCGAACGCCAACGCGGTGATGTTCTGCCTCATGGACGTGTCCGGTTCGATGGGCGAACGCGAGAAGGATCTGGCCAAGCGCTTCTTCGTGCTGCTGCACCTGTTCCTGAAGCGGCGCTACGACCGGACCGAGGTGGTCTTCATCCGCCACACCCACGAGGCGCAGGAGGTCGACGAGGAAACCTTCTTCTACAACACCCAGAGCGGCGGTACGGTGGTTTCCACCGCGCTCGAGGAGATGCACCGCATCGTCGAGCAACGCTATCCCAGCCGCGAATGGAACATCTATGTCGCCCAGGCCTCGGACGGTGACAATTTCGTCACCGATTCCGAGCGCTGCATCGCCCTGCTCGACGAACAGATCATGCGGCTGTGCCAGTATTTCGCCTATGTCGAGATCCTCGACGAGCGCGAGAGCCACATCTTCGGCGCTACCGACAACGGCACGTCGCTATGGCGTGCCTACAGTGCGGTCAAGCTGAGGTGGTCGAATTTCCAGATGAGCCGCATCGCCACCGCGGCCGACATCTACCCGGTTTTCCGCCAGCTCTTCGCCAGACAGCCGGGCTATCAAAAGAGCGGTGAAAGAGGGGGCTGATGGCGAGCAGATCCGGGCTGCTGTTTTCCGGTTCCGACTGGGATTTCAGGACGCTGTCGCGCGCCTACGAGACCATCGAGGCGATCGCCACCGAAGAGCTCCACCTCGACACCTATCCGGTACAGATGGAGATCATCTCGTCCGAACAGATGCTCGACGCCTATTCCTCGGTCGGCATGCCGCTGATGTACCGGCACTGGTCCTTCGGCAAGCACTACCTCTACCAGGAACTGCTCTATCGCAAAGGCGGGCGAGGGCTCGCCTATGAACTCGTCATCAATTCGAATCCCTGCATCGTCTATCTGATGGAGGAAAACACCATGGCCCTCCAGGCCCTGGTGACGGCGCACGCAGCACTCGGCCATAACCATTTCTTCAAGAACAATTATCTTTTCCGGCAGTGGACGGACGCCGGCGCCATCCTCAGCTATCTCGACTTCGCCAAGGGCTATATTGCCCGCTGCGAGGAGCGGCACGGCGTCGATGCGGTGGAAGAGATCCTCGATGCCGCACACGCGCTGATGGAACAGGGCGTGTTCAGATATCACCGGCCGCCGAAGCTGTCGTCGGAAAAGCAGCGCGAGGGCCTTCGCGAGCGCCTGGAATACGAGGAGCGCTCCTACAACGATCTGTGGCGCACGCTGCCGCCGTCCAAGGACGGCACCAAGGTCCGCGAGACGGACACCATGGCGGAGCGCAAGAAATCGCTCAAGCTGCCCGAGGAGAACCTGCTTTATTTCCTGGAGAAGAACAGCCTGATCCTGGAACCGTGGCAGCGTGAGGTTATCCGGATTGTCCGCGTTATCGCGCAATATTTCTATCCACAGCGCCAAACGCAGGTGATGAACGAGGGCTGCGCCACCTTCGTGCATTACACGCTGATGAACCTTTTGTTCGACCGCGGGCTGATCGGCGAAGGTGCCATGCTGGAGATCCTGCGCAACCATTCGAACGTGATCTTCCAGCCGGGCTTCGACGATCCGCGCTTTTCCGGTATCAACCCTTACGCGCTGGGTCTCGACATGATGCAGGACATCCAGCGCATCTCGACCGCGCCGACGGCCGAGGACCGCGACTGGTTCCCCGATATCGCCGGCAACGGCAACTGGCGCCAGACCTTGCTGGACGCCTGGGCCAACCATCGCGACGAGTCCTTCATCCGCCAATATCTGAGCCCTACCCTGATACGGAAATGGCGGTTCTTTGTGCTTGCCGACGCTGCCAACGACCCCCATTACGAAGTCGCCTCGATACACAATGAGCGCGGCTACGAGAGTATCCGCAGCGCACTCGCCCACAGCTACGACATCGGCGCCAGCCGGCCTGACATCCAGGTGGTGGATGTGGACCTGCTCGGCGACCGGCATCTGCGCCTGCAGCACAAGGTCAAGGACGGCATCGTGCTGGAAGGCGGCAGCCGCGACGCCACGCTGCGCCACATCCGCAAGCTCTGGGGCTACGAGGTCAGCATGGTCGCGGTCGACGCGCAGACCGGCGCCAGGCTCCACGAACGCTCGACCAGCCAGATCGGGGAATGACCGAACAGCCTGCCGGCGAAGTCGGGCGCCTTTTCAGGATCACCAACCACCCTGTCTACGCGCGCGCCACGAGGGCATGGTCGGGAGCAGGAAACATGCGCGCATTGACGATCGCCACGCTTCTGTTGGTCGCCGTCTCGATGGCGCTCTCGCTCGCGCACGCTTTGGAATTGCCCGGCAAGTTGCGCCTCAAGGAGGCCACCTACAGATCAGTGCAGGCGATCTACTATCCCGGCTTCACAATCGGCGGGTTCGCCGAGATCGGCGGCATCATTGCACTCGCCGTCCTGCTTTACCTGACGCCCTATCCAAGCGCCCGATTCTGGTGGACCTTGGCGGCGCTTGTCTCATTGCTGGCGGAGCACGCGACCTATTGGTTGGTCACCCACCCCGTCAATAATTTCTGGGTGCAAGACACTGTCCTGCCGAAATCCGCCGCGACGTTTTTTTCAATGTTCTCTCGAAAGCAGACCGGCGACTGGAGAGATTTGCGCAACGTCTGGGAGGCTTCGCATGTGGTCAGGGCAGGCCTGGCAATGCTGAGCCTCGTCTCAATTGCTGTCGCCGCGACATTTTTTGCCGAATAGCCCCAGGGATTAAGGTCAAGGGACGGACCCGGCATCGTATTGACTTAACGTCAAGCGATCCGGCCGTTCAGCGGTCGGCGCGATGCTTGTTGTGGGCGCTTTCCTGGTGCTCGCCGCGGATGATGTTGCGATCGTCGGGATCGGCAATATCCTTCGGGTCCGATCTGAGCTCGGCACCGCGCCGGAACGCCTCGCGCTCTTGCCTGGTCTTTTTCAAATCCGCTTCCGCGTCGAAATCCTTGCCGGCGTTTTTCGTGTTCTCGCGCTCTTCGATGATGCGCAATTGCTGCTCATGAGTCTTCTTTCCGGCCATTGGTGACCTCCTTCCTTTCGATTTTCCGCTTCCCCAAGTTCCAGATTCGCTACAGCCCGAAAGGATAAGTCTCGGGAAGGCCTGTCCCCGCATGCTCCGGCCCAAGCGGCGTCACGGCATTGGTCTCATCGAACCAGACGAAAGCATCGAACTGGCGGGCGAGCGAGGCGTCGGCATAGTGGCTGTGGAGCTCGGTCTCGGGCCGGTAGATGACGCCGATAAAGCGTTCCAGCCGGCGCTCCAGAAGCCGTTGGCGCAGCGTGTCGTCGCGCTCGAAATCGAGCAGGAAAGGCGAGACGCCGCTGTCGTGGCAAAGCCGCTCATAGCTGTCGTTGTGGGAAGGCCGAACCGGTTTCACTTCCATGTCGCCGTCCCAGTCGGTGGCAGCGGCCACCGTCCCGGAATGCGTACTGAGCCCAATCAAGGCAACCTCGTCGCCAAAACGCTGGCGGCAGAGCTGGCCGATGTTCAATTCGTCCCTGACGATCCCCATCTCGGTATAGCGGGCATCGCCAATATGGGAATTATGTGCCCACACCACCGCCTTGGCGTTCGGGCCGCGGGCCTGCAGCAGGTGCTCCAGCGTTTCGAACATGTGGGTGTCGCGCAGGTTCCAGGATTGCGCGCCGCCATAATACATGGTGCGGTAATAGCGCTCGGCGGAGGCGACCAGGCGGGCGTTCTGGGTGGCGTCGAGGAAATCGAACCCGTCCTGCTGCGCATAGTCGAGCTCTCTGGCAAGCAGTTCCCGGCATTGCTCGAGCACGGCCTTCTCGCATTTCTGGTAGCCGGAGGTGAGTGCGACACGGCCATAAGTGGCCGGGTCGTTCTGCCACGGAGTCAGGCAGCCGTAGCGTTCGCGTGCGATCCTCGCCGCCTGCGGATCGACCCGGTCGAGATATTGCAGGACCGCCGCGATCGACCCGCCCATATTGTAGATGTCGAGGCCATAGAACCCGGCCCGCCGGGAGGATATCCTGATCCGCTCATTATGCTCTCGCATCCAGTCGACGAACGCCGCGACGTCGGTGTTGCGCCACATCCAGGTGGGAAAGCGCTGGAACGGCGGATCGGCGCCCGGCCGTGGTGGCCGGTGGCGGACGTAACGGTCGATCGCCGCGGCATCGGGCCAGTCGGCCTCGACCGCGACGATGGTGAAGCCATGCTTCTCGATCAGCCTGCGAGTGATCGCGGCGCGCGCACGATAGAACTCCGACGTGCCGTGGCTGGCTTCGCCGAGCAAGACGACGCGGCGGTCGGCAAACCGGTCGAACAGCGCACCGAAGGCCGGATCGTCGAAAACCGGAAGCGGTTCGGCGGCGGCCGCTATCATCTGCGGCAGGCTGCTCCTGCGCTGATGCCGGTGCGGAAGATCGGCCGCTATCTGGCTGTCGCTGCCTGGCTCGCCCCAGCCTTGCTCGCCGATCAGCGGAACAAACCGCACGCCGCCGAAATCCTCCTCGGTGTAAGTTGCTGCGCCGGTCCGGGTGACCTTGAGTAGGCGCTGCGCGTCGAATTCATCGCCGACCGGGATGATAAGCCGGCCGGCGACGTCGAGCTGTTCTTGCAGAGCGAGCGGTGCGCCGGGTCCAGCGGCTGCAACCAGGATCGCATCGAAGGGTGCAGCCTCTGGCCAACCCTTGGTGCCGTCGCCGGTGCGGACTTCGATATTGTCGTAGCCAAGCTTTTTAAACCGCTGCCTTGCCGATTCAGCCAACGCGGCGTGGCGCTCGATGGTGTAGACACGTTCGACGATCCGGCTCATTACGGCAGCCGCATAGCCCGAGCCGGTGCCGACCTCGAGAACATGGTCACCGGCTCCGACCCCGGCCATTTCGATCATCAACGCAACGATATAGGGCTGCGATATCGTCTGACCTTCGGCGATCGGCAGCGGCCCGTCTTCATAGGCAAATTCTTCAAAACCGGGCTCGACGAAAGCCTCGCGCGGGACCTCGCGCATCGCCTGAAGGACATTGCGGTCGCGAATGCCACGGCGGCTTAGGTGAATGTCGACCATTTGGTTGCGGGCATGGGAGAGATCGAGCATTTTTTGCTCCTCCTACGGGCCTCCGCCACAATCGCCCAAGCTGCTCAACGGCACTTTGGCCAGTCGATGTCCCGGGGGCCTCGGCAGTCCCCTTGGATTCATGCAATGCGGTGCAGCTTCCTAACCGTTGGCAAGCCCCGAGGTTCCCCAAAAGACCGACCCGCTTTTTGTCGCGCGAGGCGGGTTGCAGGATCGGCAAGCGGGAGCTGGCCGCGCCCGCCCAAACTTATTTCGAGGCAAATCCTTTCTCCGAGGCGACGCCACTCCAGATAACGACGGACGAGGGTATTCCGGAGGCATTCCATGAACGACGAGGCCCGCACGACTGCGCAAACAACCGGCCTTGACCAGATGGATCTGATGGACCGCTACTGGCGCGCCGCGAACTACATCTCGGTTGGTCAGATCTATCTGCTCGACAATCCGCTCTTGCGCGAGCCTTTGCGGCCCGAGCACATCAAGCCGCGGCTGCTCGGCCATTGGGGCACGACGCCCGGCCTCAATTTCATCTATGTGCATCTGAACCGGATCATCCGTGAACGTGGTCTCGATGTTCTGTTCATCTGCGGGCCGGGTCACGGCGGCCCGGCAATGGTCGCGAACACCTGGCTCGAGGGCACCTACAGCGAAATTTATCCCGAGATCGGCAGGGACGAAGACGGCCTGCGAAAGCTGTTCCGCCAGTTCTCGTTCCCCGGCGGAGTGCCGAGCCACGCGGCCCCGGAGACACCCGGCTCGATCCACGAAGGCGGAGAGCTCGGCTATGCGCTGGTCCATGCCTTCGGCGCCGCCTTCGACAATCCGAACCTTGTGGTTGCCTGCGTCGTCGGCGACGGCGAAGCCGAGACCGGCCCGCTCGCCGCGGCCTGGCATTCCAACAAGTTCCTGAACCCGGCATCCGACGGTGCCGTCCTGCCGATCCTGCATCTCAACGGCTACAAGATCGCCAGCCCGACGATCCTCGGCCGTATGGAAGACGAGGCGTTGCGCAGCCTGTTCCTCGGCTATGGCTACGAAACCTTTTTCGTGGAAGGCCACGAGCCTGCCCCGATGCATCGGGAGATGGCCCGCACGCTCGATACCGTGCTCGACCGGATCCACTCCATCCAGGAGCCTGCACGAGCCGCGGGCTGGAAGGGAGAGCGGCCGCTGTGGCCGATGATCGTGCTGCGCAGCCCAAAGGGCTGGACCGGGCCGAAAGAGGTCGACGGCAGACGAGTCGAGGATTCCTGGCGTTCGCACCAGGTGCCGGTGTCGAACGCGCGCGGCGACGCGGCGCACCGCCAGATCCTCGAAGACTGGATGCGCAGCTACGAACCGAAGACGCTGTTCGATGAAGGCGGGCATCTCCTGGCGGAGATCGCGGCGCTGGCGCCCATAGGGCCAAGACGCATGGGCGCAATCCCCTACGCCAATGGCGGCCTGCTGAAGCAAGACCTCGTGCTTCCCGACTGGAAAGGCCTGGCGCTCGACGTACCGCGTCCGGGCGGCACTGTTGGGGAGGCGACGCGGACCGTGGGGAGCTATCTTCGCGACGTGATCCGCTTGAACGCCGAGGCCAGGAATTTCCGGCTGATGGGACCCGACGAGACGTCCTCGAACCGCCTCGACGACGTGTTCGAGGTTACGGACCGGGTCTGGATGGAGCGGATCGAGTCTTACGACGTTCATCTTTCCCGCGGCGGCCGCGTCATGGAAGTGCTCAGCGAGCACCTTTGCCAGGGCTGGCTGGAGGGCTATCTGCTGACCGGCCGCCACGGCCTGTTCTCGTGCTACGAGGCGTTCGTCCACATCGTCGATTCCATGGTCAACCAGCATGCCAAATGGCTGAAGACCTCCGGCGAACTTGCCTGGCGCAAGCCGATCGCCTCGCTAAACTACCTGCTGACCTCGCATGTCTGGCGGCAGGATCACAACGGCTTCAGCCATCAGGATCCAGGCTTTGCCGATTTCGTCGCCAACAAGAAGGCCGACACGGTAAGGCTCTATTTCCCGCCGGATGCAAACACGCTACTGTGGATAACCGACCATTGCCTGAAAACCTACAACCGCATCAACGTCATCGTCGCCGGCAAGCAGCCGGCGCCGCAATGGCTGTCCGCCGAGGACGCGGAAGCGCACTGCAAGGCCGGCGCGGGCATCTGGGAATGGGCCGGGACGGTTGCCAAGGGCGAAGATCCGGATGTGGTCCTGGCTTGCGCCGGCGACGTGCCGACGCTGGAGACGCTTGCCGCAGCCGACATCCTGCGCTCGGGCGTTCCGGACCTGAAGATTCGCGTCGTCAATGTCGTCGACCTGATGATTTTGCAGTCGAATTCCGAGCATCCGCATGGCTTTGCCGACCATAGATTCGACGCGCTGTTCACCAAGGCCAAGCCGGTCATCTTCGCCTATCACGGCTACCCCTATCTCATTCACCGTCTGACCTACCGGCGCGCCAACCACGACAACATGCATGTGCATGGCTTTCGCGAGGAAGGCACGACGACGACGCCGTTCGATATGGTCGTGCTCAACCAGCTCGACCGCTATCATCTGGCGCTCGCCGCGATCGCGCGCGTGCCGGGGCTGGCCGAGCGGGCGAAGGAGCTTGCCGCGGCGCTGCATGGGAAATTAGCCGAGCACAAAGCCTATGTCCGCGAACATGGCGAGGACATGCCCGAGATCCAGAAATGGTCCTGGCCGCAGGACGGCGCGACAAGGGCCGGCGATTGATGCGACGATCGGTCCTTGCGTTGAATGCCGGCTCGTCGAGCATCAAGTTCGGACTTTACGACCTTGCAGCATCCGCCGAGCTGGATCTTGCCTCGCGCGGCTCGCTGGATCTGGGCGATGCGCCAAGGCTGACCGCGAAAGCCGCCGATGGCGAGTTGCAGTGCGATCGGCCACTTGCCGCTGACGCATCACGCGACATGGGCCTCGGCCAGATGCTGCAATGGATCGAGAACGAACTTGGCGGAAGGAAACTGATCGCCGGCGGCCATCGCATCGTCCATGGCGGGCGCGAGTTCGTCGAACCTGTTCGCCTGACGCCGACAGTTATCGAGGCTCTCGACAGACTGACGCCGCTTGCGCCATTGCACCAGCCGCGCAGCCTCACACCAATCCGGGCGCTTGCCACGCTGCGGCCCGACCTGCCGCAGGTCGGATGCTTCGACACGGCCTTCCATAGGACCATCGAGCCTCTGGTCAGCCGTTTTGCGCTGCCGCGCCGCTATGAGGCAGACGGCATCCACCGCTACGGCTTTCACGGGCTTTCCTACGAATATGTCACGGGCCGGCTCAAGCAGATATCGCCCGATCTGGCGGCGAAAAGAACCATCGTCGCCCATCTCGGCAACGGGGCGAGCCTGTGCGCCATGCGCGACGGGAGAAGCGTCGATACGACGATGGGCTTTTCGGCGCTTGACGGCCTGGTCATGGGCACACGCTGCGGCGCCATCGATCCGGGCGTGCTTTTGTACCTGCTGCTGGAAAGAGGTGTTTCGGGAGAGGCGCTGCAAGACATGCTCTACGAGGAATCCGGCCTGCTCGGTGTGTCCGGCATTTCCGGCGACATGCGCACGCTGGAGGCCAGCGACGACCGCCGGGCGCGCGAAGCGGTGGAGCTTTTCGCCTTCCGCGCCGCCAGGGAAGTTGCCGCCCTCGCCAACACGCTGGGCGGGCTGGAATGCCTGGTGTTCACCGGCGGCATCGGCGAGCACTCTGCCGCGGCCCGCAAAGCGATTTGCGGCAGGCTTGGCTGGCTCGGCGTGGCGATCGACGAAGCCGACAACAACTCCCATGAAGCGCTCATAAGCCAGGCGGACAGCAAGGTCGAAGTCCGCGTCATCGCGACCGACGAAGAAGGCGTCATCGCCCGCCACACGCGCAAGGTGATCGACGGGCCTGGCTGATGCGGATGGCCTTGAATGGCGCTTGCTCGGCCGGCTACGTCGCGACGGCGGCCGATCTGTTGAACACGATGGTCACCCGCGTTCCTTTGCCGGGGGCAGAATCCACCTCGAACCGGGCTTTGGCATTTTCAGTCAGCGATTGAGCGATCAACGCTCCGAGCTTGCCGGGTTTCGGCCAGGTCTCGCCTTCGGGCAGGCCGATGCCGTCATCGGCGACTACGATGCGAAAACCGTCTCCGTCGACGATGCTGCGCAGCGTGATCGTCCCGCCTTCGCGACCCAGAAAGGCGTGTTTCAGCGCGTTCGTCAAAAGCTCATTGACCACCAGACCCGTTGGCATCGCCACGTTGATGGACACGGGATAGGCATCGACCTTCATGTCCAGCCGGATGCCCTGCATGGCGTGCGACGTCATCACGGCGGAAGCGATCTGGCTGAGATAGACGCCAAGGTCCACTTCGGCCTTCTGTTCGTCGACCGACAGCGTCTGGTAGAGAATTGCGAGCGCGTCGACGCGGCCGGCGAGGCGCTCGAAGCGTTTCTGATCGGGTGACGCCGCACTGCGGGCCTCCAACCTGATGAGAGCCGTGATCATCTGGAGATTGTTCTTCATCCGATGCTGCAACTCGCGCAGCAGCATGTCCTTTTCCCGAATGCGTTGTTCGATGGCCTCGCTGTCGCTTGCCTTGTGCGCGGTAACGTCGACAAGGGCGACCAGTCGAAAGGACCGTCGCCCACGCTCGTCCTCGATCAGGTTCGAATAGACATCGACGATGGCTGGCGCTGCTGCGGCACGTTGTATCCTGAATCTTCCCGCGCGATCGATATCCTCGACGATGGCCCGGGCCAGCGGCCGGTCCTTGTATTCGCTCAAGCCTCCTCCGCTCAGTGCGGCCCAGTTCCAGCGCTCGAGCTCGGCGACGGATACGCCTGACAATTTCTGGAACTCGGAATTGACATAGACGACACGTTCGTCGCCGCTGAGATCGGAAATTGCGATCGCGATCGGCAGCTGGTCGAGAAATCTCTTGAATTGTTCGCTATCCAGCACGCCCGCCAGATCGGGGGTGTCGAGCAATTGCTGGATCTGCTCGGTTTTTTCGGCTTCGGCGGACATTCCAGGCTTTCGATGTCTTCGGGTGGGACCATGATCAATATCAGGTCATTCGCCAACTGCGAAGTCCGCTCATTGCCGTTGCGCCGCCCATGGGCGGACAGCCGAGATCATGGTTGAGAAAGCGTCTGAAGGCTCAGTTCGAATGGCTCTGCTCGACCAGATGATACTTGTATTGGTCGCGAATATGTTCGTTGAAGAACCGGCCCTTCGACGAAGCCTTGCGGAACGCGGCGTGGACCTGCGGCGGAACGTCCTCGTAATCATAGCGGTTTCCGCTCGGGACGAACCACACCGAGAGTACCCTCGTCGCCGGCTGGTAGTCGATGTTTCTGATCGCAGTTGAAGGCATCTCGACAGCTCCAATGCTCGGCAGTGCTCCAATCCACGCCATCGTGTGAATAACCCTGCACGGAGAGCGAGGTTCCTTGCTGCCGAAGCAGCCTTGCCGCTACGGGCCGGCTTCACCAAGTACAGTTGATGCCACCACTCAAGACATCGGCTGCAGCCCGTCAGGGCGATCTCTTTGCCGCCACCGACGACCTGCCGGAAGGATTCCGCTACCGGCCCGAACTGATCACGCCGGAGGAGGAAGCAGCGTTGGCAAGCCAGCTCGACGGCCTGCCTTTTCAGCCCTTCGACTTTCACGGCCATCTGGCAAACCGGCGGGTGGTCGGCTTCGGGCTGCGTTACGACTACGACCGGCGCGAAGTCGTCGAAGCACCGCCGATACCCGGCTTTCTGCTGCCGCTCAGGGACAAAGTTGCAGCCTTTGCCCGCCTGCCGGCCGAAACCTTCGTGCAGGTGCTGATCAACGAGTACCGGCCGGGCGCCGGTATCGGCTGGCACCGCGACAAGCCTCATTTCGAAGTGGTCGCCGGCGTTTCGCTGCTGGCCGCCTGCAGCTTCCGCCTGCGCCGGAAAAACGGCACGCGATGGGATCGCAAGACGGTCACCGTCGAGCCAAGATCAGCCTATTTGATGACGGGTGCTGCGCGCAACGAATGGGAGCACAGCATTCCGCCGGTCGCCGAGCACCGCTATTCGATCACATTACGCACGCTGCGCGCTCAAAATTCGCTTGGGATAGCGCCGTAAGGCAAGCCAGGCGCCGCCCTGAAGTACTGAGCCGATACGATTTCATCGGTCGCCATGCCGACCGGCCAAATCCGCCAGCATGGCGCGCTGGCCTTTCAGGATCTTGAGGTTGGCTTCAGGCAGGGAGAACCAGCCCGCTCTGTCGACTTCGGCAAATTCCTTCATCGAGCCGGACCTTGGCGGCCATTCCATGACGAAGGTGTTGCTGCTTATGGCGTCGCTGTCGAAGTCCGCTTCGACGCACCATGCGACGACGAGCTTGCCGCCCGGCTGCCGATAGCTGCCAAGGTGTTCGAAAACTCCATCGATGGCGACCCCGAGCTCCTCTTCGGCTTCGCGTTTTGCCGCCGCCAGTTCGTCTTCGTTCCCGTCGACCAGGCCCTTCGGGATCGACCATGCGCCGTCGTCCTTCTTCGCCCAGAATGGGCCGCCGGGATGCACCAGCAGCACCTGAAGTGAACCTCGGTTTTGGCGATAAATGAGCAACCCTGCGCTGCGTTTGGCCATTCCGCTATTCCCCTGACGAAAATGAACCGAATGTTCTCGTCCGGGCCGGCGTATGGACCAGCCTGCCACGGCGGAACGATTTCGGCTCGCAGCCGTTCCGTCCGTTCGGCAAATGAGTGATTGACATGGCGACGCCGCGAGCTGCCTGGAAGGGCTTTATGAAAGTCGGATCGGTTTCCTGTGGCGTCAAGATCATCGGCGCCGTCAGCGAGGCCGAGAAAGTGCATTTCAGGATCCTGAACCGCAAGGACGGTCTCCCGGTCAAGAGCGCTTATATCGACGAGGAGACCGGCGATACGGTGGAGGCTGCCGACCAGGTAAAGGGCTATGAAGTCGAGAAGGGCGAATTCATCCGCATAGAGCCGGACGAAATCAAGAAACTAAAGATGGTATCGCAGCACACGCTCGAGATCGGCGAGTTTGTGCCCACCGCCGAAATCGACGCACGCTACCTCGAAAAGCCCTATTATCTGGTCCCGGCCGACGCGCCCTCCACGGAGGCCTTCGCGGTGATCCGGGACGCCATGGCCAGGAAGAAAGTGGCAGCCCGCTCCTGCGTCGTGCTGTACCAGCGAGGCCGAGAGGTGCTGATCCAGCCGCTGGGCAAGGGCATGGTGATGACGGAATTACGCAACCACAATGAAGTGGTCGCAACCGACGCGGTGTTCGAAGGACTGAAGGCTCGCAAGGTCGATCCCGAGATGCTGGAAATCGCGCAATTGCTGATCGACAAGAAGCCCGCCAAATTCGACCCGTCGAAGTTCGAAGACACTTATGAACAGGCGCTGGTTGCGATGATCGAAGCCAAGCGCAAGGGCAAGAAACCGCCCAAGCCGGCACCTGCGCCGAGGACGAATGTCGTCAACCTCGCCGATATTCTGCGCAGAAGCCTGGCGCAGGAAGGCGGCAAGGCTCCTAACAAAGGTCCGGGAACGGCCGCGAAACGCAGATCAGCCTGAATGTCCGAAAGCGGATCGAACGGAACCGAAAACGCTCGCGCGCATTTAGATGACGTAGCAATCCGTCGGCAAGCCAAGCGGAGCGGGGGACTGGTGGACGTCGTTGAACTAAAGACTGGCGGAATCCCGCAAGTTTCCTCCGCCGATCTGATGCAGGCGTTGCCTGTGGCTGTCTACACCACCGACAGACAAGGCTACATCTCGTTCTTCAATGAAGCCGCTGCCGATCTCTGGGGATATCGTCCGGTTATCGGCCAGGACCGCTGGTGCGGATCATGGAAGCTTCGTCACCTCGACGGACGGCCGATGGCGCACGACGAATGTCCGATGGCCGTTGCCTTGCTGGAGGAGCGGGACGTTCTTGGGGGCCGGGCGATCGCCGAGCGGCCGGACGGCCAGTTCATCCCGTTCAGCGCGCATCCGGTCCTGCTTCGCGATGCGAACGGCGAGGTCGTCGGCGCCATTAACACCCTGCTCGACCTGCGCACCCAGGCGCTGGCTGACGACGCCAGCATAAGGCTCGCTGCCATCGTCGAATCTTCGATGGACGCGATCGTGTCGAAAGACCTGAACGGCATTATCACCAGCTGGAACGACGCGGCACAACGCCTGTTCGGCTACACGCCCGCGGAGGCGATCGGTCGCCCGGTGACGATGCTCATCCCGCCCGACCACCTGGATGAGGAGACCATGATCATCAGCCGCATTCGCGCCGGCGAACGGATTCCTTCATATGAGACTATTCGGCAGCGCAAGGACGGCACCCTGGTTCCGGTTTCGCTCACCATCTCGCCGATACGCGACGGCATTGGGCGTATCGTCGGCGCTTCCAAGATCGCGCGCGACATCAGCCCGCATAAGGACAGCGAACGGCGTATCCGCACACTCATGCGCGAAGTCAACCATCGCGTTAAAAACCAGTATTCGGTGATCGTCTCGATGATCCGCGAGACCAGCAAGCTGGCGGGTACGCCAGAGGCTTTCCTTTCCCAAGTCCGGGAACGCATCATGGCACTTTCGGAATCACACGATCTGCTGGTCGATGCCGAATGGCGTGGCGCGACCATCGGCGAACTAATCCATGCCCAGACTAAGGCCTTCGCGACACAGGCCAGGCTATCGATGAGCGGGCCGATGATCATGCTGCAGCCGAATGCGGTGCAATATCTCGGCATTGCCTTTCACGAGCTGGCCACCAATTCGGTAAAGCACGGAGCGCTGTCGCGCCTTGACGGGCGGGTCGAGGTCGAATGGACCGTGACGCCAGCCGCCGATGGCAGCGACGGCTTCCGCCTTGTCTGGCGGGAACTGGACGGACCATTGGTCGATGAAAACACGCGACGCGGTTTCGGAACGGTCGTGCTCAAACGCGTCACCCCGCAGGCGCTCAGCGGCACCGGCCGCCTGGAATTTGAGAGGCACGGCATCACCTGGACGCTGGAAGCGCCGCTGCGCTTCGTTCAGATGTCGATGGCTGGCATTGCGGCTGATTGAAGGCCGCTACCTCGGCCGCGGCTTGGAGGCCGTGTGCCAACGCAATCCCTATGGCAGCAATCAGGAGGAGCAGCGATGAGTTGGCTGGGCACCTGGCGGAACCAGTACGGGTCGGTCGTCGAACTGACCAGCGAAGAGGGCGGACGGATCAGCGGAACCTTCAGGACGGCGCTGGAGGACAGCGCCTTCTTCGGCACGACGGTGCCGCTGTTCGGAGCCTGCCATGGAGATGTCATCGGATTCACCTGCGCGGCCGAAGGGCGGGTCGGAGCCGCGGCGGTGAGCTATACCGGCATCCTCAGGAACGGGAAGCTGGAGATGCTGTGGCACACCGTTGCGGATGCCGCTTTGTCGGCGGAAAAGGAAGGGGCGCCGGCCCGAGCCAGGAAACTCCCCGCCTGGCGTGCCTTTGGAACCAGCCTCGACAGTTTTGAACGCGTCTCCTGACTATTCCGCCCGCCACCGCGGCATTCAGCTCGCAAGCGAGGCAGCAGGGTCCCGCGGCGCGTAGGAACTCGCACTGACAATGGCGCGTTGGTGCGCCAGGACATGTGCTGTTCGTTACGGGATCGACCCAATGAGCGTGCTTTATCGCGCAGCGAAAATCGCCGAACAGGCCCATGCCGGGCAGACGGACAAGACAGGGCGGCCTTATATCGAACATTGCCGCCGGGTCGTCGATGCCGTCGAAACGCTCGATCAGAAAGCCATCGCCTATCTTCACGACGTCATCGAAAAAGGCGACGGTTGGAATCGCGACCGGCTTGAGGCGGCCGGGTTCGGGCCGTCCATCGTATCGGCCGTCGACGCACTGACGCGGCGGCCGAACGAGGACGATTCCGTGTTCGTTCGTAGGGCTGCGGCCAATCCGCTGGCGTTGCCGGTCAAGCGCGCCGATCTTGTCGACAATCTATGGCAGGCACGGCAGATCGGTGCCTCGACAGAGAAATACGAAGACAGCCTGCGCATCCTTGAAGAGTTCTGACGGAAAGCTGGCGCCGTTGCCAATGTGAGTCTATTCGGTGACGTGCGGCGTATGCCGCTTGTCCTCCGCGGGATCGGCCTCAATCCGCGCCCGGCCGGGATCGAACGCGCCGTGGCGGGCGATCGCCAGTGCCGGGGTGTCGGGCGTCTCGTAGGCCCACATGAAGTCTTCTGCCGACGAGCCGACCGCATGAACACGCCAATAACTTGCCGTGCCCTTCAGCGGGCTGTGGCTCGTTGTGTTCGTCTTCTCCAGAAGGTCGAAATAGATGTCCTCGAAGGGTATGTAGAAGACAGGATCATGACCGTCTTCGTAGAGCAGCTTTGCCCGCGCGCTCGACGCAATAATGGCGTCGGAGAACCGAACGGTTACGGTTCCATCGAACGGGACGATCCTGAGCGGGCCTGAGCGGGGGGCGGAATTTGCGGCTAAGGGCTGCATTCGACTTCTCCGTTGACTGCGCTGCCCTCCCGAAACGTGTTGTTGCCCGTCAGGGTTCCAGACCGCGCGCCGAGGCCGGTGGTGGAACGGTTTTGCAAGGTCGTCGTTGTTTCAGACCTCCGCACGCGCCATAATCGCAATGGCCGCCACTCGCCGACTCAACAGCAAATGGATCACATGCTGGATCGATCGCCTACCCTTCCAAGGTCGCTTGGCGCTGCGCTGCGAAGGGAAGTGCCGCGGTTTACGGCGCCCGGCAATGAAATTTCGTGCACCACGGTTGCATCCTACAATGTGCATAAATGCGTCGGCACCGACGGCAGGTTCGATCCGGAGCGGGTCGCAGCCGTGGTCAAGGAACTCGACGCCGATATCATTGCCTTGCAGGAGGCCGACGAAAGGACCGGAAGCAGGCAGGGTTTGCTCGATCTCGCAGCGCTCGAGCGGGACAGCGACCTCGTCCCCACACATGTCCCGGAAAACCGCCGCAGCCATGGCTGGCACGGAAATCTGATCCTGGCGCGCCGCGGCGTGGTCGAAAGCGTGAACCAGATCCGGCTGCCCGGCCTTGAGCCGCGCGGTGCGGTCATCGCGGATCTGGAGCTGAAGGGCGTCTCGCTCAGGATCATAGCCGCACATTTTGGCCTGCTGCGGCGGTCGCGCTCGCAGCAGGCCAACGCGCTGGTCGAAGCCACGCACCCGGTTCTGCGGCCGACAATCCTGCTTGGCGACCTCAACGAATGGCGCGTCCGCAACAGGTCTTCGCTGCTGGCCCTGCTGCCGCATTTCGGTCCGATCGATGCGGTTCTGCCGAGCTTTCCGTCGCGCTTTCCGCTGTTTGCGCTCGACCGCATCCTGGCCAGGCCGCCGCACCTGATTTCCAGCATCGAGGTGCACAAGACGCCGCTGGCGCAGCGCGCTTCCGATCATCTGCCGATCAAGGCCCGGCTGAACCTGGACGCGATACGGCAGCCGCGACTGCAACCAGAATGAACCTGAAGGGTTGTTAGTCAGATTTCAGACGGTTTGCTTCGCTGATGTTTGTCGGTGCACTTCATGGATACAGCCATTTCGCGGTTTGCCCGGGACAAGATCGCGGCCGGCAATAGCGGGTTGCTGCTGATCGCCGACAATTATGACGCGTTTGCCGCGCGAATCCTTGCGGCGCGCAGTGCCACCAGCAGCCTCGACCTGATGTACTATCTCTGGCACGACGACCATAGCGGCCGGCTGCTGATGCAGGAGGTCGTCAAGGCGGCGGAGCGCGGTGTCCGCGTCCGCATGCTGCTGGACGACATCAATCCGCGCAACAGCGACGCCGCTTACCTGGCGCTCAACAGCTACAAGAACATCGAGCTGAGGCTGTTCAACCCCAGCGGCATGAGGAACGGCAGCATCTTTCGCTCGCTGGAGATGGTCGCCCGGCTGTTTGCGATGACCCGCCGCATGCACAACAAGGCCTGGATCGCCGACGGGAGCCTGGCCATCGTCGGCGGAAGGAACATCGGCGATGCCTATTTCGACGCTGCGGAGACGAATTTTCGCGATCTCGACCTGTTGCTTCTCGGTCCTGCCGTAGGGCAGACGATGCAGATCTTCGAGGCGTTCTGGAGTTGCGAGGCGGCAAAGCCTATCGAACTGCTCAACCCGGCTACAGCGGGCTCGCGCGCCGATTTCCTCGACAATCTCGATGCGACCGCGGACGGCCAGCTTTTGAACAGCCTCCGTGCCTGGCGCACGATCACGGAGTTCATTGTAGCGCACAGCGACGTCTGCTGGACGAAAGGCGTTCGCGTCATTTCCGATCCGCCGGAAAAGGTGCGCGGCAAGAGGCGCAGGAATTGGCTGACAAAGGAGCTGCTTCCCGCTATCGCGGCGACCAGGCAGCGCCTCGAAATTGTCTCGCCCTATTTCATCCCCAGCCGCACCGGGTTGGCCATCCTGTCGAAGTTGGTGGACCGTGGCGCCGAGGTTGCAATCCTGACCAACTCGCTCGCCGCGACGGACGTCGCCGCCGTGCACGGCGCCTATGCCAAATACCGCCGCAAGCTGCTTAAAAAAGGTATCCAGCTTTTCGAATTGCAGCCCTTCGACCGCCAGGCCAACATCTCCGTTTTCGGCTCAAAGGGAGCCAGCCTGCATACCAAGGCCTTTACGGTCGACGACACGCTGGGGTTTGTCGGTTCCTTCAATTTCGATCCGCGTTCGGTGTCGTTGAATGCGGAAATGGGCGTGCTTTTCCACGATATCAATCTGGTGATGGAGTTGCGCCGGCTGTTCGAGCACGAAAAGTCACCGCAGACGAGCTACCAGCTGGTCCTGGACAAAGGCGCCTTGCGGTGGCTCGGCTTGGCGGATGGCGAGATGCGGCAATATTCGCGTGAACCGGAGGCCAGTCTCTATCGGCGCATCGTTGCAGCGCTGGTTGGGTGCCTGCCGATCGAATCGCAATTGTAGAAGCGACGGATTTGTCGGAACGCGACTCTTTGTCGGAACGGAAATGCGGGATCACGAGTTGTAATCCGGTCCGGAGCATGCCGATGAAGACCACGCTATACAGTTTTCTTGCTGAGCTCTTGCCGTTCTGGATGGCGCATAAACGCAAAATGCGCGCCGACCGTGTCGCTGAGCGGCCGACACGATCTGCCGCAGGTGACGATGTTCGGCCGTCAGGCGACCCGAACCGCGCAACACCGGCGCGACGGCGCAACGCGTCTTAGGGCGGGATGCCTGCAAATTACACCCCGCCCCAAATGTCTGGTTAGCGACATTCTGCGACGCCAAATGATTTCGCTTGACTGCAAAGCTCTAGCTCTTTGGCGATCACGCTATCGTTAAGTATCGCTGTTTGAAATTCGGCGTTGCCAAGCATCCATTTTGCAGCACGTACGTTAATGACACTACAGTTTGCCGTTACAGGTGAGCACCATGAGTGCTAATGCGATAGAATTCTTGCAGGACTGGATTCACGAAAACGTTCATGTGCCGCCGCCTCCGATCAGGCTTGAAAAGGAGGCGGAAATCCTCGCCAAGGAATGCAAGCAAGAGGCGGCCAACGCCGGGGTACCCATCGAAGACATCGAGGAAGAGGTTGGCGACCTCAAGGATCTGCTCGTCGCCAAGCTCGAAGACGCAGCCGAGGACGAGGCCAGGCAACTCAATGGCAAGGGCAGCGACATGAATAGAACGGCTGAAGCCAGCGGTCGGGCGACACTGCAGAACAATCTGTGATTCAGGGCGGGCCGAACAAATGCGCCGCTGAGGACGCCGCAATCTCCTGGGCATTTTCAGCGGGTTCGTACTGCAGCGGGTTGCCGTGGCTCAGACTTCGCACGATCCGCTCCGGACTGAAGGAATGACGCCATGGCATAAACCTTTTCGCCGGACATGCGTTGTTGGGTTTCAAGCCAGGGAGATGACCATGCAGATGAAATCGGAAATCGCCGGCGAGGCCGCCAAGCAGCGGCATATCCAGCGCCGTATCGACGAGAAGGACAAGTCCAAATCCAATGGCAAGCAAAAAGGCGCTATGCAGGCCGGCGCCCGCAAATATCCCGAGCCGCCCTTCCCCGAGCAGCACCAGCCCAAGCCGGGGCATGAATGGGCGATCGAGCCGGCGCCGCTTTATGATGCGCCATTTTATATCGGATCGAAAAAGCTCGACGGCAAAGTGGCCGTCATTACCGGCGGCGATTCAGGCATCGGCCGTGCGGTGGCCGTGCTCTATGCGCGTGAAGGCGCCGATGTGGCGATCGTCTATCTCTCGGAGGACAAGGACGCCGAAGAGACCAAAAGGGCCGTCGAAGCCGAAGGCCGGCGCTGCATCCTGATCAAGGCCGATGTCAGCGAACGCGACCACTGCCACAACGCGGTGGCTGAGATCGTGCAGGAGTTTGGGCGCATCGACGTGCTGGTCAACAACGCCGCTTTCCAGATCCACTCCAGCGATTTCAGCGAGCTGACCGAGGAGCATTTCGACACGACGCTGAAGACCAACCTCTACGGCTATTTCCACATGGCGCAGGAAGCGGTACCGCACATGAAGCCCGGTTCGGCAATCATCAATACCGGTTCAGTGACCGGCATCGAGGGCTCGAAGCAACTGGTCGACTACTCCATGACCAAGGGCGGCATTCATGCCTTCACCCGCGCGCTCTCGGGCAACCTTGTCGACAAGGGCATAAGGGTCAACGCCGTGGCGCCGGGGCCGGTTTGGACGCCGCTCAACCCCTCGGACAAGGAAGCCGGCGATGTTTCGAAATTTGGCGCCGATACGCCGATGAAACGGCCCGCCCAGCCGGAGGAGATCGCGCCGGCCTACGTGTTCCTCGCCTCGCCGCACTGCTCGAGCTATATCACCGGCGAGATATTGCCGATCGTGGGCGGCTACTGACGGCATGTATTTCATTGCCCTGGCCACTGACTATGACGGCACGCTGGCGCATGAGGGGATCGTTGCCGAGAAGACGCTTGCGGCGCTTGAACGCTTCAAGAAGAGCGGCCGCAAACTCATTCTCGTCACCGGGCGCGAGCTGCCCGACCTCAAACGCGTCTTTCCCGAAGTCGCGATCTTCGACAAGGTCGTCGCCGAAAACGGCGCGTTGATCTACACGCCGGCCAGCGAGGAGGAGCGGACGATATCTCCGCCGCCCGCCCCCGAGCTCATCGCCAAACTCAGGAAACGCGGTGTCAAACCGCTTTCGGTCGGACGCTCGATCGTCGCAACCTGGGAACCGCATCAGGCTACCGCGCTCGAGGTCATCAAGAAATTGGGGCTGGAGCTGGAAATCATCTTCAACAAGGGCGCGGTGATGATCCTGCCCAGCGGCATCAACAAGGCGACCGGCCTGACAGCCGCGCTTCAGGACCTCAGATTGTCGCCGCACAACGTCGTCGGCGTCGGCGACGCCGAAAACGACCACGCCTTCCTGCGCGCCTGCGGCTTCAGCGTCGCCGTCGACAACGCACTGCCGGCAGTCAAGGAAACGGCGGATCTCGTGACACGCGGCGCGCGCGGAAAGGGCGTCGAGGAACTGATCGCCAAGGTGGTGGAGCGCGATCGCGAGCTTGTGCCGAGCCGCGACGGCATTGTGCTTGGCTCGGAGGACGGCAAGGAGGTGTATCTGTCGCCAACCGATACGGTGCTGATCGCCGGGAGCTCCGGCATCGGCAAATCGACCCTGGCGACCGCACTGACGGAGCGCTTCGTCGAGAGAAAGTTCCAGTTCTGCATCTTCGATCCGGAAGGCGACTACGATGGCCTCGAAGGCGCAGTCCGGCTGGGCGACGGCTCGAACGCGCCGACGAAAACGCAATTGCTCGATCTCCTGGAGAAGCCTGACAACAATCTTGTCGTGAATGGCCTGGCGCTGCGCGTCAACGAGCGGCCGGACTTCTTTGCCGACCTGCTGCCGGGCCTCGGCAGTCTTCGTTTCCGTACGGCACGACCGCACTGGCTGATCATCGACGAGGCGCATCACCTCCTGCCGAAGCGGCGCGACGATACTCCAATGGTGCTGGCGATGGAATTGCCGGGCACGATCCTGATCACGGTTCATCCGGACGCGATCTCAACCGAGGCATTGCGGCTGGTCACCGCCGTCATCGCACTCGGCCCCAAGGCGAAAAAGGTCATCAAGACGTTCTGCCGCGAGACCGGCACCGAACCGCCAAAGGACAAGGATCTGAGCTCTCCAAAAGACCAGCGCGTGCTGTTCTGGCGGCCGCAGGCGCACAAGAAACCCGCCATGGTCGAGCCAATCGAGCCGCGGCAGTCGCTCAAGCGCCACAGCCGCAAATATGCCGAGGGCCAGCTCGACGAGAAGGGCAGCTTCTATTTCCGCGGTCCCGACAATGCAATGAATCTCCGCGCCCATAATCTGATGATTTTCGCCCAGATCGCCGAGGGCATCGACGACAGGACCTGGGAACATCATCTGCGCGCCGGCGACTATTCCGAATGGTTTCGCCACCAGATCAGGGACAAGGAACTGGCGCGCGAGACCGCGGAGGCGGAGAAAGACGGCACACTTTCGGCGCAGGAGAGCCGCAACCACATCCTGGACGCAGTGCGCCGCCGCTATACCGCGCCCGCCACCGCGCCAAAGGAATAGATGCAAACGGCGCCCAGCCGTGGAACCTCATCCGCCAAACGAAATTGTGTTCTATCGGGCGCCAGATCCAATCAATGCCGAATAATTGCCCCGGAAAGAGACGATGGATGAGCAGCGACCCGGACAAGAATGGTCCTGTCTTTTCGGCGGAGCAGGCGCGGCAGGGCGAGATCATCCTGCGGACGCGGGCGCGCCGGATCATTTTCATCGCCGGCCTGGTGGGTCTCGTCTTTCTGGCATTGCTGGTGTGGTGGGTTTGAATTCCTGACGGCTGGAGCGAAATCATGAAATCACAACTTGTTGCCGAAAGCGCCGGGCAGAGAACGTTTGTGGTTGTGCTTGATCCCGGCGAAGAGGCGTTTGCGCAGCTGACGTCGTTTGCGGTCGAGCGTGGCGTCGGCGGCGCGTCGCTGACTGCGCTCGGCGCTTTCGAAAGGGCAACCGTCGGCTGGTTCGACCCTGGAGAAAGAACCTACCGGAAGATCCCCGTTCGAGAACAGTGTGAAGTGCTGAGCGCGATCGGCGATGTTGCCATCGGCGACGACGGCAGGCCCAGCCTGCACGTCCACGCAGTCCTTGGATTGAGTGACGGCACCACGAGGGGTGGTCATCTGCTGGACGGAATCGTGCGGCCGACGCTCGAGGTCACATTGGTGGAGACGCCTGGCCATCTGCGCCGCAGGCATCATCCCGAACTCGGCGTCGCCCTGATCGACCTGGAGCCTTGATCCGAGCCGATCACTTCGTTGATTTGACTGCGGCCGTTTCGGGTACACCCTCCCAACCGAAGGCGCTGCGGCCGCCGAGCAGATGCGATTGCTCGAACTCCCCGGCGACGATTTCCTTCAGGCTTGGGCCGGTGACATAGCGCTCGACCTGCCGCGACTGGTCGTCCAGCCGCCGCAAGGCGCCGATCTCTTCGTCACGGCCGAGCCTGGCCTTGTGGACAGCCGACTTCAGCACGCCGATCGTCTCGTCATAGACTTTCAGCGGCACAGGGAACGGGTGCCTGTCCTTGCCGCCATGCGCCAGCGAGAAGCGTCCTGGATCGGAAAAACGGCACGGCGCGCCATGCACGACTTCGGCGACCAACGCCAGCGCCCGCACCGTGCGCGCGCCGACATTGGGCACGAGGAGAAGCTCGGCGAAATCCGTCGGACCGCGCTCAGCCGCCGCGGCGATATTGCCGTGCAGGCGGCGCATGACGACATCACTTTCGCGCACATCGTGGTGCGCCGGCATGACCAGATGCGGCAGCAGCTTTTGTGCCGGGTCCGGCGCTGGCGCCGAACCCCGCTCCAAAGCGGCAAGTTCCCTCACGATGCGATCCGGTCCAAGGTCGTGCAGAAGGTCCAGTTGTCCCTGGCGCGACGCTTCGGCGCGGCGGTCGGTCAGGTTGACGATCTCGCCCTGATTGGCGCCCTCGATGGCAGCATGCGGCTGGTCGACAAAGCTCTTCAGGCCCTCGGACAGCCAGTGATAGCGGCGCGCCACCTTGCTGTCGCCGTTCATGCCTTGCTGCACCACCACCCACTTGCCGTCGTCGGTGACGATAAAGCCGTGCAGATAGAGATCGAAACCGTCCTGGACCGCGGCGCTGTCCACCTTGGCGACAAGCCGGCTGGCAGTCGCGAGGCCTTGCCCGTCGAGACCGACACGCTCGCCGATCAGGGCGAGCTCATGCGGGGTCTTGCGCGAATGCGCGCCGCGGCCGCCGCAAACGTGGATGCCGAGTTCGCCGGAAAGCGGCGACAGACCGCGCTTCAACGCTCCGACGACGCTGGTGGTGATGCCGGAGGAATGCCAGTCCATCCCCATCACGGCGCCAAAAGACTGGAACCAGAACGGATGCGCCAGCCGGCGCAGCAATTCATCGCGGCCGTAATGGTGGATGATCGCCTCGCACATGACCGCGCCAAGCCGCGTCATGCGGTCGCCAAGCCATTTCGGTACGCGCCCGCCGTGAAGTGGGAGATCAGCACTTCCCGATCGCTGTGCCACGGTCTTTTGCTTGCTCCTTGAGTCCTGCCTCGACAGATAGGTATCGAAAGGGGTGTGGAGAAGCTATGGCCTGATTCAGGCCGCGATCGTTGCAAGCCGCCAGCTACCGGGCAGGTTCGCTGAGGAGATCAAACTTCTGGATCTCGCAATGCTCGCCCACCGATTCCAGCAGATCTATTGGCGGTGCGCCAGTGTCCGGCCGCCTCCAACTGATCTCGAACGAGAAAACAGGGTCTTTGATATCCGGGCGCCTCTCTATCGCGACGAGGCGTGCCCGGTAACCAAGCGGCCCGATCATCGTATCGAGTTCCTGTCGGGCTGCGGCCTTCCAGGTCACTGCCAACTGGGCGTGGTGTTCGCGCGAAATTCGAAGATCCACCCATTTCAGGACGAGCAAGGTGGCCAGCGTCAGTGCCGTGCCGGCCGCGCCCAAGCCGTATTGGCCACCACCGAAAGCCAATCCGATCGCCGTCATCACCCACAATGTGGCCGCCGTGGTGACGCCGCTGACAAGACTGCCACGGCGAAGAATGGCGCCACCGCCGATAAAGCCGACCCCGGTCAGCACGCCCAGCGGAAAGCGCAAGACGTCCATCGATGCAAACGAATCCGGGTGCTTGCCAACGGTTCCCAGCAGAATGCTGGCCTGGACCATTGCGATGGCAGCCGCCAACCCTACCAGCACGGTGGTGCGTAGCCCCGCCGCGTGCCCGCGCGCCTCCCGGTTGAGGCCTATCAACAGGCCGGCGAGTGCGGTCAGAAGCAGTCGTGCCGCGATGTCCTGCCAAACCGGAACAACGAGGAGCATCGCGGTCACCCGTCGGGCCAGGCGCTGCTGGCCAGGAATAGCGCCATGGTCAAAGCGAACAAGGGCAAGAGCGTCTTCATCGCAAATTCTTTTTGTCGATAAGCAACAAACGATGCGCCTGGATTTTGGTTGCGCCGCCGACGATTCACCCGGCGATGGGCAGCGGCGGAACAAAACCTTCGGCCTGCGGGTTGGTGGGTTCACGCCAACGAAGGATTTGCAGTCATGGTCCGCTTGCTGCTTGCTGGAGCCGTCGCTTATCTGGCCTATCGCATCACCAAGGAGATCGGTGGGTCTGGCGAGGTCGATCCGCTGTCGCCTTCAGCCGACCAAGCCGGCCGCAAGGCGCCGAGGCAGCAAAGCGGGGCACAGAGGAATGGCCGACGGCGGTAGCGAATGCCGTAGCGGCGGCGCGGGCCAGCCATGACCGCATTTCCGTTGCCGCTCGACCTTCGTCCGATGGAAGCCAAAGCCGCCGATGCAATTCCTGGCGACGACGGGCTTTGGCAATACGAGCCGAAATGGGACGGGTTTCGCTGCCTCGTGTTCAAGGGCGACGATGCCGTCGATCTGCGTGCAAAATCGGGCAAGCCGCTCGGCCGCTATTTTCCCGAGCTCGTCGGGGTGCTGCGCGATGTGCGCTCGCGACGGTTTGTTGCCGACGGCGAGATCGTCATCGAGGTCGACGGATCGTCCTCGTTCGAGGCCCTGCAAATGCGCCTTCATCCCGCCGAAAGCAGGATCCGCAAGTTGAGCCTTGAGACGCCCGCCAGGCTGGTCCTGTTCGATATGCTGGCCGAACCCGGCGGCAGGATCATCATCGAAGAGCCTCTCACCACCAGGAGGCAGGCGATTGAGGCCTTTGTCGCGACGGCGGCACGGCCCGAACTGCACCTGTCCAAATATACGCACGACGCCGCCACCGCCGAGCGCTGGCTGCAGGGCGCCGGCCACGGCTCCACCGACGGTGTTGTTACAAAACTGATAGCCGGGCCATACCGGCCCGGCGAGCGCGCCATGGTCAAGGTCAAGCGACTGCGCACTGCGGATTGCGTGGTCGGCGGCTTTCGCTATCTCGCCGGCAGCAACGAAGTCGGATCCCTGCTGCTTGGCCTCTACAATAACGAAGGCAGGCTGGACCATGTCGGGTTCACCTCGACCATCGGCAAGGACGACAGGGCAGCATTGACCAGACGGCTGGAAAAACTGCGGGCCAAACCGGGTTTCACCGGCAAGGCGCCGGGCGGACCAAGCCGCTGGAGCACGGAGCGGAGCGGACAATGGGAACCGATAAAGCCTGAACTGGTGGTCGAGGTTCGGTTCGACCATGTGACAGGGGACCGGTTCCGGCACGGGACAAAGCTGTTGCGCTGGCGGCCGGACAAGGAGCCCCGGCAATGCACGTTCGAGCAGATCGAGTAAGTCCGCTCCGAGGCACCGCTTCAAGGCTCTAGCTGCCCGCTCTATCGTTCATGACGGACCAATGCAAAATTCACCGGTTCGCCGCGGCCAACCGAGCCTTGGCAACATTTCCGAGGCTCGGTTGCGGTTTTGAAATCAAGCGGCTTCTTGCATTGCGCGTTCGTTGACACCGCTTTCGCCGAGCTTGGAAAGCGCTTCGTCGGTCGCGACCTCTTCCTTGAGAGTTGCCCTGAGCAGCTCGACAACGTCGCTCTTGCCAAGTTCTTCCGCCCACGCGATCAAAGTGCCGTAGCGAGCGATCTCGTAATGTTCGACAGCTTGCGCCGCACCGACAAGCCCGGCGTCGAGCGCGGGAGCACCATTATACTCCTCGAGCATTTCCGAGCCCTCTTCGATGATGCCGTCAATCGCCGGACAGGTTTTGCCGCGGGCCGGCTTGCCGAATTTCTCGAACACCTCCTCGAGGCGGTCGACATGTCCTTCGGTTTCCATGCGGTGTTTCTCGAAAGCGGCGGTCACTTCTTCCGACTCCGCGCCCTTGGCCATTTTGGGCAGCGCTTTCAGTATCTTCTTCTCGGCGTAGTAGAGGTCTTTGAGCCCGTCGAGGAACAGATCCTCAAGGCCCTTGCTTGCCGCCTTCGCGGCCTTTTTCGTGGTCGCCATGATCCTCTCCCGAATGGTTGGTGCCGCCTCGCAAAGTGGAGGCGTCCGATAACCCTCCGACCGGAAACAAGTTCCCTGAAGCGACGGGAGCTTTGAAAATTTTTCCGACCCGCGTGTGGTGTCGCAAGGGCTCGACCTGCGGCAGCAATCGGCCAGGAAAGCGCCGTCAGCGCTCGCCGATATGCTCGAACAGGCGGGTGTATTCGGCCTCGGCCAAGCCGTAGCCGCCATCTGCCAGTGCGACGAGACCATCGCGGTCGCGGATGATAATTTCGCCGCGGCGGGACCGGATGAGCCCTCGCCCCTCAAGCAGCTGCAGCGCGACCGTGACACCCGGGCGCCTTACGCCAAGCATGATCGACAGGAATTCGTGAGTGATCGTCAGCCGGCCGCCGTCCACCCGATCGTCACACATGAGCAGCCAGCGCGCCAGCCGGTCTTCAAGTTTCGATCGCGCGTTGACCAGCGCGGTAAAGCCAGTCTGTACATGCAGATATTGCACGTAGCGCAGCAAGAACAGCCGCAGCGTCGGGCTTTGTGTCAGCGCCGCTTTGAACGGCTCGGCGTCGATCTTGGCGGCTTCTCCCGCCAGCTGCACATAGCAATCATGGACCGTACGGTCGTCGCCCATTATCAGGGCCGAGCCGGTCATACCTTCCAAGCCGACAAGGCCAACTTCCGCATCGCTGCCGTTCGGCATTTTCGCAACCACGGAACCGATACCCTCCTCGAGGAAATAGATGGCCTCGATCGGCGATCCGGACACTTCGAGCGATTGCCGTAACTCCAGCGAACAGCGCTCGATGTGCGGCTCGAGAGATGCGAAATCGCCGGCGCTCATTCGGCGCAACAGCTTGTTTTTGTATGGATTTCTATTGGAATATGGATTCTTATTGGAAGTTGCTGGATCAGACATAGCTGGGCCCAAAACAGGGCAAGAGCTTTTTTATCTCCCAGCCGTCCGCGCCCGGTATAACCTGCGAACGATAGCGCTTATATAAGCACTGAAAGGTATGGAGCCTACTAAATAAAAAAATGAATCGATGCACGGCAGTTCTCCTGCCGCTTGCCTACGAAAACATCCGACTGAAAGTTAGAGTCGGAAACGTACCAAAGACGGTTTGGTACGAAAACGACAATTGAGATCGCCGGGCGCAAAAGAGCCCGTCGCGAGGGATGCAACGGGCTCCATTCGGGCGTCGTGGGCTACGCCCAGTGATCCAAATGAGGGTGGGTTGGATCGCAGCAACAATGCAGGTGCGAGACAGTCGTTCCCAAACTGTCTGCTTGGTAATTTCTGTACATTGAGTTTGGACGAGAGCGGCGCTAATTGAATTGGAGTCGTCCACACAGGCATGGCGAGTGGACGCTAGAAAGACGCTTCGCGCTTTCGCCCTTTTCAAGGGAGGATGGCATGTCGATGCAAGGTGCAGCAACTCCAGCCGAACTGAGCGTGCTGAGAAAAGCGCTCGACGACTGCTGCCGCGAGTTGGGTGTTGCGGACGACAGTCCTGTCCGCGAGCGGTTGGCAGCCCGTATCATGTCGCTGTTCAACGAGGGTGTGCTCAGCGCCGATCTGAAAGAAGCGCTGGCCGCCGATCGCCAACACTAAGCTGCTGCTATGGTGGCGTCCTCGGCGCCGAAAGGTTCGGCACCGAGTCGCCCTTTCTGGCCAGGGCCCCGGTTTGCCAAGGATACTTGGAATCTTGTCTTTTCACGACAAAACGCCCGGCGCTTATTACCAGGCGGCAGGCGTTTTTGTCGCGAGCGTGACACTAACGCGTGTCGCGCTTGACCGGCCTCATGCGATGCACTTTAGGTTCCTGTTTTATGCATGTCGTTATCACAAAACCGCTGCACACCCTCGGGTCAAGCCCGGGGGCATGCTTTTGCGCGACATGCCTCAAATGCGCCCAAGCAGGACCAGGATAATGACGATAAGCAGCACCAGGCCGAGGCCGCCACCACCGTAATAGCCGGTGCCATAGAACGGTCCGCCGCCCAAGCCGCTGAAGCCGCCAAGCAAGGCAAGGACCAAGATGATGATGAGAATGGTTCCAAGGCCCATGATGTCTGCTCTCCTTGTTTGCGCTGCCGCCATTCGCATCAGCGCGTCGCATTGTACAAAGGTATGAACTCGCAAGGAGCATTCCTGTTCCGGCGGGACGGTAAGGCGTACACTCATGCGGCAAGCAAAATGCCGGGCCGTGCCGTCAGAAAAGTCCACAGATGCATGCCTGCAGAGAATGGCATGGCGGCCGCCTTGAACACCTGAGAACATGCTGAAATTCATGGGGAATTTGTCGGAACCTTCGCCCGCCCGAACGGTTGTTTTCTTAGTCGCAACGCGACGACCCTCGTAAAAAGGAGAAGCATCATGTTCACGAAAATTCTCGCAGCTTCCGCGCTTACGATCGGTCTGGCCACGTCAGCGATGGCCCAGAACGTCGGCGATCCCTCCGGAGACGCTACCGACGGCAGCGGGCGGACGATCGTGGTCCCGGATAATGGCGGCCCTGACAGCGGCACGGATTCGACCATCACCAACAGCATTCGCGATTTCTCAACGACGAATTCGAATGCCGACCGGAATTGCCCGCCAGGCCCGCAGGGGGCTCTGCCCGATGCGACCGGCAAGGCTCCTGGCACGATGGCCCCGACGCTGAACGACAACCACTGCGGCAAGTAAGCGCCCGGTGATCACAGCACCAGGCCGCGGAGCATAGGCTCCGCGGCCTGTTGGTTTTTGCCGCAAATTAGCGCCTAACGGCCGCGGTGGTCAAAACTGACCGCGATCTCCCGACCGTCCAACGCGCGAACGATGAAGCCAACCAGCTCCTCGTCGGTTTGCCGGAACCAGGGAAAGCGTCTGCGCAAATCGGCTATGACGACGGTGGTCGAGAGAATATCGCCGGAATGGTAGTCGGCCATGACGGTATGAATGGCTTTGTCGGTATCCATACCAAGCGGCGACTTGATCTGCCCCACGGAAGCCTCCACCCATCTCTCCCGGCCAACGATAGCAAGACCGCGGCAAAGCGAAAGAGCTTGTACGATTGCGTACGATCTCGCCGCGTGCGTTGCAATTTGCGGGACGCAGCCGGCGTCCTTTGTTTTGCGTTTCCAAACTATTGTCTGGCGTCGCGGCGGCTCTGGCGCCACGACCAGGCAACCTCGCTGCAGCTTCCGCGTTGAGCCATCGAGGGATGACATCAGCCTCGGAGAGCTCCCATGAAAACACTTCTATCCATCACTGCGGCAGCGATGATGGCCGGCGCGCCTTTGGTTGCTTTTGCCCAATCGGCGACGCTGACGCCTCTAACGACCGACACCATGAGCAAGGTTGACACTGCGACGTTCGTCAAGACGGTGCCCATCGCCAATACATTCGAAATCGAATCGAGCCGACTTGCGCAGACGCAGGCGAAGGCCGACGACGTAAAAGCCTTCGCGGCGCAAATGGTCACGGACCACACCAAGGCCGACGAGGAGTTCAAGGCGGCGCTCAGCAAGGGTCAGACGACTTCGGCCACCGCGCCAGCCGGCCCGCCGCTGGACACCAAGCACCAGGCGCTGCTCGACCAACTCAAGGAGGCCAGCGGGGACAGCTTCCAATCGAAATACATCGACATGCAGACCCAGGCGCATAAGGAAGCGGTGGCGCTGTTTTCCGCTTACGCAAATTCCGGCGACGATCCGGCGATGAAGGAATTTGCCAAAAAGACGCTGCCGGTGCTGCAAATGCACGAACGTCACGTGAAGGATCTCGCTGCCGCGCATCAATGAGGGCGACGACCGCCAGCGGTTTCGCCAACGGAGACGCCGGGCTTGAAGGGAGCGGCTGTCGTCGGCCCCGGGAACAAAGTACCGAGAGTGCCGTTATTCACTTGGCCTATTCCCGGGAGGATCCAATGGGAGGCGGCATTCGCGAGGCGCCGAGGGCAGTAGAGCTGGGTTTCGGCGCCGTTCCGATTGCCGCTGTCACAGGCTGAATCGATTTCCGGCCGGGACAGGTTACCATGCGCTACGGCGAGATATTTGCAAACGCAACGGCGCTCTTGTTGCTGGCGCTGATGGTTGGCGGCATCTTCATCTTGTTTGGAGAACCGCTGTGGCCGCGGCACTACGCGAGAATGGTGCTGGTCCCGAATATTGATGCCATGGCCACCGCGTCATTCCGAACAAGGTGCGCTCCAAGTCCATGCCTGCCCGACACCATCGATCAGACCATGCTGGCTCCTCGCCCCGAGGACGGACCGTGATCTGCGATTTGCAGACGCTGCAACGCTGTGGAGCGGGATGCGGTAAGGCCCGCCGCGCAAGTCGCGCCGCGGGCTTACCGGTGCAATCAAACGGTCTTGCAAACCGTCCGGCTACAACTAGGTCAGGATAAGCACGATCTTGTAGGTATTCGGATCGACGATGACGATCCGGCCATCGGCCAGCACGAAATATTCATAGGATTCGTAAGCCGGAACGATCTTGACGATGCGCGCCGGCAGACGATGCAGCCGGACCTTCTTTCGCGGAACCTCGACGCCGACAGAGATGTCGAAATCGACATTGGAAACCGGTTGGACATTCGTTTCCTTGATGACCTGGGTAATTTCTGTCTTCTGTTCAACGGTCACATTGCTGATGGAAGCGGTCGAACTCTGGTCCTGCGTCTGCGTAGAGGCGTTGCCCTGAGTCTGCTCGCTGGTCGTGGTCCCAGTCTTGCTCTGAGCCTGCTCCTCGGTCTTCATTTTCGTGTTGCCTTGGGCCTGCTCGGTAGTGGTGGTTCCGGTTTTGCCCTGGGCCTGCTCGTCGGTTTTCATTTTGGTGTTGCCCGTGGCCTGCTGGTCAGTCGTGGCGCCAGCGTTGCCCTGAGCTTGCTCGTCGGTCTTCATTTTCGGCTTGCCCTGAGCCTGCTGGTCAGTCGTAGCGCCAGCCTTGCCCTGGGCTTGCTCGTCGGTCTTCAGCTTTTTGTTGCCCTGCGCCTGTTGTTCAGTCGTAGCGCCGGCCTTGCCCTGGGCCTGCTCGCCCATCTTTGCGCCATTTGGACAGTTGGCAGTGCCGGCTGCGCAATTGGCGCCGGACTGGTCGTCGGTCGACTGCTGCGTCTGGGCAAGTGCCGCTCCGCAGCTGACGCTGATTGCTAGCATGCTGGTAATCAGAACGCCTTTCATGAGAGATCTCCTTGGAAAATGCGTCCCTTCACCGCGTAAAACTGCGGCTAAAAAACTTTGTTCCAAATTAACCGAGCGAAACGGCAAGCGATCCGAGCGGCGGAACAAGCTTTGCCCGGTGACGTTACCGACCTAGCGACCCCGCTGCGAACGGCATGACGCGGCGCAGCGCAGAGGTGGCTCACGACGAAAGGAGACGATCATGAGAATGCATCTTTCCGCGGCTGCGGCTGGGTTCTTGCTGCTTGCGGGTGTTGGCGCCGCTGCGGCCCAGGACGTGGTCATCGAACCGCAGCAGGAGACGATCGTACGCGAGTATGTGAAAAAGCAGCCTCTGGCGTCCGTCCAGCTTCCCGGCGTGGAGCTCAATGTCGGCTCGACACTGCCCGATACCGTCGAGCTTCATGAAGTTCCCAGCGTCAAATACCGCTACGTCGTCGTCGACAATCGGACCGTCCTGGTCGATCCTGGCACGCGCAGGATCGTGAAGGTCATCGAGTGAACAAGCGCGTCGCTTTGAAGGGACATGCGGCGCGTCCAGCATTGTCGACATCCCAGACTGCTGCCCTTGTTGGGCATTCCGACGCAGAAAGGCCCGCCGTTCCGACGCACGGCGGGCCACATAGCGAGTCACCACGCCAGGCGGCAGGGTCCTGTGCTCGCCAGGCCAGAAACTTTGAGAGAATATTCCCGGCTCCTCATCTGGTGTGAAATACTGTTCTTTGATCTGGCGATCAGCATTTCCGATGATGCCCGCAAGGCTTCGCATTCCGCCTGGCCGCAACGATTGCAAAACCGATGAGATTGACCATGCCTGGGAACACCAACACTTTGCTTCAATTCTTCTCGGCAACTATAAGCCGGCGCGCCGGCTTCGCTGTACTTCTTGCATCAGCGGTTGCGATTGTCAGCCTTGCTGCGCCGTCGTTCGCCGAGGACAAGACGGCGGTCAAGGTCGGCATCATGAGCGGCGAGGACGAGGACGTCTGGCGCGTCGTCACCGCCCAGGCGGCGGAGAGGGGCCTGACGATCGAGACCGTGGTGTTCAACGACTATACCCAGCCGAATGAAGCGCTCGAGCGTGGCGAAATCGACGCCAACGCCTTCCAGCACAAGCCCTATCTCGACAACCAGATCAAGACGCAGGGCTATCACATCGTCCCGGTCGGCTATACCGGGGTCTGGCCGATCGGCCTTTATTCCAAGAAGTACGCGAATATTGCCGACCTGCCCGAAGGCGCGGTCATTGGCGTGCCGAACGACCCGTCCAATGAGGGCCGCGCACTGCGCGTCCTGCAGAGCGAACATCTGATCAAGCTCAGGGAGGGCACCGGCATTCTGGCGACGACCGCCGACATCGCCGAAAACCCGAAGCACTTGGTCATCAAGGAGCTGGACGCAGGCATCGTCGGGCGCTCGGTGGAAGACCTCGACGGGGCCGTAGTCAACACGGATTGGGCGCTTAAAAGCGGCCTCACACCGGAGAACCGCATCGCCCAGGAGGCGGTGGCCGACAATCCCTATCGCAATTTCATCGCGGTCAAGGCCGGCAATGAAAACCAGCCCTGGGTAAAGACATTGGTCGCCTCCTATCAGAACGAAAAGGTGAAGGCCGAATTCGACCGGGTCTACAAGGGAACCGGCATCAGCGCCTATTGATGCCGAGCTCGACTGGGCGCTGAAGCCCGGCATGATAAAGCGGTCCGCGCTTCAACGCGGACCGCGATCGCGTTTGCGGGACACCAATACAGGAACTTTTATGAACCAGCATTTCGCCTCGGTCACCGAAGTCACGCATCCCGTCGGCGGCCGCTCCGCGGGACCGAACGACGTCGTGCGCCTCATCGAGCTGAAGCGCCGTTTCGGCGCGACAGCGGCGCTGGACGGCGTGTCGCTCAGCGCGCGCCAGGGCGAGATCCTCGGCATCATTGGCCGTAGCGGCGCCGGTAAGTCGACGCTGATACGCTGCCTGAACGGCCTGGAGCGGCCGGATTCAGGACAGGTCTTCATCGAAGGCCGCGACATCAGCCGGCTCGGCGAGCGCGAATTGCAGCCGCTGCGCCGGCGCATCGGCATGATCTTCCAGCATTTCAACCTGCTGTCCGCCAAGACGGTCGAAGACAATGTAGCGCTGCCGCTCAAGATCGAAGGCCGGCCCAGGGCCGAACGCCTGGCGCGCGCCGCCGAGCTGCTCGAGCTTGTCGGCCTGTCGGAGAAGGCGAAAGCCTATCCGGCGTCTCTGTCGGGCGGGCAGAAGCAGCGCGTCGGCATTGCCCGGGCGCTTGCGGCGCGCCCGGTGCTGCTGCTGTCGGACGAAGCGACCTCGGCGTTGGACCCGGAGACGACGCGCTCCATCCTTGCCTTGCTCAGAGACATCAACCGGCAGCTCGGCCTGACCATCCTGCTGATCACGCACGAGATGGAGGTGATCCGTTCGATCGCCGATCGTGTCGCGGTGATCGACGCTGGGCGGATCGTCGAGCAAGGCCCGGTCTGGTCGATTTTTGCGGACCCCAAGTCGGCGATCACGCAGAGCCTGCTCGGCGGCATCCGGCCGCAATTGCCGGCGGAGATCGCAAGCCGGCTAACGCAGAACGCCGGTGTGGAGGCGATCCTCAGGATCGACGTGGCCGGTGAGGCCGCGCGAAGCCCGCTTTTGTCCGATCTTGCCTCGGCAGTTCCCGGCTCGTTCCGCCTCGTGCATGGCGGCATCGATCACGTCCAGCAGCAGCCTGTCGGGACACTGTTCGTTGCGGTCGCCGGCAGCAATGAAGCTCACCTGGCAGAGGTGATCGCGTTCTTGAAAGCCCGCCAAGCGCGGGTGGAGGTGCTTGGCCATGTCGCCGGTTCTGTTTGAGCTTCTCGTCCGTTCGATCTGGGAAACGATCCTGATGACGGCCGCCTCCGGCCTCATCTCGCTGGTTTTCGGGCTGCCGCTTGGCCTGGCGCTGGTCGCCACCGACCGCGGCGGCATCGCCGAAAACCTGTGGGTGAACCGCGCGCTTGGCGCTGTCATCAACGGCTTCCGCTCTGTGCCTTTCATCATCCTGCTGGTTGCGCTGATCCCGGTGACGCGGCTGATCGTCGGCACCTCGATCGGCACCTGGGCAGCGATCGTTCCGCTGTCGATCGCGGCGACGCCCTACTATGCCCGGATCGCCGAAGTGTCGCTGCGTGAGGTCGACCACGGGCTGATCGAAGCGGCGCGCGCCATGGGCGGCAACCGCTGGACGATCATTCGCGAGGTGCTGGTGCCGGAAGCGCTGCCCGGCATCGTCGCCGGCTTCACGGTGACGCTGGTGACGCTGATCGGCGCCTCGGCGATGGCCGGCGCCATCGGCGCCGGCGGTCTCGGCGACCTCGCCATCCGCTACGGCTACCAGCGCTTCGAAACGTCAGTCATGATCGCCGTGGTCATCGTCCTGATCGTCCTGGTCTGCGGCATCCAGTGGGCCGGCGACCGGCTGGTCGCGAGGCTGGATCACCGCAACTGATTGTTGGCCGCAAATGAGGGAATCCGAGGCCGCGCCGTCATCCGGCGCGCCTCTTTTCCGTGGCCGCCCGGTCGATCCCCAATCCATCCGCCGAGAGAGCGACCCCGAACTTTTCGGCGGCTTCTGCGGGCGTGTAATAGCCCAGCGCGACATCCCTCGCCACCAGATCGGCGTCCCGCTGCAAGGGATCACCATAGCCGCCGCCGCCCGGCGTGCCGACGCGCACGCGGTCGCCGGCTTTCAACGCGATGTCCTGCTCCTTGGACAGGTGCGGCGGCACATGTTCCTTGCCGTCGTGGAACACGGTCACCGTGTTGACCGCGCCGCCCTTGCCGCCGAGCGCGCCTTGCGGGCCGAAGCGGCCGTGGTCCATGACGAAAGAGGCACGTGCATCGCCGCGCAGGATTTCCACCTCATAGGCAAGCCCAAAACCGCCGCGATGCTTGCCGGCGCCACCGGAGCCTTCGCGCAGCGCATAGTGGCGGTAGAGCACCGGAAAGGCCTGCTCCATGATTTCGACCGGCGGCGACTTGGAGATGCCTATGGTCGAGCAGCCATTGGTCAGTCCGTCGTGATCGGCGTTGCCGCCATAGCCGCCGCCGGAAATCTGGTACATGACGTAGTCGCGGCCGCGCGCCGGGTCGTTGCCGCCGAGTGCGAAATTGCCGCTGGAGCCGGCCGGAGCCGCCGTCACCCTGTCCGGCAGAGCCTGCACCATCGCCGCGAACACCGCCTCGGCGATGCGCTGCGAAACCTCGGCTGCGCAGCCCGATACAGGGCGCGGATATTTGGCGTCGAGGAAGGTGCCTTCCGGCCGCTTGACGATTAGCGGTTCGAAAGCGCCGGCGCTGATCGGCACATCCGGGAAAATATGGCGCATGGCGAGATAGACCGAGGACAAGGTCGTCGCCAGAACGCTGTTCATCGGCCCGGCGCAGGGTTTTGATGAGCCCGAGAAGTCGAAGCTGAGCGTGTCGCCTTTTTTCTCGACTGCCAGCGCGATGATCAGCGGCTCGTTTACCACGCCGTCTGAATCGACGAAGGCCTGCGAACGATAGATCCCGTCGGGAATGGCCGATATGTTGACGCGCATCTGTTCAGCGGCGCGGCGCCGCAATTCGGCGATCGCTTCGACAACCGTTTCATCTCCGTAACGATCCAAGATTCCGTTGAGCCTGTCCTGGCCGATCAGCAGTGCCGCCGCCTGCGCGCGGATATCGCCAATGCGCTGGTCGGCAACACGGATGTTGGAGCAGATGATGGCGTAGATCTCCGGGTCGAGCACGCCCTTCTTGAACAGTTTCACCGGCGGCAACCGCAAGCCTTCCTGCTCGACCGCCGTTGCCGAAGCGGAGAAGCCGCCCGGCACCGAACCGCCAATGTCGGGCCAATGGCCGGTGTTCGACAGCCAGCAGAAGATCTTCCCGTCCCGGTAGACCGGCATGGCGAAGCGCACATCCATCAGATGGGTGCCGCCGAGATAAGGATCGTTGACGATGTAGATATCGCCTGGCTCGGGCGGCAGGCAGCGTCCGTCGGCGATCATCTCGATCACCGTTTTGGTCGAATACTGCATGACGCCGACGAACACCGGCAGACCCTGGCTGCCTTGCGCGATCAGCGAACCATCGAGCGCCGAATAGATGCCATCCGAACGGTCATTGGCCTCGGCGATAACAGGCGAGAACGCGGCGCGCGAAAACGTCAGGTCCATTTCGTCGCAGACCTGCTGCAGGGCCGCCTGGAGGACCGAAAGCGTAATAGTGTCGAGCTGCGCCATCTCAGGCCTCACCGATATCGATGATGATGTTGCCGTCGGCATCCGAGCGCGCCCGGTCGCCGGGCTCGAGCACGGTAGTAGCGTCCATCTGTTCGAGGATCGCCGGCCCCATGATGACTGCGTCGAGCGGCAGCTTTTCCCTGCTGTAGACCGGCGTATCGTACCAGCGCCCGGCATACCAGACCGGCCGGATTTCGCGCCGCGCCTCTTCGAGCGTTTTGGCGCGCCCGGCCGGGTCGATCAGCCGGGACAGATCGATCGTCGGCCGCACGCCGGTAACCGACGTGTTGAGGTTGACCAGATTGGCGCGGATTTCCGGCAGCTCGACCTTGAAGCGGGCGAAATAGGCACTCTCGAACAGTTGCTGCAGTACCTGGCGTGTCACCGCAGACGACGGCAGCGGCACGTTGATGATATGCGTCTGGCCGACGAACTGCATGTCGGCGGAATGCGTGACGCGGATTGCTTCCGGCTTCACCGCTTCCTTGCCGATCAGCTCCTCGCCTTCGTTTCGGTGCCGTTCCAATGTCTCGCGGAGTTGGTTTTCATCGAGACTGGCCACCGGCTGGTTGACCGTGTTGACGAAATCATGGCGCAGATCAGCGACGACGCAGCCGAGAGCATTGGTGATGCCTGGCCGCGCCGGCACCAGCACTTTCGGCAAGCCTAGTTCGCGCGCCAATGCCGTCGCATGCAGCGGACCGGCGCCGCCGAAGGCGAACAGCGCGAAATCGCGCGGGTCGTGGCCGCGCGACACCGAGACCATGCGGATGGCGCCGGCCATCTTCACGTTGCCGAGCCGCAGCACCGCACCCGCCGCCTCGACGCCGGACAAGCCTGTGGCGCGGCCGATCCTGTCCTCGAATATGCCGGTGACCCGTTCGACGGTGACCGGGTTTTCCACCGCGAGCAGCTTCTTCGGCGCTAGCCTGCCGAGCACCAGATTGGCGTCGGTGATGGTCGGCTCCAAGCCGCCGCGTCCGTAGCAGATTGGCCCGGGATTGGCGCCGGCGCTTTCCGGGCCAATCTGGATCAGGCCTGCCGCATCGAGGCGGGCGATCGAGCCGCCGCCGGCGCCGACCGTATGCACCGCCACCATCGGCACGTGGATCGGCATCGCATATTCGATTTCGATCTCGTTCGACACCGCCGGCTCGGCGTTGCGGATCAGCGCCACGTCGGTCGAGGTGCCGCCCATGTCGTAGGTGACCAGGTTTTCGAAGCCGGCGCGTTTGCCGGTATAGGCGGCAGCAATGACGCCGGAAGCGGGGCCGGACATGACGGTCTTGGCCGACTCACGTGTGACAAAGCGGGCCGAGATCATGCCGCCATTGCCGTTCATAATCAGGAAGTCGCGGGCGTAGCCTTTTGACGCCAGCTCCTTGCGCAGCCGCTCGACATAGCGTTCGAGGATCGGTTGCACCGAAGCGTTGACCGAAGCGGTCACGCCGCGCTCGAATTCGCGCGCTTCCGAAAGCAGGGCGTGGCCTGTCGTGATGTAGCCGTTCGGCCAAAGCTCGGCCGCTATCTCGGCGGCGCGCCGCTCATGCGCCGGGTTGGCGTAGGAATGCAGGAAATGGATGACCAGGGATTCGCAGCCGGCTGCGATCAGTTGTGAAACCGCTGTCCGCATCTCGGCCTCGTCGAGCGGGATGCGCACCGCGCCCGAGGCCTCGACCCGCTCCGACAGTTCGAGCCGCAGATTACGCGGAATGATCGGGACGAAGGTGCCCGTCATGCCATAGGCCTGCGGCCGTGTCCGCCGGCCAAGCTCGATGACGTCGCGAAAGCCGCGTGTGGTGATCATGCCGGTTTTGGCCAGCCGGCGCTCCAGGACCGCGTTGGTGGTCGTCGTCGTGCCGTGCACGATGAGGTCGATGCCGTCGACCGGAAATCCGGTGGCGCCAAGTGCCGAAACGACGCCGAACGCCTGGTTGTCGACTGTCGTCGGGGTCTTGGCGATGTGCACCCGGCCACCGTCACGGCCGTCGATCAGAAGGAGGTCGGTAAAAGTTCCGCCGACATCGATGCCGGCGACGACGCTGCCAGTCGAATCCAGCGCTTGCGCCGAAAAATTCTGTCCCATTGTCGAAACCCGAAATGCCCGAACTGCCTACATGCCTTAGTTTGGAAAGCTGTTTTACGGCGGCGTCTTGACGCAAATATCGTTTGTATACTAATAAATTCCGGACACAAGAGCTTACCGCTTCGGAGTGTGCAAACGGCACGCTGGAACCTGACCGGTTCGGGCGCGCAGGTGGAGATTTGGCGCCGGCGCTGAGCCGGCCCAGAAGGTTAGGTTTGATGAACACCACATCCGCGTTCAACACAGCCGGCGCCCGGCCGTTGCAGTTCCCGATACCGGCCAATGTCTATGCCGAAACCGTGGTCTCGGTGAAGCATTATACCGACCGGCTGTTTTCGTTCCGCATCACCCGGCCGCAGTCGCTGCGCTTTCGCTCCGGCGAATTCGTCATGATCGGCCTGCCCAATGCCGAGAAGCCAGTGTTCCGCGCCTATTCGATCGCCAGCCCGTCCTGGGACGACGAACTCGAGTTCTTCTCGATCAAGGTGCCGGACGGCCCGCTTACCTCGGAGCTGCAGAAAATCGAGATCGGCGATACCGTCATCATGCGGCAGAAGTCGACGGGCACGCTGGTGGTCGACGCGCTGACGCCGGCCAAGCGCCTGTTCATGATCTCGACCGGCACCGGCATTGCTCCCTTCGCCAGCCTGCTGCGCGATCCCGATACTTATGAGAAGTTCGAGCAGGTTATCCTGACCCATACCTGCCGCGACAATGCCGAGCTCACCTACGGCCAGGAACTGGTGGCCGCACTGGAGAACGATCCGCTGATCGGCGAGCTTACCGGCGGCCGCGTCACGCTGTATAATTCGACGACGCGCGAGACCTCCGAGCGCATGGGCCGCATCACCGCGCTGATCGGCTCGGGCAAATTCTACACCGATCTCGGCATCGACAGGCTCAATCCCGAGACCGACCGCATCATGATCTGCGGCTCGATGCATATGCTCAAGGACGTCAAGGAGCTGGCTGAAAGCCACGGCTTCCAGGAAGGCTCGCTGCATCATCCGGCAAGCTTCGTCGTCGAGCGCGCCTTCGTCGGCTGAGACGCGGCAGTTCAGAGTCTACTGGTTTGCGACCCTGATTTTGACCATACGGTCAAAAGTCGGCTGCCTCGACCGTCTTTTTCCGCTATGACCGCTTGAAGGACTCGTGAAGCGCTGCTTCACGGTCTATCTTCGGCATAACTCGCTGAACAAGGGGCAGGAGATGAGCAGCACAATCCGCGAAACCGATCTCGGCACGTCCAAGATCACGCCGCTGCCGGCGCGCGCCGCCGCCAATGCGCCGATGCCGCAAGCCCATGGCATTGCCCGCAATCCCGGCATGAGGCTCGATCTCGGCTTCATGGAATCGATGCGCAGCGTCAACCGCTCGGCGCTGGAACGCCGCGTCGCCAGCCTGACCAAAAGACGCTCGATCAAGGCCGATAACCAGGCGGCCTGGCTGCTGCGCGCCGTCGCCTGCATGGACCTGACGACGCTGAACTCGAATGACACGGAAGAGCGCGTGCGCCGGCTCTGTGCCAAGGCGGTCAACCCGTTCCGTCGCGACATCGTCGAAGGGCTCGGCATTACTGGTGAAAAGATCCGCCCCGCGGCGGTCTGCGTCTATCATCCCTTCGTCGCCACCGCCGTCGAAGCGCTGCGCGGCAGCGGCGTCCATGTCGCCGCCGTTTCGACCGCCTTCCCGCATGGACTTGCACCGCTTTCGACGCGCCTGCAAGAGATCGAAGCATCGGTCCGCGACGGCGCCGACGAGATCGACGTCGTCATCCCGCGCGGTTTGGTATTCGGGGCGAAATGGCAGGAGTTCTATAACGAGATCGTCTCGATGCGCGCCGCTTGCGGCGAGGCGCATCTGAAGGTGATCCTCGGTACCGGCGACCTCGCCACGCTGCGCAACGTCATGCTCGCCTCGATGGTGGCGATGATGGGGGGTGCAGATTTCATCAAGACCTCGACCGGCAAGGAAAGTGTCAACGCGACGCTGCCGGTCGGCCTTGCCATGGTGCGCGCGATCCGCGCCTATTTCGAGGAAACCGGCTATCTCATCGGCTTCAAGCCGGCCGGTGGCATTTCCACGGCAAAAGCCTCGCTCGATTGGCTGGTGCTGATGAAGGAAGAACTGGGCCGTCCGTGGCTGGAGCCGGAGCTGTTCCGCTTCGGAGCATCGAGCCTTTTGACCGATATCGAGCGCCAGCTCGAGCATCATCTGACCGGCCACTACTCGGCCAATCATCGCCACGCGATGGCGTGATTCGGAGCGCTTCATGAACATCCTCGAACGCTATCACGCCATGGATTACGGGCTGGCGCCGGAAGCCCGCAACGAGGCCGATGCCTGGCTGGCCGCGCGGGATTTCGGCAAGGCGCTGTTCATCGGCGGCGACTGGAAGGCAGCCAGCGAAGGCAAAACCTTCGACACCAGCGATCCGTCCTCGGGAAAGCTGCTGGCCAAGGTGTCGGACGCTGGTGCCGCCGACATCGACGCGGCGGTGTCGGCCGCCACAAAAGCGCTGCCGAAATGGAGCGCCAGCACCGGCTACAGCCGAGCCAAAGTGCTCTATGCCATCGGCCGCGCCATGCAGCGCCACCAACGGCTGTTCGCGGTGCTTGAGACAATCGACAATGGCAAGCCGATCCGCGAGAGCCGCGACATCGACGTGCCGCTGGCGATCCGCCATTTTATCCATCATGCCGGCTGGGCGCAGGCGCTGGACAGGGATTTTCCCGGCCACAAGGGTGTCGGCGTCGTCGGCCAGATTATCCCGTGGAACTTCCCACTCTTGATGCTCGCCTGGAAGATCGCGCCGGCGCTCGCCGCGGGCTGCACCGTGGTGCTCAAACCCGCGGAATTCACGCCACTCACCGCGATCCTGTTTGCCGAGATCTGCGCACGCGCCGGCGTGCCGAAGGGCGTCGTCAACATCGTCCAGGGCGGGCCGGAGGCGGGCGCGGCAATCGTCAACCATCCCGGCGTCCAGAAGATAGCCTTCACCGGTTCGTCCGAGGTCGGCAAGATCATCCGCAAGGCCACTGCCGGCTCGGGCAAGAAACTGTCGCTGGAGCTTGGCGGCAAGTCGGCATTCGTCGTTTTCGAGGATGCCGACCTCGACAGCGCCGTCGAGGGTCTAGTCGATGGTATCTGGTTCAACCAGGGCCAGGTGTGCTGTGCCGGCTCGCGCCTTCTGGTGCAGGAAGGGATCGCCGACGCCTTCATCGCCAAGGTCAAGACGCGGATGAGCCGGCTGCGCGTCGGCAGCCCGCTCGACAAGAACACCGATATCGGCCCGCTGGTCGATTTGACTCAGCTCGATCGCGTCAAGGGCCTGATTGCCGAAGGTGCCAAGCAGGGCGCGATCTGCTGGCAGCCGGACTCGGCACTGCCCGCCGCGGGCTATTACCATCTGCCAACGCTGGCGACCGGTGTTTCGCCGGCTAACATCTTGACACAGGAAGAGGTGTTCGGGCCGGTGCTCGCCACTATGACCTTCCGCAACACCGAGGAAGCGATCGAGCTCGCCAACAACACACGCTATGGCCTGGCCGCTTCGGTGTGGAGCGAGAACATCAATCTTGCCCTGCACATCGCGCCGCAATTGAAGGCCGGCGTCGTCTGGATCAACGGCACCAATATGTTCGACGCCTCCTGCGGTTTCGGCGGCTATCGCGAGAGCGGCTTTGGCCGCGAAGGCGGGCGCGAGGGCATGTTCGAATATCTCTCGGCAAAACTGCCGCTTGGCCCGATCATCAAACCGGCAACGTCTTCTGCCCAACCTGTCGAGCAGGCGGAAGGTGGCGCCATCGACCGCACGGCAAAACTGTTCATCGGCGGCAAGCAGGTCCGGCCGGACGGCAATTATTCCTTGGCCATCGCCAGCGCCAAGGGCAAGCTTGCCGGCGAGGTCGGTCTCGGCAACCGCAAGGATATCCGCGACGCCGTCGCGGCCGCGCGCGCCTGCAAGGCCTGGCCGGAGGCGACCGCCTACAACCGCAGCCAGGTACTCTACTACGTGGCCGAAAATCTTTCCGGCCGCGCCGACGAGTTTGCCGCCCGTTTGACCCAGCTCACCGGCGCGACCGCCAAGGCGGCGCGCGAAGAGGTCGAGCTGTCGATCGAGCGCCTGTTCCTCTACGCCGGCCTGGCCGACAAATTCGAGGCCCGCGTCCACCAGCCGCCGGCCCGCGCCGTCGCGCTGGCGCTGCACGAGCCAGTCGGCGTCGTCGGCATCATCGCACCGGACAATGCGCCTCTGCTTGGCCTGATCTCGCTGATGGCACCGGCGCTCGCCATGGGAAACACCGTGGTCGCCGTGCCGTCCGAAAAATACCCGCTGCTTGCCACCGACCTCTACCAGGTCATCGAATATTCCGACGTTCCGGCGGGCGCCATCAACATCGTCACCGGCCGTAGCGCCGAGCTGGCCGGCGTGCTGGCCAAGCACGACGATGTCGACGGGCTCTGGATGTTCGCCGATGCCGAGACCTGTGCCAAGGCGGAGGCCGAGTCCATCGGCAATCTCAAGCGTGTCTGGACCGGCAACGGCCACAGCCTCGACTGGGCATCGAGCGAAGCAGCCGGCGATGCCTTGCTGCGCCGTGCGATCGAGGTCAAGAACGTCTGGGTACCCTACGGCGACTGAGTGTCCCGGAGGGGACGTCCGGGCTTGACGGGCCAACAGATGTTCTTTACCGAGAAAAAACATTTGGGCGGCAGGCGAATACCGAAACAGGCGGGATGGTACTGTCCGCCTGGCACATTGCGCCCGGCCTTGTGCCGGTAAAAAGCCGAACGATTAAAGACGGGCGAGGAGAAAAGCATGGCAGATCTGACTGGCAAGATCGTTGTCGTCACGGCGGCGGCGCAAGGCATCGGCCGGGCAAGTGCGCTGGCGTTCGCCAAGGCCGGCGCCATCGTCCATGCCACCGACATCAACGAGGTGGTGCTCGCTGATCTCGGCAAGACGCCCGGTATCAAGACCCGCAAGCTCGACGTGCTGAACGACGAGGCGGTGAATGCCGCTTTTGCCGAGATCGGCACCGTCGACGTGCTGTTCAATTGCGCCGGCTTCGTCCATTCCGGCTCAATCCTCGAGATGAAGGACGGCGATCTCGACTTCGCCTATGATCTCAATGTCCGCTCGATGATCCGCACCATCCGCGCCGTGCTGCCCGGCATGCTGGAACGCGGCGACGGCTCGATCATCAACATGGCGTCGCTGGCCAGTTCGACCAAGGGCGTGCCGAACCGCTTCGTTTACGGGCTGACCAAGGCAGCCGTCATCGGTCTGACCAAATCGGTCGCCGCCGACTATGTCGGCAAGGGCATACGCTGCAATGCGATCTGTCCGGGCACGGTCGAAAGCCCGTCGCTGCAGAATCGCATGCATGCGCAGGGCGACTACGAAGCAGCTCGCGCCGCCTTCATCGCCCGCCAGCCGATGGGCCGCCTCGGCACGCCCGAGGAAATCGCCGATCTCGCCGTCTATCTGGCCGGCGCCACCTATACGTCGGGGCAGGCTTATAATATCGACGGTGGCTGGTCGATCTAAGAGGCCATTTGAAACCCTACTCCGCCGGGCGCCTGACGCGGCTTTCTGCGCTTCCGGTGCTCACGTACTTAAGTACGCTCCGCTCCGGTTCTCGAAACCCACGCCATTCGCCGCAGCGGAGCGAGTTTGCAAACGGCCTCTGGTCGCAACTGGGAGAAAACTGCATGAAACTGCTGCGCTATGGCGAGGCGGGGAACGAACGCCCCGGCCTGCTCGATGCCGATGGAACGATCCGCGACCTCTCCGCCCATGTCACCGACATTGCCGGCAAGACGCTTGACCCGGCATCGCTCGAGACATTGTCGAAGCTCGATCCGAAATCGCTGCCGGCAGTTTCCGGCAAGCCGCGGATCGGCGCCTGCGTCGCCGGCACCGGCAAATTCATCTGCATCGGTCTCAACTATTCCGACCACGCCGCCGAAACCGGCGCTACCGTGCCGCCTGAGCCGATCATCTTCATGAAGGCAAGCTCGGCTATTGTCGGGCCGAATGACGACGTGCTGATCCCGCGCGGCTCGGTCAAGACCGACTGGGAGGTCGAGCTCGGCGTGGTCATCGGCAGAAAAGCGAAGTATGTCACCGAGGCCGAGGCGCTGGATTATGTCGCCGGCTATTGCGTCGCGCATGACGTCTCCGAGCGCGCGTTCCAGGCCGAGCGCCAGGGCCAGTGGACCAAGGGCAAGAGCTGCGACACGTTCGGGCCGATCGGTCCGTGGCTGGTGACCAAGGACGAGGTCAAGGACCCGCAGAACATCCCGATGTGGCTGACGGTCAACGGCAAGACGATGCAAAACGGCTCGACCAAGACCATGGTCTTCGGCGTCGCTTATCTCGTGTCCTATCTCAGCCAGTTCATGTCGCTGCACCCCGGCGACATCATCTCGACCGGCACGCCGCCCGGCGTCGGCCTCGGCATGAAGCCGCCGGTGTTCCTGAAGCCCGGCGACGTCGTCGAGCTCGGCATCGAAGGGCTGGGCATCCAGAAGCAGACGTTCAGGGCTGACGTGTAGCGCACCCTTCCCTTCTCTCCTTGTGGGAGAAGGAAAAAGAGCAGCTACTTCAGCACCCTCCCATCGGCCCCAAACCGGTACGTCTTCGCCGGATCCGGCGTCGCGTAGAGCGTGGCACCAGGTTCGGCGTTGTAGACGCCAAAAATGCGCACGGTGATCAAGCCGGCCTTCTCGCAGTCGAGATAGAGATTGGTGTCGGCGCCAAGATGCTCGGCATGGACAACCGTGCCTTTCCAGGCACCGGATTTCGCATCGACGGTCAGGTGCTCGGGACGGACACCGATGGTCTTGGCCGTCTCGCCAAGCCTGGCCCCGTCGACGAAGTTCATCTTCGGTGAGCCGATGAAGCCGGCGACGAATTCATTTGCCGGCGAATTGTAAAGCTCCATCGGTCCGCCGATCTGCTCGATCTTTCCCGCGTTCAGCACGACGATCTTGTCGGCCAGTGTCATCGCCTCGACCTGGTCGTGGGTGACATAGATCATCGTGGCCTTCAGCCGGCGATGCAATTGCGCGATCTCCAGCCTGGTGTTGACGCGCAGCGCGGCATCAAGGTTGGACAGGGGCTCGTCGAACAGAAAAAGCTTGGGCTCGCGCACCACGGCGCGGCCGATGGCGACGCGCTGGCGCTGACCGCCGGAAAGCTCGGCCGGCCGCCTCTCTAGGTAGGGCTCCAGCGACAGCATCGACGAGGCGATGCCGATGCGGCGGTCGATCTCGGCCGCCGGTGTGCCCGCCTGCTTGAGGCCGAGGCCCATGTTGTTCTTCACCGTCAGATGCGGATAGAGCGCATAGGTCTGGAACACCATGGCGATGCCGCGTTTGGCCGGCGGGGTGGCGGAGACGTCCGCCCCGTCGATCACCACGCGGCCCGAGGTCGAGTCCTCCAGCCCGGCAATGACCCTGAGCAGCGTCGACTTTCCGCAGCCGGATGGACCGACGAAGACGACGAACTCGCCATCCGTCACCTCGAGGTTGATGCCCTTCAGCACCTCTACCGGCCCGAAGGCCTTTTTGACATTCTCGATGTTCAGCGAGCCCACGGCTTCGTCCCTGTTCTAGAGTTTCACGGCGAGGCCGCTGCGCACGCTCTCGTCGGCGGCAAGGCAGACGGCGAGCGACTTCACCGCGTCGTCCATATGGCGGGTCAAGTCGAGATCCTCGCGGATCGCCTTGAGCACAAATGCCTGTTCGAGATCGCAGAGATCCTGATGGCCTGGTTCGCCCTCCATCGACAGCATCTCGTCCGGCTTGGCGAACTTGCCGTCCGCGCCGGTCGCCGCACTGTGCAGGCGGATGGTCGAGGTCTTGGTGTGGGTGTCGATGTCGTCGGACCTGACGCCCTCCTTCATGACGATCGACACGCAGCCATTGGGCGAGATCACGTCCTTCACGAAGAAGGCCGTCTCCGAGATCATCGGCCCCCAGCCGGCCTCGTACCAGCCGACCGAACCATCGTCGAACAGCACCTGCAGGTGGCCGTAATTATACATCGTGGGCGCAATCTCGTCGGTCAGCCGCAGCCCCATGCCGCGCACCTCGACCGGCCTGGCGTCGGTGATCTGCAGCATCACGTCGAGATAATGCACGCCGCAGTCGACGATCGGCGACGTCGTCTGCATCAACTGCTTGTGCGTCTCCCAGCTATGGCCGGAGGATTGCTGGTTGAGGTTCATTCGGAACACGTAAGGGCCGCCGAGCTTACGCGCCTCGGCGATCAGCCGGGTCCAGGACGGATGGTGGCGCAGGATGTAGCCGATCACCAGTTTTTTGCCGTTGGCCTTGGCTGCCGCGACCACGCGCTTTGCATCGGCGACGGTGGTTGCCAGCGGCTTCTCGAGGAAGACATGGCAGCCGGCCTCGAACGCCCTCACCGCATAGTCGGCATGGCTGTCGGAATAGGTGGCGATGCAGGCGACGTCAGGACTCTCGTCGCGCAGCGCCTGGTCAAAGGAGCGCCTGATGCCATAACTGGCGAGCCCGGCCGGCAACGGCACGTCGGAGCGATTGACCAGCGCCGCGATCTCGAAGCCCGGATTGGTATGGTAGGCCAGCGCATGGCTGCGGCCCATATTGCCGAGACCGGTGACGACGACGCGCAGAGGTTGTTGCGAACTCACTTGACCGCTCCCGAAGTAATGCCGCGGATCAGCTGCCGCGAGAAGATGACGTAGAGGATCAGCACCGGCATGATCGCCAGCGACAGTGCCGCCAGAATGGCGTTCCAGTTGGTGACGAACTGGCCGAGGAACAGCTGGGCGCCGAGCGTCACTGTCTTGGTCTCCTCCGACGGCGCCAGGATCAGCGGGAACCACAGATCGTTCCAGATCGGGATCATGGTGAAGACCGCGACCGTCGCCATCGATGGGCGCACCAGCGGCAGCACCAGCAGGAAAAAGATGGTGTATTCGGACAGGCCGTCGATCCTGCCCGCATTCTTCAGATCGTCCGAGACCTGCTTCATAAATTCCGACAGGATGAAGACGGCAAGCGGCAGGCCCTGCGCCGTGTAGACCAGGATCAGCGCCGTCAGCGTGTTGACCAGCCCGCTCGCCACCATCAACTGCAGGATGGCGACGGTGCCGAGGCGGATCGGGATCATGATGCCGAGCGCCAGATAGAGCCCCATCAGCGAATTGCCGCGGAAGCGGTATTCCGACAGTGCGAACGCAGCCATGGCGCCGAACAGAAGCACGAAGAACAGCGAGGCGACGGTGACGACTAGGCTGTTCTGGAAATAGTGGATGAAGTCGCCCTGGCCGATCACCGTGGCGTAGCCGATCAGGTCGAAGGTCCCTGGCGTTGGCGGCGTCAGCGGCGCGCCGAAAATCCCTGCGCGCGATTTGAACGAATTCGTGATGACGAGGATGACCGGAAACAGCGCGATGGCGGTGTAGGTCAACAGGATCGCGTGGGCGCCAATGGTGCGGGGCAGCGAGCGGGTTGCCGTGCTCATGTCGCGCCTCAGAACTGGTAGCGACGCAAGCGCGTCTGCACGAGGAACAGATAGACGCAGACGCCGCCGAGGATGATCAGGAACATCATCGTGGCGATCGCCGCGCCCATGTTGGGATCGCCGACCTGCAGCTGGAAACCGAAGAAGGCGCGGTAGAGGAAGGTGCCGAGAATATCCGTTGAATAGTTCGGCCCGGCCAGCGCGCCTTGCGCGGTGTAGATCAGGTCGAAAGCGTTGAAATTGCCGACGAAGGTCAGGATCGAGATGATGCCGATCGACGGCAGGATAAGCGGCAGCTTGATCTTCCAGAACTGCGCCATCCCGGTAATGCCGTCGCATTCGGCCGCTTCGATCACCTCTTCGGGAATGGACAGCAGTGCCGCATAGATCAGCATCATCGGGATGCCGACGAACTGCCACACCGAGATCAGGCTGAGCGCGGTCAGCGCATATTGTGCCTTGCCGAGCCAGGGCGTGAACAGGCTTTTCAGGCCGACAAGGTCCATCATATGCGGCGCCACGCCCCATAGCGGCGACAGGATCAGCTTCCAGGCGAAGCCGACAATGACGAAGGACAGGATCGTCGGCACGAAGATCGCCGTGCGGTAGAAGGCGGAAAACCGCAGCCTGGGGCTGGACAGAAGTGCGGCCAATAGGACGCCGATCGGGTTCTGCACCAGCATATGGATGACGAAGAACCAGACATTGTTCCTGAGGGCGTTCCAGAAATTGACCGACCAGTTGGGATCACCGAACAGCATGCGGAAATTTTCCAGTCCGACGAAGACCTGCGACTGATTGATGTTGCGAAACAAGGAAAGCTGCAGCGTGCCGGCCAGAGGCAGGATCATGATCGCCGTATAGACCAGCAACGCCGGCGCCAGGAAAACGCCGATATGCCAACGGAACGGTCTTTTCGGTGCTGCGGCCATGCATTCGGTCCCCGGATCAGGTCTTGCAATTGCCGTCAAAGGGCGCGGCGCCTCCTCTCCCTCGAGGGGAGGGTGCCTCGCACAGCGAGGCGGGTGGGGTCGGCCGATGCGGCCCGCCATCGTGGTTTCGACCGTGCTTTCCAGCAGCGATCAAGCCGCAGCCTGCCTCGACCGACCCTCTCTGTCGCCTTCGGCGACATCTCCCCATCGAGGGGGGAGACAACGCTTCGCCGCGCTCTTACTTCGCCGGCTTATACCAGCTGTCGAGGCCGTCCTGCAGCTTCTTGGCGGCAGCTTCCGGCGTGTCGGTGCCGTTGATGACGTTGGCCGATTCAACCCACGTCTCGTTTTCGAGGTTCGGCGTGCCGCGCGACAGGATCTGGTAGGTCGAGCGGATCGTCGACTTGCACTTGCCGCGCCAGGAGACGAATTCCTGGGCCAGCGGGTCTTCCATCTTCACCGGGGTGTTGTTCAGGCTGAAGAAGCCCGGCAGCGCGTTGGCGTAGATGGTGGCGAAATCCGGCGAGGCCACCCAGGACAGGAAGGTCTTGGCCGCATCCGCATTCTTCGAGGCCGCATTGAGGCCCATGCCGATGTCGGTGTGGTCGGAGATGTAGCAGGTGTCGCCGGCCTTCTGCACCGGCGGCGGGAAGGCGCCCATCTTGAACTGCGCCTGCGTGTTGAACAGGCCGATCTCCCACGAGCCGGCCGGGTAGATGGCGGCGCGGCCGAGCGTGAACAGGTTCTGGCTGTCCGGATAGGTCTGCGCCTCGAAGCCGTCGCCGAGATAGTCCTTCCACCTGGCCAGTTCCTTGAAGGGCTCGACCCACTGCGGATCAGTCAGCTTCTGCTCGCCCTTGATCAGCGCCAGGCGGCCTTCCTCGCCCTTCCAGTAGTTCGGGCCGATGTTCTGGTAGCCCATGGTCGCCGCTTCCCAGAGGTCCTTGGTGCCCATCGCCATCGGGATGTAGGTGCCGTCGGCCTTGATCTTGTCGAGCGCGGCGAAGAATTCGTCGCGCGTCTCCGGCACCTTGATGCCGAGCTTGTCGAAGGCGTCCTTGTTGTAGATGAAGCCATGGATGACGGAGGCCATCGGCACGCAGAAACTCGACTTGCCGTCGTCGGTCTGCCAGGCGGCCTTGGCGACGTCGGAAAAGTTCTCCATGCCGGGCAGGGTCGAGATGTCGGCGAGGTTGCCCTTCTTGAAGAGCTCCAGCGACTTGTCGAACGGGCGGCAGGTGATCAGGTCGCCGGCCGAGCCGGCGGCGAGTTTGGCGCCGAGGGCGGCGTCATATTCGGTTGGCGCCGACGGCGCGAACACCACCTTGATGCCCGGGTTCTTGGCTTCGAAGGCCGGGATCAGCTTGTCCTTCCAGATGGCAAGGTCGTCGCCGCGCCAGCTTTCGATGTTGAGCGTTACGTCGTCGGCGTAAGCCACCCCGGCGGAGCCGAGAATGCTGGTGCCGAGAAGAAGTGCCGTCAGTAGCTTCGTTGTCATGCTCAGTCTCCCTGTTGACCTTTTTCAGGTTCGGTTTTGATGAGAACAGAGGCATTGCGCCCCTTGCTCCCCTCGATCGCGGAAAGGGCTGGCCGCAGCTTGTGGCCGGTCCCTTCCAGTATCTTCTCGGCCGCGTCGGCGCTGGTGGCGCCGGCGGCGAGCAGAATGGCGGTCTTGACGACGCCGCCGCTCTTTTCGAGCAGGCGCGCCGCCTCGTCCTTGTCGCGCCCGCTGACGGCGGCGACGATGCGTGCGGCGCGGTCGCGCAGCTTGATGTTGTCGGCCATGAGGTTGACCATGTAGCCGTCATGGACATGGCCGAGATGGATGGCGGCCAGCGTCGACAGCATGTTGAGCGCGATCTTCTGGGCGGTGCCGGCGCCCATGCGCGTCGAGCCGGCAATCAGCTCCGGCGGCGTTTCGAGCAGGATGGCGATGTCGGCCAGCCGCAGCAGCGGCGCATCCCTGTTGTTGGCGATGGCAATCGTCGCCGCACCGCGGCGCCTGGCTTCCTCGATCGCGCGGACAGCGTAAGGTGTCGAGCCGCTGGCCGAGACGGCGATCAGGCAATCGCTATTGCCGATGCCGGCGGCGGCGACCGCTGCCGAAGCTTCGTCAACGTCATCCTCAGGCCCGCCGGCCAGTGTCCTGAAAGCTTCGTCGCCGCCGGCGATCAGGATGGCGATGCGGTCGCGCTGGATACCGAAAGTGCCCGGCAGTTCCAGCGCATCGGCCAATGCCATCAGGCCCGAGCTGCCGGCGGCCGCATAGGCGAGCTTGCCGCCGCTTTTCAGCCGGGTTGCGATAATTTCGGCTGCCGCGGCAATGGCAGGAATGGCGCCGCGTACGGCCTTGGCGGCCTCGATCTGTGCGTTGGCCAAAGAGGAAAGGATGGCGTCCGGGGCCTGGATGTCCAGTCCCTCGGCATTGTGGTGAAGCGCTTCGGTGCGCGTTTCGGCCATCCGCTTTCCTCCAATCCAGAAAACAATACCAAAAAAATACCACTTGTCCACACGCATTAATGAAATCCCTGCGTCGGGATAGGACCGCAGACGAAATCCGCTGATTTCTCAACAAACTAGGCCTTAACTTTTTTGAAATGGAAATTAACCCTTGGCTATTGGTATTTTATTGGTATTATCCGCCCCGAGGAGAAATCGCGTGAAATTCGTGCTCGGCATCGATGGCGGCGGCACCAGCTGCAGGGCGGCCCTTGCAACGGCCGACGGCAGCGTCCTCGGCCGCGCCAAAAGCGGCGCCGCCAACATCCGCACCGATCTCACCGGCGCCAGGACGAACATCGTCGACGCGGCGCAGCAGGCCTTTGTCGCCGCGGGCAGGGATCCCGCACTGATCCCGCAAACGCCGGCCGTTCTCGGCCTGGCCGGCGCCAATGTCGGCACCTATAGGCAGCAGCTCGAAGCGATCCTGCCGTTCCGCATCAGCCGTGTCGAGACCGACGCCGAAATCGCGCTGGAAGGTGCGGTCGGCTCCGGCGACGGCGCCATGGCCATCCTCGGCACCGGCACCGCCTATATGGCGCGCAGACAAGGCAAGTCGCGCGCCATCGGCGGCTGGGGATTCCAGGTCGGCGACCAGGGCAGCGGCGCCCGCATCGGCCGCGACCTGCTCGAACAGACGCTGCTCGCCTATGACGGCATCCGCGAAGGCTCGCCGCTGACGCAGGCCATGCTCGCCATCTTCCGCAACAATCCCGAGGATGTGGTCGAATTCACCACCAACGCCAAGCCCGGCGATTTCGGCGGCTTCGCGCCCAAGGTGTTCGAACACGCCGAAAAAGGCGACGTCGTCGCTATCTGGATCCTCGACAAGGCGGTCGCCGATGTCGAGGCAGCGCTTGGCGTACTCGACCTGGGCGGCGACGATCCGCTCTGCCTGCTCGGCGGGCTGGCGCCGCTTTACACGCCGCGCCTGTCGGCCCGTTACCGGGCGCTGCTGAAACCGCCGCTCGACGACGCGCTGGGCGGCGCCGTGCAGATGGCGGTTCGGATTTTCGCAAACACGGCGGAGACAGCGCGATGAGCGAGGCCGCCGACCAGATATTCACGGCGCTGAAACAATCGTCGCAGAGCGGCGCGCCGCTCTATCTACAGCTGAGGAAGAGCATCGAGGACGCGGTCAAACGCGGGCTGATCGGACCGGGCGATGCGCTGCCTTCCGAGCGCGACATCGCCAGCAAGGCCGACATTTCGCGCGTCACCGTGCGCAAAGCGGTGCAGGACCTGGTCAAGGGCGGCATCCTCGTCCAGCGCCATGGTTCCGGCACCTTCGTTGCGCCGCGCATGGAGCGCGTCGAGCAGTCGCTGTCGATGCTGACCTCGTTTACCGAAGACATGGCGCGGCGCGGCATGGCTGTGCGTTCAGCGTGGCTCGACCGCGGCCTCTATCCGCCGTCGCCCGACGAGATGATGGTGCTCGGCCTGGCATCGAACGAATTGGTGGCGCGCGTGGCGCGCCTGCGCATTGCCAACGACACGCCGCTGGCGATCGAGCGCGCCTCGCTATCAACAAGCGTGCTGCCCGATCCGGCGGCGATCGGTTCGTCGCTCTACGCGGCGCTGGAAAAGACCGGCAACAGACCGGTGCGGGCCGTGCAGCGCATTTCCGCCACCAATCTCGGCGATGGCGATGCGCATCTGCTCGAAGTGCCGCCAGGCATTGCCGGCCTGCATATCGAGCGTATCTCCTATCTGGCGAGCGGCAAGGTGATCGAGTTCACCCGCTCCATCTACAGAGGCGACGCCTATGATTTTGTCGCCGAACTCCGGCTAAGCGGGCCGGGCGAAGAGGGCCGGTCATGAGCGCAACAATTACCCATATGCGGCGCGAGATCGACGAGATCCCGGAGGCCACCGCGCGCCTGCTCGACGGCTCGGCCGCGGTGCTGATCGAGGCCGGACGCGGCATTCGCGAGCGCGACCCGAATTTCGTCGTCACCGTGGCGCGCGGTTCGTCCGACCATGCCGCGACCTTCATGAAATATGCCGTGGAGCTGACCGCCGGGCTGGCGGTTGCATCGGTCGGCCCGTCGATCGCCTCGATCTATGGCGCCAAGCTGAAGCTGGGCGGCTCGGCCTGCCTGGCGATCTCGCAGTCGGGCAAGAGCCCGGACATCGTGGCAATGGCGCAGGCGGCGCGGGCCGGCGGGTCGCTGACCGTCGCCATCACCAACACTGCCGATTCGCCGCTCGCGCGAGCCTCGGATTACGCCATCGACATCCTGGCCGGACCGGAGCGCAGCGTTGCGGCGACGAAGACCTTCGTCAATTCGGCCGTCGCAGGGCTCGCCTTGATGGCGCATTGCACCGGCGACGACAAACTTCTGGCAGCACTCGCCCGCCTGCCGGAGCATTTTCGCAAGGCGATCGCGTGCGACTGGATGGCGCTGGCTGCGGCACTCGAGACGCCGAAATCGCTGTTCATCCTTGGCCGTGGCCCGTCGGCGGCGATCGCCAACGAGGCGGCGCTGAAATTCAAGGAAACCTGCGCCATGCACGCGGAAGCCTATAGTGCCGCCGAGGTCATGCACGGCCCGCTGGCGCTGGTCGGTCCCGGCTTCCCGGTGCTGGCTCTGGCTGCTCGCGATGCGTCCGAACCGTCGGTGGCCGAAGCCGCCGACAGCCTGGCCGGCAAGGGCGCCGCCGTCCTTGTGACGTCGAACAAGACAAAGAGCGCACAGCCGCTGCCGTATGTCGCCACCGGTCATCCGCTGACCGACCCGCTGACGCTGATCGTGTCGTTCTATGGTTTCGTCGAGGCTTTTGCCCGCCATCGCGGCCTCGACCCCGACACGCCGCCCAATCTGCGCAAGGTGACGGAAACGCTATGAGCGACCGTTTCGCCCTGACTGGCGCCCGGATTTTCGATGGCGACGACTGGCACGACAATGCGGCGCTTGTCGTGCGCGACGGCCTCGTCGAGGCCATCGTTGCCGCCGACGCGATTCCATCAAATGTTGCGCGTATCGAGACCGGCGGCGGCATGCTGGCGCCTGGCTTCGTCGATCTGCAGGTCAATGGCGGCGGCGGCGTCATGCTCAACGACCATCCGGACGTTGCCTCGATCGGGACCATCTGCCGGGCGCACGCACCCTTCGGCACGGCGGCGCTGTTGCCGACGCTGATCACCGACACATCCGAGATCACCGCCGCGGCGGTTGCGGCCGGAGCCGAGGCGGCACGGAGGAAGGTGCCAGGGTTCCTGGGCCTGCATCTTGAAGGGCCGCATCTTTCGATCGCCCGCAAGGGCGCGCATGACCCGGCCCTGATCCGGCCGATGCTAGGCCCCGACCAGGCGATGCTGATCGCCGCACGGAAAAACCTGCCCGTGCTGCTGACGACGGTGGCGCCCGAATCGGTCGAGTCCGGCCAGGTGTCGGCACTTAGCAAGGCCGGCATTGTCGTCAGCATCGGCCATTCCGATACCGGCTATGCCACGGCCCGCGCCTTTGCCGACGCCGGCGCAACGGTGGTCACCCATCTGTTCAACGCAATGAGCCAGATCGGCAATCGCGAGCCAGGGCTGGCTGGCGCGGCAATCGATACCGGCACATTCTATGCCGGCATCATCGCCGATGGTATCCATGTCGATCCGGCCACCATGGCGATCGCCTTGCGCGCCAAGCAGGGGCCGGGCAGGATCCTGCTCGTTACCGATGCCATGGCGACGATCGGCACCGACATGACCTCGTTCACGCTGAACGGCCGCACCATCCACCGCAAGGATGGCAGGCTGACACTTGCCGACGGCACGCTGGCGGGCGCGGATCTCGACATGATTTCCGCGGTGCGCTTCATGCACCGCGTCGTCGGTCTCGACCTCGACGAAGCCTTGCGCATGGCCTCGCTCTATCCGGCGCAAGCGATCGGCCAGTCGCACCGGCTCGGGCGTTTCGCCAAAGGCACCGCCGCCAACATCGTTTCGCTGTCGGACGATGTGGACATTAAAAGCGTCTGGATCGACGGCGCCAAAGTTTTTGCAGCTAACGCTATCCCTCCGGCTTAGCCGGTTTTGGACGTATAGAGGTCCTTGTAGGTTTCGAGCAGCAGGTTCTTCTGCACCTTGCCCATCGTGTTGCGCGGCAGTTCGTCGACGAAGACCACCCGTTGCGGATGCTTGTACCTGGCGAGGCGCCCGGCGATGGCCTCGATGATCCCCGCGGCGCTGATGGTCGAGCCCGGCGCCCGCACCACGACCGCAGTGACGCCTTCGCCGAAATCCGGATGGGCAACGCCGATGACAGCGCTTTCGGTGACGCCGGGCAGCGCGTCGATCTTGCTCTCGACTTCCTTCGGATAGATATTGTAGCCACCCGAAATGATCAGGTCCTTGCCGCGACCGACGATGTGGACATAGCCGTCGGCATCGATCAGCCCGAGATCGCCGGTGATGAAGAAACCATCGTCACGGAATTCGGCCCTGGTTTTTTCCGGCATGCGCCAGTAGCCGCAAAAGACATTGGGACCCCTCACCTCGATCATGCCGACCTCGCCCTTGGCAAGTGTTTCGCCGCTCTCGAGATCGGTGATGCGCAGGGAGACGCCGGGCAACGGGAAGCCAACCGTGCCGGCTCGCCGCTCGCCCTCATACGGGTTCGACGTGTTCATGTTGGTCTCGGTCATGCCGTAGCGCTCGAGGATGGCGTGGCCGGTGCGCTCTCGCCAGGCTCTGTGCGTCTCGGCCAAAAGCGGCGCCGATCCGGAAATGAACAAGCGGATGTTTTTCGCCGCTTGCCGGTTCAAACCGTCCTGCTGCAGCAGGCGGACGTAGAAGGTCGGCACGCCCATCAGGACGGTGGCGCGCGGCAGCAGCGAGACGATGCGGGCCGGGTCAAATTTGGTTTCGAACAGCATCGAGGCGCCGGCCATCAGGACGACGTTGGTGGCGACGAAAAGGCCATGCGTGTGGAAAACCGGCAGCGCGTGAACCAGCACGTCTGCGGCGGTGAAGCGCCAGAGGTCGACCAGCACCCGCGCATTCGAGGCGAGGTTTTCGTTGCTGAGCATGGCGCCTTTCGAACGGCCGGTGGTGCCGGACGTGTAGAGGATAGCAGCAAGGTCGTCCGGCCCGCGCGCCACATCGTGGAAGTCCACGGCCGCCTCAGAGGCGCGATCGGTCAACGAACCCTCGCCCTTGCTGCCGAGTGTCACGACCGCAGCGCCCGAGGCCTGCGCCAAGGCGCCGATTTCGCTCACTCGCGCCGGGTCGCAGACAACCAGGCGTGGCTCAGCATCCCTGAAGAAATAGTCGAGCTCGGTCAGCGTATAGGCGGTGTTGAGCGGCAGGAAGATCGCGCCGGCACGCAGGCAGGCGAGGTAAAGGAAAATGGACTCGGGGCTCTTCTCGACCTGAACGGCGACGCGGTCGCCGGCTTCGACGCCCAGCCGCGACAGCGCATGCGCCAGTTGTGCGGAGCGCGCCAGCATATCGCCATAGCTGATCGAGCGCCCGTCCTCTGCCTCCATCAAAAGGCGTCCGGGCGCGGGCATCCGGGCACGGAAAGCATCAAACAGATGGTTGCTCATGTTTACCCCGAGCGGCTGTCTCCGGCCGGACGGCGGCGGCGGTCAGCCGGCCGCCTTGTCCGCCGCTATCCTGATTGCCTCGATGTTTGCCCGGTAGGCTTCGACGCTGCCGCCCTTGAAGATGGCCGCACCGGCGACCAGCACGCTGGCGCCGGCGGCGGTGACCAGGGGCGCAGTTTCAGGCGAGATGCCGCCGTCGATCTCGATCCTGATCGGCCTGCCGCCGATCAGCGCCTTCATCCGCTTCACCTTGTCGACGATCGCCGAAATGAAAGCCTGGCCGCCGAACCCCGGATTGACCGTCATGATCAGGATCAGATCAAGCCGGTCAAGCACGTATTCGATCATCGTCTCCGGTGTCGCGGGGTTGAGTGACACACCGGCCTTTTTGCCAAGGTTTTTGATCGTTTGCAGCGACCGGTCGAGATGTGGCCCGGCTTCGGCGTGCACCGTCATGCCGTCGCAGCCGGCCTCGGCGAAAGCGGCCAGATAGGGGTCGGCCGGGGCGATCATCAGATGGCAGTCGAAGAAGGCCTTGGTACGGTTGCGGATCGCTTTGATCACCGGTGGCCCAAACGTGATGTTCGGGACGAAATGCCCGTCCATGACGTCGAGATGGATCCAGTCGGCGCCTGCGGCCGTCACCGCCTCGACCTCGTCGCCGAGCTTCGAGAAATCGGACGCCAGCACCGATGGCGCGATCAGGGTTTTTTGAGCCATGTCCGCTTCCCGTTGTTGAGACCCCTTCGGCGTAATCATCTCGGCGCCGCTTGTCGACAGGAATCCGGCGTCCGCGCAGAAGGCGAGAAGCGGTGCGAGCGACTTCTCTTCTGGTGCAGACCTTTCCTCCAAGGCCTTTCCAGTGCACGGCCTTGGATTTCAGTTCGAATGGCGCCGCGGCCTGGCCGTCCGTGGCAGGAAGAGCTTGCGGTTGCCTTGTTTCACCTTCTGCAGATCGGGCTTCTTCAGCCCAGCGGCGAGCGCCAAGATCGACAATACGCTGGCAGCCTGGATGGCGCGGCGCAAACGGCCGCCACGAGAGCGCACGAACGAGCCGTGGTCGCAAGACATGGATCTCCCCCCACAGGTCATGGGAAGGCGATGGTCGCGCTGAGCTCCTGCTGTTCCCTGAGACCATGGAGCCTCTGAATCTGTGGTCATGGGGCTTTCCTTTCCGGGGCCGCACCGCGCGGCACCTGAGCGTCAGCCGCGGGGCGAGGCGAAAAGGTTCGTGGGCCGAGGGCCGGGCCGGCTGGATCACCGCCGGAAATACGGGCCTGCCGGTCCCGGATCCGATCAACCACGATGAATGGTGAACGCCTTGCGCAGAATGCTTGCGCGCCACGCAGCCTGTTCTTATATACGCGCCAAGCCGTCCAGCGCCGAATGCCGGTTGCCGGAGCGGAATTTCTTGTGAACAGGGGCTTTCGTCGGAACGCCTGTACGGGTCCTGAGAGCCTGCTTAGCGGAGAGATTAGAACAATGGCAAAAGTAATCGGTATCGATCTGGGAACAACCAACTCCTGTGTCGCCATCATGGATGGCAAGGAATCCAAGGTCATCGAGAATGCGGAAGGCGCCCGTACGACCCCTTCCATCGTCGCCATCAACAGCGACGGCGAGCGCCTCGTCGGCCAGCCGGCCAAGCGCCAGGCGGTCACCAATCCTGAAAACACCATTTTCGCGGTCAAGCGCCTGATCGGCCGCCGCTACGACGATCCGGTGACGGAGAAGGACAAGAAGCTTGTCCCCTACAAGATCGTCAAGGGCGACAATGGCGATGCCTGGGTCGAGGCCGGCGGCAAGAAGCAGTCGCCCAGCCAGATCTCGGCGATGATCCTGCAGAAGATGAAGGAAACGGCGGAGGCCTATCTCGGCGAGAAGGTCGAGAAGGCGGTCATCACCGTTCCGGCCTATTTCAACGACGCCCAGCGCCAGGCGACCAAGGATGCCGGCAAGATCGCCGGCCTCGAAGTGCTGCGCATCATCAACGAGCCGACGGCGGCCGCACTTGCCTATGGACTGGACAAGAAGGAAGGCAAGACGATTGCCGTCTATGACCTTGGCGGCGGCACGTTCGACATTTCGGTGCTCGAAATCGGCGACGGCGTGTTCGAGGTGAAGTCGACCAATGGCGACACCTTCCTCGGCGGCGAGGATTTCGACATGCGCCTGGTCGAATATCTGGCGGCCGAGTTCAAGAAGGAACAGGGCATCGACCTGCGGAACGACAAGCTCGCCCTGCAGCGCCTCAAGGAAGCGGCTGAAAAGGCCAAGATCGAGCTGTCCTCCACCACGCAGACCGAAATCAACCTGCCCTTCATCACCGCCGATGCCACCGGCCCCAAGCACCTGACGCTGAAGCTGACGCGGGCGAAGTTCGAGAGCCTGGTCGAGGATCTCGTCCAGCGCACGATCGATCCCTGCAAGGCGGCGCTCAAGGATGCCGGCCTGAAGGCCGGCGAAATCGACGAAGTCGTCCTGGTCGGCGGCATGACCCGCATGCCCAAGATCCAGGAGATCGTGAAGCAGTTCTTCGGCAAGGAGCCGCACAAGGGCGTCAACCCGGATGAAGTTGTTGCATTGGGCGCCGCCATCCAGGCCGGCGTGCTGCAGGGCGACGTCAAGGACGTGCTGTTGCTCGACGTGACGCCGCTGTCGCTCGGCATCGAGACGCTGGGCGGCGTGTTTACGCGGCTGATCGAACGCAACACGACGATCCCGACGAAGAAGAGCCAGGTGTTTTCCACGGCCGAGGATTCGCAGTCGGCGGTGACCATCCGCGTCTTCCAGGGCGAGCGTGAAATGGCCGCCGACAACAAGGCGCTCGGCCAGTTCGATCTGGTCGGCATCCCGCCTGCGCCGCGCGGTGTGCCGCAGATCGAGGTCACCTTCGACATCGACGCCAACGGCATCGTCAACGTCTCGGCCAAGGACAAGGGCACCGGCAAGGAGCACCAGATCCGCATCCAGGCGTCTGGCGGCCTTTCGGACGCCGACATCGAGAAGATGGTCAAGGACGCCGAGGCTAATGCCGAAGCGGACAAGAAGCGGCGCGCGCTGGTCGAGGCCCGCAACCAGGCCGAGGCGCTGGTGCATTCCTCGGAGAAGTCGCTGAAGGAATATGGCGAGAAGGTTTCCGAGGCCGACCGCACGGCGATTGCCGATGCGATCGCGGCATTGAAGACCGCTGCCGAAGGCGACGATGTGACCGAGATCGAGGCCAAGACGCAGACGCTCGCCGAAGTCTCGATGAAACTCGGCCAGGCCATGTACGAGGCTTCGCAGAAGGAAGCCGCCGAGGCCGACGCCAAGGCTGACGCCGCCAAGGACAGCGACGTCGTCGATGCCGATTTCGAGGAAATCGACGAGGACGACGAGAAGAAGAAGTCGGCCTGAACCGCCTGACGGTAAAGGTAAGCAAAAAGCCCGGCGCGCAGCCGGGCTTTTTTGCAACCCTTTGCCAGAAAAACGCGGAGCTCCCCGAAAAAATGCGGACAAAGCCTCGTAGACACTGGCATCGCGGCTCCATCACACCTAAATCGGAACAGCGTGCCGGCAAACGACGCAACGATGCTTCAAGACGTTGACTATCCGGACTGCGGGAAAACATGAAAGCTGATTTTTACGAAACGCTGGGCGTGCAAAAGGGCGCCGACGAGAAGGAGCTCAAGAGCGCTTTCCGCAAGTTGGCCATGCAGTTCCATCCCGACCGCAACCCAGGCGACCATGCCTGCGAGCACAAGTTCAAGGAAATCAACGAAGCCTACGAAACGCTGAAGGACCCGCAAAAGCGTGCCGCCTATGATCGCTTCGGCCACGCGGCCTTCGAGCACGGCGGCATGAATGGCGGGGCGCAGGGCTTTGGCGCCGGCGGCTTCGCCGACATTTTCGAAGACATTTTCGGCGACATGATGGGCGGGCGCCAGCGCCGCTCGTCCGGCGGCCGCGAGCGCGGCGCCGACCTGCGCTACAATATGGAAATCACGCTGGAGGAGGCATTTTCCGGCAAGACCGCGCAGATTCGCGTGCCGGCCTCGATCTCGTGCTCGGAATGCTCCGGCAGCGGCGCCAAGCCCGGCACCCAGCCCGTCACCTGCTCGATGTGCAACGGCCACGGCAAGGTGCGCGCCACGCAAGGCTTCTTCTCGATCGAGCGCACCTGCCCGCAATGCCAGGGGCGCGGCCAGACCATCAAGGATCCGTGCCCGAAATGCGCCGGCCAGGGCCGTGTCACCGAGGAGCGCTCGCTGTCGGTAAACATCCCTGCCGGCATCGAGGACGGCACCCGCATCCGGCTGGCCAATGAGGGCGAGGCCGGCCTACGCGGCGGCCCGTCCGGCGATCTCTACATATTCCTCGCGGTCAAGCCGCACGAATTCTTCCAGCGCGACGGCGCCGATCTTTATTGCAAGGTGCCGATCTCGATGACAACGGCAGCGCTTGGCGGCTCGTTCGAGGTGACGACACTGGACGGTACCCAGACGAAGGTGAAGGTGCCGGAAGGCACCCAGAACGGTCGCCAGTTCCGCCTCAAGGGCAAGGGCATGCCGGTGCTGCGCCAGCCCAATATTGGCGACCTCTACATCCAGACCGTGGTTGAGACGCCGCAGAACCTTTCGCGCCGCCAGCGCGAATTGCTGGAAGAATTCGAGCAGCTTTCCTCAAAGGACAATTCGCCTCAGTCGAGCGGATTTTTCGCCCGCATGAAGGACTTTTTCGAAACGTTCGGCGAGCACCGAAGCTGATCCCTGGAAAACGCTTCCCGAGCGTCATCAACACCTTATCCGGGGATTCGCCTTGTCTTGCACCTCGTAGCTGTTAAGTAGCATGCGAGGGAGCGTTGAGGAGGACTTTCGATGACGCGTAGTCCCGGACTGCGAAAGACGCTGGCGGAAAAGTTCGACGACGAGTTGAAGTTCTTCAAGGGCTGGATCGACAAGCCGAAGGCGGTCGGTTCGATCGTCCCGACCAGTTCCGTCACCGCGCGCAAGATGGCCTCGATCGTCGATCCGAAATCCGGCCTGCCGGTGCTCGAGGTCGGGCCCGGCACAGGCGTCATCACACGCGCCATTCTCGCGCAGGGCATAAAGCCTGAGAATCTCTACGCAGTCGAATATGCCACTGATTTCGTGCGCCATCTGCGTCAGCTTTATCCAGGCGTCAACGTCATCGAGGGCGACGCCTTCAATCTCGACGCGACGCTTGGCGACAGGTGCGACCTGATCTTCGATTCTGTGATATCGGGCGTGCCTCTGCTCAATTTCCCGGTCGCCCAGCGCATCGCCTATGTCGAGAGCCTGCTCGACCGCATCCCGGCGGGCCGGCCGATCGTGCAACTGACTTACGGGCCGCTGTCGCCGATCCCGCCCGGCCGCGGCGACTATACGGTCGAGCATTTCCATTTCGTCATCCGCAACATTCCGCCGACGCAGCTTTGGATCTATCGGCGCGGCTGAACACATGTCGGAGTTCCGGATGCCGGTCATTGCGGCTGGTTGGCCAATCGGTCCAGGAATGCCGTCAGCCTTTCGAACGCCTGTTCTCCCGCCTTGCCGTCGAGATCGAACTGATATTCATGCGGCAGGGCCGGACTGTAGTCGTCCGGAAAGAACAGCGTGTAGACCGCGACGCCTTGCGCCGTGATCGCGCGCGCGATCTGACGCGACTGCGGCGCCAGCGGATCGGCATTGCCGACCGAGACGAATGCCGGCGGAAATTGCGGCGTCAGGTGTCTGTCGACTGAAAATTCGGCAATGCGCGGGTCATCGTCCAGCCGCTTCACGCCGAGATACGACCACATAACGGTCCTGTTGAAGCCGGCGAAAGGCCCTTCGGGCGAGATCATCGCGGGATCGTAAATGCCGCAGAACAGTGCAACGCCTTTCAGTTGCGCGCGCTCTATGCCCGGACCAACGTCCATCATGGCGGCATAGGTGGGATTGCTGATTGTGGCAGCCAGTTGAGCGACGATCTGCGAGCCGGCGGAGTCGCCGGCAAGAAAAAGCCTGTTGCGATCGATGTGGTAGCGGCCGGCATTACCGGAAAGAAAGGCAAGCGCCTTGTTGGCCTGGAGGACTGGCGTCGGATAGCGGGCGCCGGGGGCGACGGAATAGCCGACCGAGACAGTGACGTAGCCCCGACCGGCCAGTATTTTCATATATGCCGAGATGTCGGCCTTGTTTCCGGCAACGAAGCCGCCGCCATGCACCCAGACCACCGTAGGCAACGCCTTTGCCTGAGCGTCCACGGGAAAGAAGACGTCAAGGGTCTCGTCGGGGTCCTCGCCATAGCGCTCGTCGCGCAGTTCGCCGACATTGGCGGGCACGTGCTTTTCAAGCGCGCGGTTCTTTGCCACTGCATCCTTGTGAAAAGCGTAACGGATCAGAAGGACCGAAGGCCACGGGCTGAGGACGAAAGCGGCGTAGCCGGCGGCAGCAGCCACCGCGAGAGCGACAAGACCATAGCCTACCCATTCCAATCCCACGAGGTCCGCCCTATCCGCTGGCGCCGGTCGCCAAAACGGCCAGCTCTAAATGCGTGCCGCAATCTCGGCTATTGATTCGTCCCACGCATCGCCTATAGCTGCCGCCACAGCAAGGGATTGCGATGCCGATCATCCCGAAAATTCTCGTCGTCGCTGGTTCGGTGCGCAGCGGCGCCTATAGCGGCAGGACTGCCGACGTGGCGCAGAAGGAACTTGCCATGCAGGGCGCGGAGGTGACCCGCATCTCGCTCGCCGACTATCCGTTGCCAATCCTCGACCAGGATCTGGAAAAGGACGAAGGCATTCCCGAAAACGCCGTCAGGCTCGGCCGGATGATCGCCGCCCATGACGGCCTGCTGATCGCGACGCCCGAATATAACGGCTCCATTCCGCCGCTGCTCAAGAACACCATCGACTGGGTGAGCCAACTGCGCAAGGATGGGGGCCGGACGTTCAGGCCGCTTGCCGGCAAGGTCGCCGGCCTCTGCTCGTCTTCCAGCGGACCCTTTGCAGGGATACGTTGCATCAACCATCTGCGCGCCGTGCTGGTGCGCTGCCGGATGGAGGTGGTGACACCGGAGTGTTCGGTGCCGGAGGGCGGTAGCGCCTTCGACGACGAAGGCAACTTCCGGGACGAAAGACTACGCCAATCGATGGAGCACCTATGCCGAACGCTGATCGAAACCTCGCGCATGCTGTCGACGCGGATCGAGGCATGATCCCGGACGCCGCGCGTGCCGACACAATTCAGGAAAGGCTGATCGTCGGCCTCGACCTGCCGACGCTGAGGGAAGCCGAGAAGGCGGTGCGCGAGCTCGACGGGATCGTCTCCTTCTACAAGATCGGCTACCAGCTCGCCTTTGCCGGCGGGCTCGACTTCGCCCGCGAGCTGGCCAGCGGCGGCACCAGGATCTTTCTCGACATGAAGCTGCTCGACATCGATAACACCGTTGCCAAGGGGGTCGACAACATCGTCAGGATGGGCATGAGCATGCTGACCATCCACGCCTATCCGAAGACGATGAAGGCGGCGGTCGAGGCTGCCAGGGGCAGCGACCTTTGCCTGCTCGGGGTTACCGTGCTGACCTCGATGGACGAGCAAGACGTGATCGACGCCGGCTATGAATATGACCCGCATACGCTGGTGCTGAGGCGCTCCGAGCAGGCGCTGCATGCCGGCATGGGCGGCATTGTCTGTTCGGCCGAGGAAGCGGAGGCGGTACGCCGCATCGTCGGCCCCGATCTGGCGGTAGTGACGCCGGGAATCCGACCGAAGGGCAGCGACCATGGCGACCAGAAACGCGTGGTGACGCCGGCGCAGGCGATCCGCAACGGCTCCAGCCATCTCGTCGTTGGCCGGCCGATCGTCGGCGCCACCGACAGGCGGGCGGCGGCGGAAGCCATTCTCGATGAAATGCGCTCGGCCTGACGCCAGGAATTAACCCGGAGAAATACCATGCCCAAGGGATACTGGATCGCTCGCGTCGATGTGCGCGATGCGGAAGGCTACAAAGACTATGTCGCAGCCGCCAAGCTGGCCTTCGACCGCTTCGGCGCCAAGTTCCTGGCGCGCGGCGGCGCGCATGAGAAGGCAGAGGGACCGGGCCGCGACCGCAACGTGATCATCGAATTTCCGTCGCTTGCGGTGGCGCATGACTGCTACCACTCGCCCGAATACCAGCGCGCCGTCGCGATCCGCCAGAAGGTGGCCGATGGCGAAATCGTGTTGGTCGAGGGGATTTAGGCGCGAAGCCGGTTCGCCGCTGCCTCCGCCATCGCATCGGCGAGGCTCAGGCCCCATTGCTTGCGACAGTAATCGCGAAAATCGAAGCAAGGCATGCCCGGGCAGACCTCGAACTCGATGAGATGCACGCTGTCGTCGGCTTCGACCCGGAAGTCGATGGAAAAGACGTCGCGCAGGCCAAGCCCGACCATCAGGCTTTCGGCGATGCGACGGATTCTTGCATCGGCTCGAGGCTGGCTGGCGTCAACGGGAAGCAGCAACGGCTCAGCGTAATTTCCTGTGGCTTTGGCCGCTTCGCCGGTATTGCCGTAAAGCGCCAGGCTGTCCTGCATGGTTTGGAAATCGCCGCCCGAATCGACAAAGGCGACGCCGAGCGCCTCAATGCCGGTATCCGGCTTCAGGCCGAGAAAGCTGGCCCGCACATTGCGTCCGGCGACATAGGGCTGGACGACGACATCGTCGCTATAGGCGGCGAATACCCGCCGGCTAAGCTTCAGCGCATGGCCGAGATCGTGACAGCGCGAATCCGGCCAGATGCCGATCTTGGCGCCGAGCCGGTTCGGCTTGACGAACCAGCCGGCGGGCGAGGCCGGTGGCGCGACCAGCCACGCGCCGTCACGGGCAAGGCCCGCCTGCGGCACCGGCAGGCCAAGCGCGCCGAGCACGGCGCCGGACCGGAACTTGTCTTGGCAGAGCGCGAACAACGCATCGTCGGCGCCGATCGCGTCGAAGCCATTCAGCCGTGCCAGAGCCGGTGCCGCGCCCCCGCGGAAATAGGCAATGCCATCGGTCAACGTCCAGACAAGCGAGGTCTTCGGAACTTCGCCGGCGAGAACGCTTGCGGCGTCGTCGAGCGCCACCGGCGCAAACGACAAGCCGCGCGTTTGGCAAGCGGCGGCAAGTGCGTCGAATTCAGCAGCGATGTCGGTCGATTGCGCTAGGTAGGAGGCGATTTCGGCGGCACGCTCCGGCACGTGGTTATCGGCGACCAGCCGATCGAAGCAGGCCTGTTCCGGCTCGTAGACAAGGATCAGCTTCGGCTTGCGGCTTGACATGGGTGGAACGGCTCCTGGCAGCACGATTGCCTACCATCGCACGGCGAACGTATTCGGCTTGCGCGCAACCGACGTCAGCCGGACGCCTGCACGACAGCAACTGTCCTCAGGCGATCAGCACGCGCGGCTCGAAGCGACCATTGACCGGAATGTCGAGCATAAACGTCATGCCGGCTTGCGGGTCGAGCAGGCGCTGCTTCTCGCTCTTGCCCGACCAGGCGGAGGTGACCGCGATCCGGTCGGCATTCCTGCCGAGGAAAGCCGGACAGGACGGCTGCGTCGTCGGCATCGCCACCGAACGGACAAGCTTGCCGTCGGGTCCATAGGCTTCGACGACGCTGCCGCCCCAGCAAGCGTTCCACAATATCCCGTCGCGGTCGAGCACCGAACCATCGATATAGCCCTTGGCCGAACGGTGATCGACGAAGACCTTCGGTTCGCCAACCGGGAGGCCGGTCGCCGGATCGCAGCCGACGCGCATCAACAGGCCGGTGCTGGTATCGGTGTAGTAGGCGATCGACCCATCCTCGGAAAAGCAGATAGAATTGGGCACCGTGATATCCGCATAGAGCCGGCGCAGCTCGCCCTTGAAGAACCAGTAGATCGAACCGGCGGCCTTCTCCTCGCCCTTGCCCATTGTGCCGACCCAGAGGGCGCCGCAAGGATGAACGCGCGAATCGTTCGAGCGGGTGACCGTATTATCGGCCTCGATCGGGGTGTGCAGCGTCAGCTTGCCGGTCGCGACGTCGCGGACATGCAGGCCGGTCTCGGTGGCGATCAGCTGACGCTGGTCGTCGATGACGGCAATGGCACTGGCCATCTGGCGGAGCTCGTGGATCTTGACCGCACCGCCGGACAAACGCTTTTCCAGGAGCTGGCCGTTGACGATGTCGAACCAGTAGAGCGTGTCGGTCGCAGGGTCATAGCTTGGTCCCTCGCCCAATTGGCAGACATGGTCGGAAAAAACCGAAACGATTGTCTCGCTCATCATGCCACTCCAAACGCCGCGTCCCAGGCCTGAACTGCGGCTTTCGCCCGTGCTGCCACTTCGTCGACGCTCATGCCCGGCTTGAACAGGCTGGAGCCAAGACCGAAGACGCTGACGCCGGCTGCCTTATAGCCGGCAAAATCCTTGTCTGAAACGCCGCCGACGGCGCCGACCAGCACATTGGCCGGCAGCACCGCGCGCATCGCCGAAATGCCTGCCGCGCCAAGCACGCTCGCCGGGAAGAATTTCAGTGCCGAAGCACCGAGCCGGATGGCCTGGAATGCCTCGGTCGGCGTGAACACGCCGGGCATTGTCACCATACCGTACTGCATGGCACGGCCCATGACCTCGGCATCGATATTGGGGCTGACCAGCAGCCGCCCGCCGGCCTTGTGCAGACCGTCGACATCGGCGGCGGTGAGCACCGTGCCGGCGCCGACCAGAGCTGTTGGAGGAAGCGCTTCGACAATGCTGGCTAGGGAGGCAAAGGGCTCGGGCGAGTTGAGCGGCACCTCGATCGCTTCGATGCCGGCGCCGAAGATCGCCTGGCCGATCGCCACCGCCTCGCTTGGCTTCAGGCCGCGCAGGATCGCGACCAGACCCCGCTCGAGCTTTGGAAAAGGTGCGGTTTCGGTCATGCGGCAACTCCATTTTTGGCGATCATGCCATTCTCGCGCGCGGCTTCGGCAAGGCCGGCACGCACCGCCTCGTCGGCGTCGACGGCCCTGAAAGCGAGCCCGGCAAGGCCGAGCGCCTCGGCATAGAGCGTGCCGAGTGCGCCCGACGCGATCAGCACGACGGGCACAGCGCTTGCTTCATAACGGCGATTTGCCGAAGCGATCTCGCCGCCGATCAGCAGGCCGGACAGGCAGGCGGCGGCATCTTCGGGCTTCAGGTCCTGCAACAGGCTAGCAGCGCGGATCGAGAACAAACTTGAAACGACGTCACCGCCTTCGGCCAACGCCTTCAGGCACCAGTCCCGAAAAAACGGACTTTCGGCGGCAACCGGCTGCGGCGGCTCGCCCAGCGAATGGCGCAGGATCGAGTGCGCGGCCAGCACCGAAAACAGCTCGCCGGTCGGCCAGGTGCCGAACCCGGCAACAGAGCCGTCCTCGACCAGCACCCATTTCGAATGGGTGCCGGGCATGCAGACGAGGTGACGTCCCTTTGCCGGCAAACCGGCTCCGGCAAGCTGCGTTTCCTCACCGCGCATGACGTCAGGTGCATCGGCGAGGCGCTGGGCAAGGCCGGGCACAATGCGGATATCGCGGCGCTGGCCGGGAATGCGGGCAGCTTCGGCCAGGATAGCGCCGATTGGCGTGGGAACGCTGACATAGGGCGCCTCCAGCCAGCCCTGGCGCGAGCCGGCCATGCCGCAAATGATGACCGGCAGGTTTTCGGGTGCGCCCATGGCGGCCAGATGCCCTTCGAGAATGGACGAAAACCCTTTAGCCTGAGCGGTGATCAGTCCGTCATCGCCGCGCCGCTCGGCGAGAACGTCGCCGGTGCCGTCGAGCAGCCATACCCTCATGCGGGTGGTGCCCCAGTCGACGGCTGCGACGGAAGCTGCCTTGCTCGGTGAGATCACAGGAACCCCCCGTCGACGATCAGCATCTGCGCGGTCAGCATGCGTGAAGCATCCGGCGCCAGGAACAGCACGGTGCCGACAATGTCTTCCGGCTGCATCACACGCTTGATGCACTGCTTGGCGACGTGAGCGGCGAGCGCCTGTTCGGTGACCCAGAGCTTTCTCTGCCGCTCGGTGATTACCCAGCCGGGCGCGATCGCGTTGACGCGAATGCCGTCGGCACCGAGCTTGCCGGCGAGACCCTTGGTAAGGCCGACGATGCCGGCCTTGGCGGCGGTATAGGCCGGCATATCGGGATGGTTGATGAGAAACGAGGTCGAGGTGAAATTGATTATCGAGCCGCCACCGGCCCGCTTCATGCCCGGCGCCACCGCCTGTGCGCTGAAGAAATGCGGGCGCAGGTTGATGGCATGGTTGTTGTCCCAGAACTCGACCGTGACGTCTTCGACGGCATGACGGTCATCCTGAGCGGCATTGTTGACCAGCACGGTCACGTCGCCATGCGCCTCGGCGGCTTTGGCGATTGATACCCGCAATGCCTCGATGTCGCGTATGTCGGTCTTGAGATAGAACGGCCGCCGGCCGAGTTCCTTGTCCAACCGATCGGCCAGCGCCAGGCTCGGACGGTCGGCGATATCGATAAAGGCGACCTTTGCCCCCTGGCGGACAAAACCTTCGGTCAAGGCAGCACCAATGCCGGAGCCGCCGCCGGTGATCAGCACCGAAGCGCCTTCGAGGTCGGCAAAGCGTGCCGATGGCATCATGAAATTCTCTCCCGGTCCAATGATCTCGGTCGGCCGGCGCGCATCCTATCCAGCCGTGTCGGGCGGGCAAGGGCGAAAGAGTGGATTGGCGCGACTTATGTCCGACAAAAGGCCGCACGCGCCGCCGATCGATCAGCCGCCCACCCGGACGCGGTACAATTCGACGGCGGCTCCGCTGGTCCCGGCAACCGGCGCAAGCCATTCCGGCACGCTGCCGCGCATCAGCCCGGCAAGAAAGCCTGCCGGCGCCTTGGCTGCGAGGAGCTTGCTTTCGGCGCTGCCGGGGCACAGCGCGACGAGGCCGACGTTATGATCCGCGACGACCGTCCTGGCATCGGCATCGGACCCAAGGAAGGCATCGAGCGCCAGCAGGTTGCCGGCGACATTGCGATGATAAGGCCCGGCGAAGACGCGATGTCCGGAATAGGCCAGGATAGGCGATCCGAGATTGGAAATTGCCAGCACGGTGGTGCCGGGCAGGCGGCCGAGTGCCGCAAAGGAGGCCTTGCGCTGGCAAGCGACGTCGGTGCCGTCGCCATTATCCGCCGTGGTGTTGCTGTGGTCGAAGGCTACCGAGGTCGCCGCGGCAGCCCCAGTCCAGACCGCATTCACCGAAACCAGCCAGACGGCAGCCATGCGCAGCGCCACACCGCGCGACGCGCTGGCCTCGGCCCGTTGACGCCATTTGGCAATCCAGGCGGCAAGCGGAATGACGGCGAAGGCGATCGAGAATGTCGAACCGCGTACCTGCCAGGCGCTGACGATGAAGGCCACGACAAGCAGCGCGCCGACAAGGCTGTCCTGCCGCCGCCAGCCACCGCGGCCAAGGCGAAGCGCCATCAGCACGAGCGCAATGAGCGGCGTGGCATAGCGCGCCACCACCCCGGCCGGATCTTCAGCGAGCAGCTTGAACAGCGACTGCGCCTCGTCGATGTGATCAAGCCATAGCTCCTTGAGGCGCGGATCGAGATTGGCATAGGGCGCTGCCAGGCATTGTGGGAACAACAAGACGACGACAGCGCCCAATAGCATGGCGAGCAGGCCAAGTGAGGCGATGCGCCGTTGGCGCGTGCGGCCGGCCGGCTCGATCGACGCTGTCGCCGCAAGGCCGGTTCCGGCAATCGCTGCGACGACGAACTGCACGGTTGAGAATGCGTCGCATTGCGCCTGACCCCAGGCGGATGGCGCAATGGTCGCGACAAAGACGAGAGCGGAAACGCCGGCAAAGCCGAGGCCGAAATCCTTGGCGATCAGCCTCTCGCCATTGGCGTCGAGGGCAAACAGCATGGCGACATAGGCGCCGATGGTGGCAACGTAGGGCGCGGTTTCCATACCGATGGCCAGCATCAGCCCGGCGCATAGGCCGGAGAGCAATGCCGCCGCCTTGCGCAATGGCGCTTCAAGCAACAGGCTCAGGCTGGCCATGCTCAGCATCAGCTGGATATTGTGGTGATCGAGCGCGCCAGGCGAAAAAATGCCGAGGAAATGCAGTGCGGCAGCGCCGACGATGACAGCCGGCAGCACAGCGCCGCACCCGGCAAAGCTGCGCGCGGCGCGAGCCGTGAAAAATACGGTCAGGCAGAAGAGCAGCGCCGGCCACAGCACTTGCGCGACATTCTCGGCAAGCGCCGCGCTGCCGGTCAGGGCCGATACGGCGATGATGATGGCGGCGATCGGCGCATCGACCAGGCGCGACCAGTGCATGACGAAGCCGCCTTGCAGGCCCATCCTGTACTGGTGGAGATCGAACCAGCTTTGGCCGGCGAGCATGTCGCGAACTTCGACGAGGCGCAGCAGATTGTCGTTGTCGCCGCCGGCATTGGTCAGTGCCGGGAAGCCGGCAAAGGCATTGACGGCAAGCGCCAGCACCGTGGCAAGCAGCGCCAGCGCGATATCGGACCTCCAAATGGAGGCGCCATCGTCGGCTGTGCTCATATCGGGACCTTTGGAAGGAATACGGGGCGGTTTAAACCTAGCCTTAACAGCTTCAATAAATAGTAAAGCCGCCCGAGCGAGGCCGGCGTTTGAGCGGTCAGGGGCCTCACAGGGCATCCGGAGACGAAAATGCCACAAGAAGTGCGCCATGAGCCGAGCATCGCCGTGCTCCTGCCTTGCTACAATGAGGAGCTGACGATCGGCGAAGTGGTGCGGCGCTTTCGCGAAACGCTGCCTGCCGCCGCGATCTATGTCTACGACAACAATTCGCGCGACCTGACGGCGCTCCGAGCCCGCGCCGCCGGCGCCATCGTGGTGCGCGAGCCGCGCCAGGGCAAAGGCAATGTCGTGCGCCGCATGTTCGCCGACATCGAGGCCGACATCTACCTGATGGCCGACGGCGACGGCACCTATGCGCCGGAGGACGCGCCGCAACTGATCAACACGCTGCTGACCGAGCGCTCCGACATGGTAGTGGGCACCAGGCGCGGCGTCGCCAACGACGCCGGCAGGACAGGCCACGCCTTCGGCAACCGCATCTTCAACAGCCTCTACAAACGTTTGTTCGGCTCGGACTTTACCGATATCTTCTCGGGTTACCGCGCCTTCACCAGGCGCTTCGTCAAGAGTTTTCCCGCCGTTTCCGGCGGTTTCGAGATCGAGACCGAAATGTCGGTGCACGCCTCGCAGCTCAAATTGCCGGTCAGCGAGATCGGACTCGACTATGGCCGCCGGCCGGAAGGCTCCTCGTCGAAGCTGTCGACCTTTCGCGACGGCGCGAAGATCCTGTGGATGTTCGCCATGCTGATGAAGGAGACGCAGCCGCTGCGTTTCTTCGGCGCTTTTTCGGTGTTCTTCCTGGCATCAAGCCTGTTTCTGATGGCGCCGGTGCTGATCGAGTTCGCCGAAACCGGGCTTGTGCCGCGCATGCCGACGTGGGTGCTGTCGGTCGGGCTGCTGCTGCTGTCGATGCTGGCGGCGGTGACCGGGGTAATCCTCGATTCGGTGTCGCGCGGCCGGGCCGAGCAGAAGCGCATCTTCTATCTGTCGATGCCTTCCGGCCGCGTCGAACGCGAACGCGCAAGTGCGCTCGCAACTTTGAAGGCCGGACCGCGCAAGACCCCGCGGGCGGCTTAGATCTCTAAATGGGACGCCTCGCCCGCTTCATTGTCGCCGGCGGCATCGGCTTGGTCGCCGACGCGGCGGCGCTTTGGCTGGTGTTGGCGATAGCGCCGCTTGGCCCCTTCGCGGCTCGCATCATCTCGATCGGTTTTGCCCTGTCCGTCACCTGGCTGATCAACCGCCATCTGACCTTCTCGCCTTCCAGCCGCGGCGTCGCGCAAGAGGGCGCACGCTATGGCGGCGTCGGCATTGCCACCAGCCTCGTCAATTATCTCGTCTATTGCGCCATGCTGTTCGCGCTGCCGATGGTGCCACCGCTCGTCGCCCTTGCGGTCGCCTCACTGGTTGCCATGGCGCTGTCCTTCCTCGGCTATTCCAAGCTGGTCTTCGACCGCTGAACGCACATCGCATTGGGGTCTGCGCCACGCGAAGCGCAGCCTCATCATGACCTTGGCCGATTGGCAGAGGCCGCCGATTTCCCTATATCGCTGTCGTCGATGCATCGGCCCGAAAAATCGGAATCGATTTTCGGAAAGCACGATGCATGGATTCAAGAATGTTGGAGCGTATGTGCGTCCAGGTGGACGTACGTCGCTCCAAGTGCGCCGGAGAGCACCCATGCCCCTGAAAGTCGCCGTCCAGATGGACCACATCTCCACCGTGTCGATTGCCGGCGATACGTCGTTTGCGCTGTCGCTGGAAGCGCAGCGGCGCGGGCACCAGTTGTTCCACTACACGCCCGACCGGCTGTCGCTGCGCGACGGCAAGGTGTTTGCCCGTATCGAGGCGATGCAGGTCCGCGACGAGAAGGGCAACCATTATTCGCTGGGCGAAGAAGTCCGCACCGATCTTTCGGAGATGGACGTCATCCTTTTGCGGCAGGATCCACCCTTCGACATGAACTACATCACCACCACGCATATCCTCGAGCGCATCCATCCGAAGACGCTGGTGGTCAACGACCCGGCCTGGGTGCGCAACAGCCCGGAAAAAATCTTCGTCACCGAATTTCCCGACCTGATGCCGGATACGCTGATCACCAAGGATCCGTTCGAGGTCGCCGCCTTCCGCAAGGAGTTCGGCGATATCATCGTCAAGCCGCTCTACGGCAATGGCGGCGCCGGCATTTTCCACCTGCATGAGGCCGACCGCAACCTCGCCTCGCTGCTCGAAATGTTCGGCCAGATGTTCCGCGAACCCTACATCGTGCAGCGCTACCTCAAGGAGGTGCGGGCTGGCGACAAGCGCATCATCCTGATCGACGGCGAGCCTGTCGGCGCCATCAACCGCGTGCCGGCCGAGCACGATTCGCGCTCCAACATGCATGTCGGCGGCCGCGCCGAAAAGACCGAGCTGACGGAACGCGAACGCGAGATCTGCGCCCGCATCGGCCCCTCGCTGAAGGAGCGCGGCTTCATCCTTGTCGGCATCGACGTCATCGGCGACTACATGACCGAGATCAACGTGACCTCACCGACCGGCATACGCGAAGTGCAGCGCTTCGGCGGCGCCGACATCGCCAGCCTGTTCTGGAATGCGGTGGAGGAGAAGCGCAGCTAGCCTCGCTTCGCGAGCGGCCGCGTTGCAAACCATCGCAGCCGTTGCGTTCAGCCGTTCCCCAAATGTTCTTGCCTTCGCCGGAAATCTGTGGTTGTCTCCGGTGACGCCGTTCGCGGCATGATCGCAAAGGCTTGGGGCAAAAGCCGCATCCGGGGTGAAGACATGGTGGCGCGGGTTCGCACGGTTGCTTTCCAAGGCATCGAGGCCGTGCCGGTCGACGTGCAGGTGATGATCGCGCCGGGCAAGGTCAACATGCACATCGTCGGGCTGGCCGACAAGGCTGTAGCCGAAAGCCGCGAGCGGGTGCAGGCAGCACTTCATGCATCCGGCCTGTCGATGCCGTCGAAGAAGGTCACCGTCAATCTGGCACCCGCCGACCTGCCGAAGGAAGGCAGCCACTACGATTTGCCGATCGCGCTCGGGCTGATGGCGGCGCTCGGCGCCATTCCGGGCGACATGCTGGCCGGCTATGTCGTGCTTGGTGAATTATCGCTCGACGGCACCATTGCCGCGGTGGCCGGCGCGCTGCCGGCGGCGATCGGCGCCAATGCCGAAGGCAAGGGCCTGATCTGCCCGTTCGCCTGCGGGCCGGAAGCGGCCTGGGCCGGCAAGGATTTCGACATATTGGCGCCGCGCAGCCTGATTGCCATCGCCAATCATTTTCGCGGCACGCAGGTTCTGTCACGGCCGGAAGCCGGCATCCATGCCGCGGCGCGCGACCTGCCCGACCTTGCCGACATCAAGGGCCAGGAGACCGCCAAGCGGGCGCTGGAGGTGGCGGCCGCCGGCGGCCACAATCTTTTGATGGTCGGGCCGCCGGGGTCGGGAAAGTCGATGCTGGCGCAGCGGCTGCCGTCGATCCTGCCGCCGCTGGCGCCCAGGGAATTGCTCGAAGTCTCGATGATCGCCTCGGTGGCCGGCGAGCTCGGGGAAGGAAAGCTCACCGACCGGCGGCCGTTCCGCGCGCCACATCATTCGGCTTCGATGGCGGCGATGGTCGGTGGCGGGTTGCGCGTGCGGCCGGGCGAGGCCTCGCTCGCCCATCACGGCGTGCTGTTCCTCGACGAGTTTCCCGAATTCTCGCCGCAGGCGCTCGATGCGCTGCGCCAGCCGCTGGAGACCGGCGACTGCATGATCGCGCGCGCCAATCATCGCGTCACCTATCCGGCGCGCATCCAGCTGGTCGCGGCGATGAACCCGTGCCGCTGCGGCATGGCCGGCGAGCCGGGCTATCGCTGCCTGCGCGGCGACCGCTGCCGCACCGACTACCAGGCGCGCATTTCCGGCCCGCTGCTCGATCGCATCGATCTCAGGATCGAGGTGCCGGCGGTCTCGGCGCATCCATCTGGCCGAGGCGATTTCCTACCGCATGAGTTCGGAGCGGATGGCACAAGCGGCGTGAGGGACGCTCCCCTCCCCCTTGAGGGGAGGGTGGCCGCGAAGCGGCCGGGTGGGGTCAGTGGTGGGACCCTCGGCCTTGCTGTATTTCGAAACCGATCCGCGTGCGGAGCGTTGCCGTGCTCTTCCCGAGGCGCATCGTCAGAATGGGCGTCAGCGCACTGCACCCAGGACCCCTCCCGGCCCTTCGGGCCACCCTCCCCTTGAGGGGAGGGGGACGCTGGCGACTATCGCTCCTGCCCTTTCGCCTTCAATTCCAACCTCCGCGCGTGCAGCACTGGCTCGGTGTAGCCGTTGGGCTGGACGCGGCCTTTGAAGACGAGATCGCAGGCGGCGAGGAAGGCGATGGACTTGTCGAATTCCGGTGCCATCGGCCGGTAGAGCGGATCGCCTTCATTCTGGCGGTCGACGATAGCCGCCATGCGCTTCATCGTCTCCATGACCTGCTCGGGCGTGCAGACGCGGTGATGCAGCCAGTTGGCGATGTGCTGAGAGGAGATGCGCAGCGTGGCGCGGTCCTCCATCAGGCCGACGTCGTTTATATCTGGTACTTTCGAACAGCCGACGCCCTGGTCGATCCAGCGCACGACATAGCCCAGAATCCCCTGCGCGTTGTTGTCGAGCTCCTTCTGGATGTCTTCCTGAGACCAGTTCGGCAGCCTTGCCACCGGTACCGACAGGATGTCGTCGAGCCTGGCCTTGGGCCGGCTCTTCAGAGCCTGCTGCACGGCGTGGACGTCGACCTTGTGGTAGTGCGTGGCATGCAGGGTTGCTGCCGTCGGCGACGGCACCCAGGCGGTGTTGGCGCCGGCCTTGGGGTGCGCGATTTTCTCGGCCAGCATTGCCGCCATCAGGTCGGGCATCGCCCACATGCCCTTGCCGATCTGGGCGCGGCCGGCCAGCCCGCATTCGAGGCCGGTATCGACGTTCCAGGCTTCGTAGGCGGCAATCCAGGCGGCCTGTTTCATGTCGCCCTTGCGGATCATCGGGCCGGCTTCCATCGAGGTGTGGATCTCGTCGCCGGTGCGGTCGAGAAAGCCGGTGTTGATGAAGACGACGCGATCTTTCGCGGCGCGGATCGCCTCCTTGAGGTTGACGGTGGTGCGCCGCTCTTCGTCCATGATGCCCATCTTGATGGTGTTTTTCGCCATGCCGAGCAGCGCTTCGACGCGGTCGAAAATCTCGACCGCGAAGGCAACTTCGTCGGGCCCGTGCATCTTGGGCTTTACGATATACATTGAGCCGGCGCGAGAATTGGCGCGCCGCCCCTTCGGGCCGATGTCGTGCAGCGCGATCAGCACCGTCAGCGCCGCATCCATGATGCCTTCCGGCACCTCGTTGCCTTCGCGGTCTAATATCGCCGGATTGGTCATGAGGTGGCCGACATTCCTGACCAGCATCAGCGAGCGGCCGGACAAGGTCAGCGTGCCGCCATCCGGCGCGGTATAGGTGCGGTCGGGGTTGAGCCTGCGGACAAAGCTCTTGCCGGCCTTGGTGATCTCTTCCGCCAAGTCGCCCTTCATCAGGCCGAGCCAGTTGCGGTAGACCAGCACCTTGTCCTGCGCATCCACCGCGGCGACCGAATCCTCGCAGTCCTGGATGGTGGTCAGCGCAGATTCCAGCACGACATCGGCAATGCCGGCCGGATCGGTGCGGCCGATCTGGTTGTTGTGGTCGACAACGATTTCGATGTGCAGGCCGCTCTTGACCAGCAGGACGGCTTCGGGATTGGCGGCATCGCCGCGATAGCCGGCAAACTGCTTGAGGTCGGCAAGCGTGGTGGCGCCGGCACCCTCGCCGAGCCGCAACATGCCGTTGGCGACCGAAAGCCCGTTGACGCCGGCCCATTTGCCTGTGGTGAGCGGCGCCGCCTCGTCGAAGAAGCTTTTCACCCAGGCGACGACCTTGGCACCGCGCGCCGGATTGAATTTGTTGCCTCGCTCGGCGCCGTCCGTCTCCGGAATGGCATCGGTGCCGTAGAGCGCATCGTACAGCGAACCCCAGCGCGCATTGGCGGCGTTCAGCGCATAACGCGCGTTCATCACCGGCACCACCAGCTGCGGCCCGGCGACCGAAGCGATTTCAGGGTCGACATTTTCGGTGGTCACGCTGAACGCCGGCCCCTCGGGCAGGAGATAGCCGATCTCGCGGAGGAACGTCTTGTAGGCCTCCATGTCGACGGGCGCGCCATTGTCGCGGTACCAGCGGTCGAGCTTGTCCTGCATGGCGTCGCGCTTTTCGAGCAGCGCCCGATTTTTTGGCGAGAGATCATGGACGATGGCCGAAAAACCGTTCCAGAATGCCTCCGCCTCGATGCCGGTGCCCGGCAGCGCCTCGTTCACGACGAAATCATGAAGCTCGCGGGCAATCCGCAATCCGGCGATCTCGACGCGATCGGTCATCAGGGCTTCTCCAGACGAAGGCTAGGCCGGGCCTTTGACATGTCAGGGTGGCAGGGTCAATTCGGCTTAGGTGAAGGTAGGGCGTTTTCGCTGCCGATCTCCCCCCTCGAGGGGGAGATGGGCGCGAAGCGGCCAGAGGGGGTCGGTTCGACCGGGCTCGGCCTCCTGCGGCACAAGGAAGTCGCGCTTCATGCGAGGCGACCCCCTCTGTCGCCTTCGGCGACATCTCCCCCTCGAGGGGGGAGATTACGCGCTCACACCGCAATCCTTGGCCGTCCCGACGCGATCGCCACGACATGCGCCTCGATGAACATGCGCTGGCCCTCGACGGTCGAGACGCGGAACTCGCTTGCGATTTCGATCTCGGCGCTGTCGGTGCCGGCGTCCTTCGCGCGTCCAGCGGCAATCGCCCGCACATCTTTCTCCGCCGCCGCGATTGCCGCCGCCTCGTCGTTGAAGTCCCGCACGCTTTCGCCTGAGGCGACACGGAACAGCCCTTCCTTGGGCTGGCTGACCCGCGCCTCGGCCGAGACCCGGACCTGGCCGACGACGGCGCCGAGCGCATTCGCGACATCGGTATCCTCCGGCACCACGCATCGATTGCCGACCAGCTCAGCCAGCCCGGCATAGTGCAGCGGCGCCGAGGCGCCGAGGCCGATCACCGGACGGTCGAGCGCGACGCTGAGGCGGGCGATGCCTGGATGGGCGTCGACGGCACGCTGGACCAGCGCATGGGCGACGGTCGCCGCGCCATCCAGCCCATCCTCGGCGAAGGCGGTCTCGAGGATGACTTCGGCCGACAGGCGGGTCAGCGCGGTCAGCACCCGTTCCGAGATCGCCTCCGGCGAGGCGGCGATGAACTGGCCGCGGCCGTCGCGCCTGCGCGCTAACAGCTCGGCGCCGAGACGCGCCGCGGCCGCATCCCAATTGGCCTGCCTGCCCAGCACATGCGCGGCATCCGACGGCGTGAAGCCGGCGACATGCACCAGCCCGCGCGACACCAGCCGGTTCAAGGTGGCGTTCTGGGCATTCGAGGTCAGCAATCTGTCGAGAGCCTGCGGCACGGCACCGATCAGTTCGTAAAGCTTGGCTTCGGCACCGGTCAGTCCGGCCGCCAGCCGCTCCGGCACGCCGGTTCGAACCGCCAGACGTCCGTCCATGCGACCAGGATTGGGAGCCCGCAGCTGGCGTTCCAGCTCTGATGCAACCGCCTCGCCATGTATCATGCCGGCCAGCGCCAGCGGCACCAGGCGGCGCGGCCCGAGCAGGATTTTCGGGTTGAGCACGCCGTCCTCCAGCGCCACTTCGGAATCGCCGCCCAGGCCAAAGGTGCGCATGGCGACCGCTTCGACCATGGTGCGGAAGCCGCCGACGGTGGCGCCTTCCGGATCGAGCCGCGGCCGACCCTTGTCGAGCACGGCGACGTCGGTGGTGGTGCCGCCGATGTCGGAGACCACGGCATCGTCGAGGCCGGTCATGTGGCGGGCGCCGACGAGGCTGGCGGCCGGGCCGGACAGGATCGTCTCGATCGGCCGCTGGCGGGCAAAGGCGGCCGAGACCAAAGCGCCGTCGCCGCGCACCACCATCAGCGGGGCGGCGATGTTGCGCGCGGCCAAAAAGCCTTCGGTTGCCGCGACCAGCCGGTCGATCATCGAGATCAGTCTGGCGTTGAGCAAGGTCGTCAGCGCCCGGCGCGGCCCGCCGAGCTTGGCCGACAGTTCGTGGCTGGCGGTGACCGGCAGGCCGGTTACGTCGCGGATCAGGTTCCGCGCGCTTAGCTCGTGCGCCGGATTGCGGGTGGCGAAATAGGCGCAGACTGCAAAGCCGGACACCGACTTTTCCCATTCCGGCAAAGCTGCCTCCAGCCCGGACAGATCGAGCTTTGCCGCATTGCCGTGGACATCGTGGCCGCCGGGGCAGAACACCACGGGATCGGTGCCAAGTGCGGCCTTCAGCCCGTCGCGGGCAAGGTCGCCCTCGGCAAAGCCGATCATCACCAGCGCGACCCGGCCGCCCTGGCCCTCGACCAGCGCGTTGGTGGCAAGCGTCGTCGACATCGACACCAGTTTTATCGCAGTCGGGTCGGTGCCGGCTTTTTGCAGCACCGCATCGACCGCGCCCGATATGCCGACGGCGAGATCGTGGCGCGTCGTCAGCGCCTTGGCCTTGGCCAGAACTTTGCCGCTTGGGCCACCGGCCTCCGACCACAGCACCGCGTCGGTGTAGGTGCCGCCGGTGTCGATGCCGAGGAACAGGGGTGAGGGTTTGGGCCTGGCGGTCATATTTGCGTCCGGAGAATTCGTCTCCGCCCCTTAGCGGATACCGGCCGATCGATAAAGCCGTGATGGCTGGGCCACGGGCGATGATCGTGGTGACGGCCAATCTCCCCCCTCGTGGGGGAGATGTCCGGCAGGACAGAGGGGGCGCTGTCCCGCCGACCTTGCCACGATCTAAGGCACCTCGGCGAGCCCCGCCGCAATCACGATATGCTGGCAGACATTGTCGATGTCGCGGATGATGTCATCGTTCCAGAAACGCAGGACGGTCCAGCCGTCCTGTTCCAGGCGCACTGTCCTTGCTTCGTCTCTGGCAACAGCATCGGCTTCGGTATGCTAGGAGCCGTCGACTTCCACGATCAGCTTCTGCTCCGGGCAGGCGAAATCGACAATGTAACCGGCGACCGGAAGTTGTCGCCGAAAGCCAAGCCCCATCAGCCGGTGCGCGCGAAGCTCGTTCCAGAGCTTCAATTCAGCAGAGGTCATGACCTTACGCATCGATCGGGCATTTGCGCGGTGTTTTGGAGGCAATGGCGTATGAGGCATTGTACTGCTGAAATTGGCGCTCTATGGCGCCCCCCTCTGTCCTGCCGGACATCTCCCCCACTTGGGGGGAGATTGGCAGCTTGGCCGGACAGCCCTCCTACCCCACAAACCCCACGCGCTTGTGCGATCCATCGCAGAACGGCTTGTTGGCGGAATGGCCGCAACGGCAGAGGAAGGCGCGCTGGGTGCGGTCGACCGTGTGGCCGGTGCCGGTGACGATTTCGACATTGCCTTCGAGCTTGAGCGGGCCGTTGGTCGTCGGTGTGACGGTCAGCGGGCCATTGCGCGCCTCCAGCGCCGGCGTATCCTTCAGCGGCGGCTCGCCCGTGGCGGTGAAGCCTGCCTTGGCGTGGCTGCCGTCGCAGAACGGCTTGTTTTCCGAGGCGCCGCAGCGGCACAGCGTGGCGCGGAAGAACGTCTCGCCGCCAAGCACGATCTCGGCGTGCACCGCCAGCGGGCCGTTCTCCCTGATGCGCACGGTGTTGACCACCGGCGGCTGCTCCTGCGGCCCGCCATCCTTGCGGATATAGGTGATGGCGCCGGACGGGCAGGCTTCGGCGAGCGCCACGATCTTCTCGACGCTGGCCGCCTCGGGGTGGATCCACTGGCCGGGCGCATTGGGCACGAAGACATGGGGATCGCCCAGCACGCAATTGCGCGAATGGATGCAGCGGCGCCCGGAAAAGCCGATATCGATTTTTTCGCCTTCGACCGTGCCTGCCATGGGTGCATCTCCTTGCTGAAGGCGTCACGCTATGGCGGCGGCCGGGACGGCGTCAAGCTGCCTGAGAGGCTGGGCGCCTGATCTCCCCCCTTGAGGGGGAGATGTCGCCGAAGGCGACAGAAGGGGGGCGTTGCGCGTGGAGCGCCGGCATCATCTGTCCGCGATGGGACGTCGCATCAGGACGTACCGACCCCCTCTGGCCTGCCGGCCATCTCCCCCTCAAGGGGGGAGATTTGCCACGTCACGGCACCAGATCGATTTCCTCGGTCTCGCCGCCGCTGCAGGTGTAGCAGCAATCGTCGCACTTTTCCGTGTTGCCGGGGCCGACACCCCAATAGGTGCTGTCGTCGCCATCGACCCAGGCGCCATAGCAGATCGATTCGCCGTCATTGCAGGACAGCGGGATCGACTTGGTCTCGCCGTCGTTGAGATAATAATCCTGATTGTTGCCCGGCCAGACATGGTCGCGGTCCTGGCTGTAGAGTTCGACGCGCATGGCGTTCGGATGGCTGTTCTTGATCTCGAAGGTGACATCGCCGGCATGCGCGACGGGCGCAAACAAGGCGGCAAGGCAAAGCGCCGCGGCAGCGCGGCGCACGGAAGCGTAAAACATTGGATATTCCCCCCGGAATGAAACGGCCTGCCCGGCCGCGAGGGGGAACATGGCATGGCGGCGGGATGGGTGGAAGGGGGTTGCGCCGCCTACTTCGCCAGATGTGGAGAGAATGGATTTTCAGGTCCTTATGAGCAAAAGCGTCAAACTCCACCGGATAAGATCGTGAGAATTGTGGCTATGGCTATCTAATCAAACACAATTCTGCTTTGCTTCAACAATGGCGGCGATCAACCTTCCAATACAAATCACTTACGACACAAGAGGCTCAACACCTTTGGTGGACGTAATAGCGGCGCTGCAAGCAGCAGACATAGCAATCCAGGATGCCGTTTCCTTACTTCCCAGCCTAATCGATGGTGTTCACATCGAGCGGAGTCAGATAAATGTTCGCTCTTTGTCCCAAGAAAGCCCCCTTCGGGAGCTATTCGTGGTGTCGCTGATCGTTGCCTTTCAGGACGATTTGAAAACCGAGATTCCGCCAATGCTTGAGGACCTTTTCAAGGTCAACATACCGGACTCGTACGACTCGTTGGTCACGGTCGTTACGATGATAGTCCTGTTTTACGGCGCGTCGTTTTTGAAGGATGCAGCGGTAAAGGCGGTGGAGGATGGCGCGCTCAGGCGGAAACTAGACAACATTGTCGATCAGCTAGCCAAAAACACCGGTAAGTCGAAAGAGGACATAAAGAAGATTCTTGATGCGAAGTATGGGAAACCCGCCACGGTAAAGCGCTTGGCGAAGGCGGTGCAGGGCTTCTTCATTCCAAGCCAGCGTGAAGGCGGTGTGCCAATCCTATTTGATAGAGAACGTGTCGAGTCAGAAGTCGTCAAGCAAATCCCATATGCCGAAGAGTTCAGCGCCAAAGAGGATTTTGAACGGTACGACAGTTACGACGACGTCACGCTTGAAATACACGCTCAGGACAAGGACAAGATCAATACCGGCTGGGCGGCTGTCCCGAAAGGCGTCACAGAATCGCGCCTCAGAATGAAGCTGGTCGACCCGGTGACGGCTCATGATATCTGGACCAAAGATACCGTTCGGGGGGATATCACCATTGTTTCTAAGCTCACAAGCGACGGCTATACACCGGCGGAAATCCATCTGACCGCCGTACGCAATTCGGACTAACCAAGCTCAAGAGTCCACTTTATCATCTTCGAACATTGCAGAGGAACGCAGCGGTAAATCCGCTAGGGCTGATTCGTGGATCTCCTGTTTCAGTAGAACTTTTTTAGCCGCAGTTTAAGGACTTGTTTGAGCGGGAGGACTAAGCTCAGGGGCACCAAGTACTGGCCACTTAGTCTCAATCTTCTTAAGAAGATTCAATCCAACACCCAACGTTGTTGGAGCAACAATGGTTAATACAATGCCTACCAAAGCCAAGATAACACCTAGAGAGATGTTATTCCAGAGATTACTTAAGCTGTCTATTACAGGTTGTTGAGTGGAAATTCTTTTGTCAACGTCGCTCTCAATCTGTCTAATTTTCTCAGAAAGCCCTTGAAGTGACAATATCTCTTTGCTCATGCCCCGAACAAGTTCGTTATCAATATCGTTTATAGCTTTTCCGTCATAAAGGTACGGTGGGCTTGATGTTCTATCCAAGCTACAAAACCAGATCTTAAAGGCGGGATCTCCTTCACATATCTGAACGGGCGATGGGCTGGCGTTGTAAACCGCGTATATCAGCTTTCCTTTGTACCCTGGATCAACGTGAAATCCCGAAACGTTAATAAGCCCTTGGTACTTAATGCGCGTCCGCATAGATATGAACGCCATAGCATCTGAAGGTATCGACACCTCCTCTTTTGTAAGGAGAAATGCGAACTGCCCGGGAGGAATCAAAAAGCATTGCTTCTCCGCTAAAACAGTTTTTCCTTGATGTTCTCCAGATAGTTCCGCCGTCTTAAAAAGGACATTACCCATGCGTAAGTTGTACGCATTCGCATCTATGTGCAATGGGTCAAAATCCATTACAACGGATTGATTAGCTAGAAGCTTTTCGCCGCTCCAGAATCCACCGCCGCCAAGATTATTCCGTGATGTAGAACTGGCGCTCACGCAATTCGCTCCTGCGCTGTATTACAGCTTCGTGGAGGTTGAGGCCTCGCTCTTCAGATATCTGTGCAACCCATGTCATGATGTCGATGTTGGCGCTACGCATAATAGGAAGGCAGTCTTCGGCGTGATCAATCTTCTCGCATGCGTCCGCAAACCGACCAGCTGCATCAGCAAAAGTGCGAAGCGGGTCGATTTGGGTGGCAGGTTTGACGGCAACATTTGGTGCGGGCAGATGCTGATGGAGTGTATTTGCTGCGCTAAGACAGACAAGTGCAGTGTCAGTCAACGTCCGGTCATAAGCCTTTGGCTCAGTCAAGCCGCGCGCCAGCCGTCCCACGTATTTGCAGTAGTGGAGTCCGTAATGTTTTAGCCTGTCGTTTTTATGCAAGCACAGGATATCGGAGTGGTTCCTCCGATCATGATGATACTGCTCCTGTTGCAGTTGCAGCATGTCGCCATCTGAAAACATAATCGCGCTCCCTTCCCCCAGGTTCGCGTTGCCATCCTGATTCTGAAGCCGAATCAAGCCGCATACCACGACTTTTGCGGCAAATCGGAGTTTCCCACAAGTTATTAAAGTAAGCGTGAAACCGAAGAAGGGGGCCACAGAAACGGTTTCGACTCACGTGATATATAGAGAGGATGTTTTGGCGATCCATCCTTATTCGAGCCGAGTGCACGAATTTCGCACCCAGTTTCCCGAACGAGTTGCTCAACGTCACGCAATCTCGAGGTAGCTGCCGGTAGATATTGCCGTGGCGGGCGAATGACACCCCAGCCCAAAACGATGAAGCCGCCAGCCTCTTTCACCTCAGTCGCTGCCCGAAGAATGTGACCATCGTTCAGCGGCCCGACAGGGTCACCGCTTGCCCATAACTCTCTAGACAATGTTGCAATGCGCGCCCACGGGTTTATGAACGTAAGTCGTTCGCAACCCCATAGTTTGGCATACCCAATTCCCCGCCGCAGAGTGGCGTCATCGGCCTCTTCATCGGCGATACTTGGATTGTGAAGCAAAAACGCCACCGGCGGCCGCCGTCCACCGATGGGACGGTCGAGGCGATAACGGTACTGTCGACATTCCGAGAAGATGGCTGTCAATGGTGCGCGCTCAGCAATGTGTCTGTTGGGGCGCAAATGGCCGCTGCGGGGCGACTCTGAAGTGCAAGGCCGGGAACCCGCAATGGCGAGTAACTATTTTCGCCGTGCAACGCTGGTCTGAAATTCCACTGCGTCCGGCCACAGGCACAGCCCCCTCAATCCCCCATCTTCAGCGCCTGGATAAACGCCTCCTGGGGAATATCCACCTTGCCAAACTGGCGCATCCGCTTCTTGCCCTCTTTCTGCTTGTCGAGCAGCTTGCGTTTACGCGAGACGTCGCCGCCGTAGCATTTGGCGGTGACGTCCTTGCGCAGCGCCGAGATGGTTTCGCGGGCGATGACCTTGCCGCCGATCGCCGCCTGGATCGGGATCTTGAACAGATGGTGCGGGATCAGCTCCTTCAGCTTCTCGCACATCTGGCGGCCGCGCTTTTCCGCCGCCGTGCGGTGGACCAGCATCGACAGCGCGTCGACCGGCTCCTCGTTGACCAGGATCGACATTTTCACCAGGTCGCCCTCGCGATAGTCGGTCAGGTGATAGTCGAAGGAGGCATAGCCCTTGGAGATCGACTTCAGACGGTCGTAGAAGTCGAAGACCACCTCGTTGAGCGGCAAATCGTAGATCAGCATGGCGCGCTTGCCGACATAGGACAGGTCGGCCTGGATGCCACGCCGGTCCTGGCAGAGTTTCAGGATGCCGCCGAGATAGTCGTCGGGGGTGAGGATGGTGGCGCGGATCCACGGCTCCTCGATGGCCGATATCTTGACCACCTCGGGCATGTCGGCCGGATTGTGCAGTTCCTTGACCGTGCCGTCGTTCAACAGCAGGCGGTAGACGACCGAGGGTGCGGTGGCGATGAGGTCGAGGTTGAACTCGCGCTCCAGCCGCTCCTGGATGATTTCAAGATGCAAAAGGCCGAGGAAGCCGCAGCGATAGCCGAAGCCGAGCGCGGCGCTGGTTTCCATTTCAAAGGAGAAGGACGCGTCATTGAGGCGCAGTTTGCCGACCGCGGCGCGCAGGTCTTCGAAATCGGCGGCGTCGACCGGGAACAGGCCGCAGAACACCACCGGCTGCGCCGGCTTGAAGCCGGGCAGGGCTTGTGCCGTCGGGCGCTTGTCTTCGGTGATGGTGTCGCCGACGCGGGTGTCGGCAACCTCCTTGATCGAGCCGGTGAAGAAGCCGAACTCGCCGGGGCCGAGCTCGTCGACATTGATGCGGGCGGGCGTGAAGACGCCGGTGCGCTCGACCAGGTATCTGGCGCCGGTGCCCATCATGCGGATGGTCTGGCCCTTCTTCAGCACGCCGTCGATGATGCGCACCAGCACGATGACGCCGAGATAGGCGTCGTACCAGCTGTCGACCAGCATCGCCTTCAAGGGGGCCGCGATGTCGCCCTCGCGCGGCGGTGGCAGATCGTTGACGATCGCTTCCAGCACGTCGGGGATGCCCAGCCCGGTCTTGGCCGAGATCAGCACGGCGTTGGAGGCGTCGATGCCGATCACCTCCTCGACCTGCTCGCGGATGCGCTCGGGCTCGGCAGCGGGCAGGTCGACCTTGTTCAGCACCACGACGATCTCATGGTTGTTGTCGATCGCCTGGTAGACATTGGCCAGCGTCTGCGCCTCGACCCCTTGCGAGGCGTCGACGACCAGCAGCGAGCCCTCGCAGGCGGCAAGCGAGCGCGACACTTCATAAGCGAAGTCGACATGGCCGGGCGTGTCGATCAGGTTGAGGATATAATCCTCGCCATTGTTGGCGCGGTATTTCAACCGTACCGTCTGCGCCTTGATGGTGATGCCGCGCTCGCGCTCGATGTCCATCGAGTCCAGCACCTGCTCCTTCATGTCGCGCAGCTCCAGCCCGCCGGTCGACTGGATCAGCCGGTCGGCAAGCGTGGATTTGCCATGGTCGATATGGGCAACGATGGAGAAGTTGCGGATGTTCTTGATCGGCGTGGTCATGCGGCGCGCTTTAGCAGGGGCACGGTATATCGGCAAGCGGCGGGGCGCGGGTGCGGCGGCAAGGCGGCAAAGTCGTTAAACTTTGATCCATGAGATTAGAGCATAGTTTGCGCCCGGCGTGGTAGCCCACCGGTCTATCGCCGTTTCGGGGGGATCGGAATGCCGCTGTCAGCACGCAAATTTCTCAGATCGGTGAGCGGCTCGTTCGCGCCGATGCTCGCCATCCTGCTTATCCCGATGGTTGCCGCATTGGGCTTTTCCATCGACTATACCTCGGCGGTTTCAACCAGGGCATCGATGCAGAACGCCCTCGATGCAGCGTCGCTGTCGATCACGACGCTTGCGACGGACACCTCATTGGCGGACCGTCAGGTAAAACTGCAGGAGGTATACCTGGCCAATGGCGGGCAAGGCACGGCCAAGCTCGACAGCTTCGTCGTCGCCACCGACGGCGCCGCCAGCATCAAGGCTTCGGCCGGCTTTGCCATGCCGACGAATTTCATGCAGATCGCCAGGATCAACACGGTGCAGGTCGGCGTTGCGTCGGCAGTGACAAAGCGGCCGGCATTGGTGCAAGCCACGTTCAAGGTGACCAAGGTCTCGGGCTGGTGGGGCAAGACAATGACGCTCTACGGCACCAAATTCGGGGACACGGTGGCCAACAAGCTGATGAAGATCACCTACACATACAACGGTTATGGCGATCCGAAAGGCTATGGCACGGCGACCGTCTCCACCATCAACGGAGCGACGATCACTACGGTCCAGCAGCAGGTGTGTACGACCACCACGGTGCTCAGCTTTTATGGGCTGCCCAGCACCACGATCACCCAGACCGCTTCCAACGGCAAGAAATATGCGACCACCTGCGTCAACACCATGTACCCGGCGACCGGTGCCGGCGCGGTGATCGACGTCAGCCAGATGGACCAGCTCTACCTGCAGATGGATGTGCCGTCAGGCAATCCAACGGTGCTCAAATCGAACGATCCGGCGACATCGAACCGCCTCTACGCGGACGGCGTCGAGATCGCCAGTGGCCAAACGGTCGATATCTTTACGCTGGTGCCGTGCGGCCAGACCAGCACACAAGCGTGGGAAGACGGGGGATCGCCGGTGCCGACATCTCCGACCATCACCGATTCCAACGCGGACTTTTTCTACACAGTAACCGGCAAGTGCGCCTTCAATCAGCGGGCATCGGAAACGCTGTTGACACAATAGGACGCCGCAGCTGAGTGCGAGGGCATATCGGCCCGCTTAGGCTGCCCGTCCATCACACCGCCGCCCGTCACACCGGGTGGCGTGTTGGTTGCGAGCGACCGTCTTCCCTTTGCCCCCTGTGGGAGAAGGCGGCCGAGCGAAGCTCGGTCGGATGAGGGGTGTTCCAGGGAACGCCGACGCCTCATTGCTTCCAGCACCCCTCAACCGTCTCGGCGCTTCGCGCCGATTCACCTTCTCCCACAAGAGGAAGAGAGAGCTGCGAACGATCACGAAGCGGTGATGCTGTAACGAACCGTGTTTCGGCGGCGAAGTGTGGACATGGAACCGCACAGGAGAACAGCGATGACCGGATCGAAACGCAGCACAGCCCTGATGGGGCTCGCCGCGGTACTGTTTTCGGCAACTGTGCTGTCGGCAACCGGCGCGGCCGCCGGCCAGACGCAGACCGTCGTCGAGCTGTTCACCAGCCAGGGCTGCTCGTCCTGCCCGCCGGCCAACGCCAATCTGATCAAGGTCAAGGACCGGCCCGGCGTGCTGGCGCTGTCCTTCAACGTCACCTACTGGGACTATCTCGGCTGGAAGGACACATTCGGCAAAGAAGAATTCACGCAGCGCCAGGTCCGCTATGAACCGTCGCTCGGCCGTTCCGGCCCGTTCACGCCACAAGTGGTGGTCAACGGCAAGGCCGATGCGGTCGGCGCCAGGCCCGGCGAGATCGAGCAGCTGATTTCGAGCGGCGGCCGCGCCGACGGACCTTCGCTGTCGCTCGCCGGCGGGATGGTCAGCATCGGCGCCGGTCCGGTGCCCGGAGGCAAGGCCGACGTCTGGCTGGTGCGTTACGGCAAGGGCGTCGTCGAGGTGCCGGTGGCGCGCGGAGAAAACACCGGCCGCACGCTGCCGCACGCCAATGTCGTGCATTCGCTGACCAGGCTGGGCAGTTGGACGCCACCGCGCTGCCGCTGCCGGCGACGACGGGCGGCCTTAGCACGGCGGTGCTGGTACAGGTGCCGGGCGGCGGGCCGATCCTTGCTGCCGCTACGAATTAGAAACCCGCGCGAAATTCCCCCAACGCGCAGCGGCGCCGCCGCATGCCGTCAACCCCTGCCAAACCCTAGGAGATCATCATGACCAATCGTTTGACCAATCGCCCGACCCTGGCGGTACTCGCCTTCGCACTTTGCTCGGCGGCGCTGTTCGCAGGAGGCGCGGCGCGAGCCGAAGATGCGATGAAGCCGGCGATGGCGACAAACGCCATGAAGCCGGCAACGGGCGCCATGAAGCCGGCAACGGACGCAATGAAGCCGGCCGGCGCCATGGCGGCTGACGCGATGGCCACGACCGCGATGAAGGCGACCGATCCGATGAAGGCCGACTGCATGAACAAGGCCGACGCCGAGACGGACGCCATGAAGAAGGCAGAGGCGACCAAGGCCTGCGATGCCATGGCTCCGGCCAAATAGGCGATGCGCACAGCAATGTGAGAGCCCGGCGGACCTATCCGTCGTATAATCCACGCCACATCATGGGAGATCAGACATGACCGCAGCCGTGAAACGATCGTCGATTTTCGCAAAAGCAGCAGCTGCCGCGCTCATCCTCACGGCCGCCGCCGCCGTATTCTGGCAGACCCCGGCAGTCTCGGCCGAAGACGCGGTGGTGATCCCGCCGCCGGCAATGGACGAGAAGGCCACCGCCGGCACCGAAAAGGCGGTCTTCGCCGGCGGCTGCTTCTGGGGTGTGCAAGGCGTGTTCCAGCACGTCAAGGGCGTCACCAGCGCCGTCTCCGGCTATGCCGGCGGCGACAAGGACACGGCCGTCTATGAAATGGTCGGCACCAGCCGGACGGGCCATGCCGAATCCGTCGAGATCACCTACGAGCCGTCCAAGGTTACTTACGGCCAGCTGCTGCAGGTGTATTTCTCGGTGGCGCACAATCCGACGCAACTGAACTACCAGGGGCCGGACAGCGGCACACAGTACCGTTCGACGATCTTTGCGGAAAACGACACGCAGAAAAAGATCGCCGAAAGCTATATCGCCCAGCTCGACAAGGCCAAGGTGTTTCCTAAGCCGATCGTGACGACGCTGGAGACCGGCAAGAGCTTCTATCCGGCCGAGGACTACCACCAGGACTTTCTGACCCTCAACCCGACTTATCCCTATATCGTCTACAATGATTTGCCCAAGGTCGAGAACCTGAAGCGGCTGTTCCCCAACCTCTACAGCGAAAAGCCGGTGCTGGTGCTGGCCGCTAACAAGAGCTGAGCTTTTGCGCCGGCGGGCGCGACGGAGAATAAGCGTCGGCGATCCTTCGCACCCCCTCTGTCCTGCCGGACATCTCCCCCGCAAGGGGGGAGATCGGCTATCACCTCGACCTTCGCCAAATCTCCAACGTTCAGGACGAGCGGAGCGCTGAAACTGCTAATCTCCCCCCTTGCGGGGGAGATGGCCGGCAGGCCAGAGGGGGGTGCTGTCCCGCCAACGTCTCGAAACTACCTCCCCTTTTTCCAGGGCAGGCTCCAGCGCACTTTCTCCAGCGTCGCCTTTGCCTCGGCCGAGTCCGGGTCGGGCTCTGTCTCGCGATAATGCGCCGAGCCCTCAGGCGGGTAGGCAAGCGTGTTGTTGAGGGCGAATTTGTCGATCTGGCTGAAGTCGGGGAAAGGCAGATTTTGCGCCTCGCGCCAATCGCCGACCCTTTTCTCCGCGGCGATGCGTTTTTCGTCGTCGACCGGAAGGTCGGTGGCTCTGTATTCCAGTGACGAAGGGAAGGCGAACTGCGCGCCGGCATCATCCATGACGTTGATCATGGACAACAGGATGTCCTCGCGGATGGCTTGAAAATCGGCCACGTCGGCGGTTTTGATATAAGTGAACACGTCGATATCGAGCGAATAGGCGCCGAAGCCGGCAAAGCGCACGCGGCACGGCTCATCGATAACGCGCGGATGGGCAATCAGCAGCTTGCGCAGCTCGGCCAGGACGTAACGCAGCTGATCGGGCGTCGTCTCGTAGCGCAGCTGCAGCGTCGTCGCGAACCGGGTGCGGTCGCGATGGGCGTAGTTCTCGATCTGCATGCCGGCGAAATCCGAGTTCGGCACCGAGATGATGGTGCGGTCGAGCGACCTGATGCGCGTCGAGCGCATGCCGATATGCTCGATCGTGCCGGACTGGTCGCCGAACTTGCAGAAGTCGCCGACGCTTACCGGCCGGTCGGCATAGAGCGTCAGGCCGGAGAGGAAGTTCTGCAGCGTCGGCTGCGCGGCCAGCGCCACCGCCAGACCGCCGATGCCGAGACCGGCGATGACGCCTTCGTAGGGGATGGCGAGCACTTCGGCCAACAGCAGGAAGGCGACGACCAGCACGGCGACGCGTGCGACGCCGGTGGACAGCGAAATCAGCGTGTCGTGATAGCCGGGCACTTGCCACAGTCCGCGATAGTGTTCGGCGACCTTGCCGATCAGATGCCAGACCACCGGCACGGCGCCGATCACGATCAGGCTCCAGGCGATTGCCTTGACCGGGGCGGCGACCACTTGCGGCAGACCGAGCGGGCGCAGCGTCAACAGCAGGAAGAAGCCAAGCACGATCGAGCGCACCGCCCATTCGACGATGCGGAAGAAGGCCGGGCTGTCCGTCCTTCGCACAAACAAGGAAATCAGCGCATTGGCGATGAAGCCGAAGACGATGCCGGCCAGTGCGGCAAGGCCGAGCATCCACCATTGCCAGTGCTCCATCGGGCCGGCGCGGGTGAGCAGGCCGGGGCTGATCTCGCGGGCGAGGCCACGGGCGATAAAGAACGGGTCGGTGCTGGCGAAGGCGGCGAATTCCGGCGCCACCGGCACGTCTTCGACGTCGGCGTAGAGCGCGCGGATGTGGGCGAGCGTCTCGGGCGTGAACTGCCAGATCTTGCGCTTGCCGGTGCCGTCGGGGTCAGTCTCGACCGGGCCGATGACGATGTTGCCGGCGGGATGCTCGAAATAGACGAAGGGGGTGTTGCTCTTCGGATCGTCGGGGATCTCCTGCCAATAGACGTAGCCGATGCGGTCGATGACCTTTTTGAGATAGCGCTCGAGCAGGAACGCCTCGTCGCCACGCACCGCCTGACTGTAGTTGCGCAGGTCGAGCGCCGCCTGTGCCGGATCGCCGGCTTCGGTGAGGCCGCTCAACAGCACCTTGAACGTATCGCGCGGCGAGGCGAGCCTGCTCGGATCGTCGACCATGTCTACGGCTTCGCCACGCGCTTCCTGGAATTCGGCGAGCTTGGCCTGAAGCTGGCCAAGTGGCGGCCCGACGATGAACCAGTCGCCATTCTTGCGGCGAAAAGTGACGGCGAAGGAGACCCTGGTGCCGTATTGCGGCAGCGTCGCCGTCACCTCGTCGCTGGAAATAATGTCATGCGGCAGGCTCCACAGACGGAACGTCGCGTTGTCGATGACGGTGAACAGCAGCTTGGTGTAATCGGGCATGTTGAGGCCGCCGCGGTCGGCCTCGGTGACGTCGACGAGACCCGCCGCCAGACCGGCAAGACCCATGCCGCCGCCGGTGGCGCGCGGCACGTTGTCGGCGCCGCTCTCGTTCATCGTCTGCAGGAACGAGCGCATGGTGCTCATCGGGCTCGACTGGTCGACACGCACGTCCTCGACGGCGCTGACGCGCACACCTGTCCACCATTCGGCGGTGGCGGCATCGAAGCGGCCCATGAAGCTGCCGCCGTCAGGCGATTGGACGAAGGTGAAGGCGCCCTGGCGGTCGCCTTCGAACCAGTGGCCGACAAGCTTGTCGCCTTCGGCCTTTGCCTCGATACGGCCGTTATAAAGCGGGTACACGCCCTTTACGTCGGCGCCGGTCTGCTCGAACTTGATCTGGGCGCCGCCGCCGCGCCATTTCGTGTCCCACACGCCCGTCCAGTTGGCCGCGTCCTGGGCATGCGCCTGCGGCATGGCCGGCAGCAGGCCGGCAAGCGCGAGTGCGCCGATCAGCGCGACTGTCCGGATCAGCAAAAGCAACAGCCGATCCTGTCCTGCCGCAGAAAAGGGGTTCATTCTGTTGCCCTTCTTCTTGCCGGCGATTCTGCTGGGCCGGCCAGAGAAGGTTATTCCGCTTGAAGATGAATATTCTGTTTCAGGCGGCGACGGCGATGCCGGTCAGTCATAGGTCAGATCCGTCGCCTTGCCACCGAACACGCGGTAGGCAAAGAACGAATAGAAGATGATGATCGGCAGCACGACGGCCGTGCCGACCAGGATGACGGCCAGGCTTTCGGGTGCCGAAGCAGCCTGCCAGATGGTCAGCCGGTCGGGCACCACGAAGGGGTAGAAAGACCAGGCGAGGCCGGCAAAGCCGAGCGTGAAGATCGCGGCCAATGTCAGGAACGGGAGCAGCGCGTGGCGGTCGCCGGGTTTCGGCATATGGAAGGTCTGGCGCCACAGCCACAGGAACAGCACTGCCGACAGGATCGGCAGCGGCGACAAATAGAGCATGGCCGGCCAGACGAACCATTTGTCGAAGATGCGCGCGCTGGCAAAGGGCGTGGCCAGCGATACCGCGACCATGCCGAGCGCGGTCAGCACCAGCGCCGTGCGCAGCCACAGCACCGCCTTCTTCTGCAGATCGCCTTCCGTCTTGTAGATGACCCAGGCCGCGCCCATCGCCGCGTAGGCCGCGGCAAGGCAGAGCGCCACCAGCGCGCCGAACGCCATGCCGCCAGGGCCGACGTCGAGGCCGAGCACATAGACGCCGAGCATATAGCCCTGCGCCAGCGACGCGATGACCGAGCCGAGGAAGAAGATGCGGTTCCAGCGGTGCTTCCTGCCGGCCGGCACCTTGGCGCGGAAATCGAAGGCGACGCCGCGCAGGATCAAGCCGACCAGCAGTACGAAAACCGGAATGTAGAGCGCGGTCAGGATGGTGCCGTGCGCCAGCGGGAAGGCGACCAGCAGCAGGCCGACCGCCAGCACCAGCCAGGTCTCGTTGGCGTCCCAGAACGGGCCGATGGCGGCGATCATCGTATCCTGTTCGGTGCCTTCGGCTGCGGCGAACAGGATGCCGATGCCGAGATCGAAGCCGTCGAGGATGACGTAGATCAGGATGGCGAGGCCCATCAGCCCGGCGAAGATCAGAGGCAGCAGGGTCGGCCAGTCGAAGCTCATGATGTTTCTCCTGGTTGCGCAACCGGCTGCGACAGCGGCCTGTTCATGACGCCCGGCAGCGGCGAGGTGTCTCCATCCTTCGCCGCCTTCAATGCCAGATGCACCAACACGCTGAGATAGGCGACCAAGAGCAGCACGTAGAGGATGAGGTAGACCGCGAGCGACAGCGCGACATGGCTGCCGGCGACCGGCCCGACAGCATCGGCGGTACGCAGCACGCCGGTGACCAGCCAGGGCTGGCGGCCGATCTCAGTGGTGTACCAGCCGGCCAGCGTCGCCAGCCAGCCGGACAGCGCCATAGGCACCATGACGAGCGCCAGCGGCTTGGGCAGGCTGTGGCGGCGCTTGAGGAAGAAGGCCGCCGACCAGGAGACGGCGAGCATAAGGAGGCCGGTGCCGACCATGATGCGAAAGCCCCAGAACACCGGAAATACCGGCGGATGGTTGCCGGCATAATCGTTCAGCCCCGGCACGACGCCGCCGGCGCTGTGCCTGAGGATGAGGCTGGCGCCGTCGGGAATGGTGAGCTCGAACCTGTTCTCGCTCGCCGCTTCATCGGGAAGCGCAAACAGCACCAGCGGCACGTTGGGACCGGTGTTCCAGTTGGCCTCCATGGCGGCGATCTTCTGCGGCTGGTGTTCGAGCGTGTTGAGGCCGTGCTGGTCGCCGGCGAAGATCTGGATCGGGATCAGGATCGCGGCGGTGAAGACGCCGGTGCGCAGCGCCTTCCACATCGATTCCGAACGATCGCCGTAGAGATAGCGCAGCGCCGACAGGCCGGCGATCAGGAACGAGACGGTCAGCCCCGAAGCAAGCAGCATATGGACGAGCCGGTAGGGCATGGACGGATTGAAGACAACGGCCCACCAGTCGGTGGCGTGCGCTACACCATCGCGCATCTCGAAGCCGGCCGGCGTCTGCATCCACGAATTGAGTGCTATGATCCAGAAGGCGGACAAGGTGGTGCCGCCGGCCACCAGCACCGTCGCCAGCGTATGGACGCGGTTCGAGACGCGGCGGAAGCCGAACAGCATGATGCCGAGGAACGCCGCCTCGAGGAAAAAGGCGGTCAGGATCTCGTAGGCCAGCAGCGGGCCGGCAATGTTGCCGACCGTCTCCATATAGCCCGGCCAGTTGGTGCCGAACTGAAAACTCATGGTGACGCCGGAAACCACGCCCATGGCGAAGGACAGCGCGAATACCTTAACCCAGGTGAAATAAGCGCGCATCCAGGCCGAATCGCCTGTCGCGTTGTAGCGGAGCTTGAAGAACAGCAGCACCCAGCCGAGCGCGATGGTGATCGCCGGGAACAGGATGTGGAACGAGATGTTCGCGCCGAACTGAATGCGCGACAGAATGAGCGGGTCCATGGCGGCTCCGGCTGCTGCTTGTTTGTACAAGGATAGGCTTCATGCGCGGGACGGTCAAAGCGGCGTCCCGCCGCGAGGCGGAACGCCGCAGTGTCGGTGAATCTGTTTTTGCCTGGATTTGGCTGGACGATCGGCCAGGTGTCGCCTATTCCGGCGAACCTCGATGTCCAGAACTGTCAGGAGCGGCATTGACATCCGGGTTTGCGAACCGACATTCAGCGGATTAAATCAACAACTCTGTTTCAAGCAGCCGTTTTCAGCCATGCAGCCGATCATCTCGATTTCCGGGGTCACCAAGACCTACGCCACCGGCTTCAAGGCGCTGAAGGAGATCAATCTCGATATAGTGCGCGGCGAGATCTTTGCGCTGCTCGGTCCGAACGGCGCCGGCAAGACGACGCTGATCTCGATCGTCTGCGGCATCGTCAACCGCTCCTCGGGTTCCGTCACCGTCGACGGCCATGACATCAACCGCGACTACCGCGCGGCGCGCAGCCTGATCGGGCTGGTGCCGCAGGAACTGACCATCGACGCCTTCGAGAGCGTGTGGGCGACGGTTAATTATAGCCGCGGCCTGTTCGGCAAGCCGGCGGACAAGGCGTTCGTCGAAAAAGTGCTGCGCGACCTGTCGCTCTGGGACAAGAAGGACGCCAAGGCGATCACGCTGTCCGGCGGCATGAAGCGCCGGCTGATGATTGCCAAGGCGTTGTCGCACGAGCCGCGCATCCTGTTCCTCGACGAACCGACGGCAGGCGTCGATGTCGAGCTGCGCCAGGACATGTGGGCGATGGTGCGCCGGCTGCGCGAAGACGGCGTCACCATCATCCTGACCACGCACTACATCGAAGAAGCGGAGGCGATGGCCGACCGCGTCGGCGTCATCAACCGCGGCGAGATCGTGCTGGTCGAGGACAAGGCCGAGCTGATGCGCAAGCTCGGCCGCAAGCGGCTTGTGCTGGAACTGCGCAGTCCCCTGGCCACCGTTCCCGACGCCTTTTCGCGCTACGCGCTGGAGCTTTCGCCGGATGGCGGGCAGCTGACCTATACTTATGACAACCAGAGCGAACGGCCGGGCGTCGCCTCGTTGATCCGCGAGCTCGAGGCGGCCGGCATCCAGTTCCGCGACATCGATACGGAAAACAGCTCGCTTGAGGAGATCTTCGTCAATCTGGTGAGGAAACCGGCATGAACCCGCGCGCGGTCATGAATCTTCATGCGGTATGGGCGATCTATCGGGTGGAGATGGCGCGCGCCCTTCGCACGGTGCTGCAGAGCATTGTTTCGCCGGTCATTTCCACGTCGCTCTATTTCGTCGTTTTCGGCTCGGCCATCGGCTCGCGCATCACCGAGATCGACGGCATCAGCTACGGCGCCTTCATCGTGCCGGGGCTGATCATGCTGTCGCTGCTGACGCAGTCGATCTCCAACGCTTCTTTCGCCATCTATTTTCCGAAATTCGTCGGCTCGATCTACGAATTGCTGTCGGCGCCTGTGTCCTATCTGGAGATCGTCATCGCCTATGTCGGGGGTGCGGCGACAAAGTCGATCGTGCTTGGCCTGATCATCCTGGCGACGGCCTCGCTGTTCGTGCCGCTTCACATCGAGCATCCGTTCTGGATGCTCGCCTTCCTGGTGCTGACGGCGGTGACCTTCAGCCTGTTCGGCTTCATCATCGGCATCTGGGCGAAGAGCTTCGAGCAGCTGCAGCTGGTGCCGCTGCTGATCATCACGCCGCTGACCTTCCTCGGCGGCAGCTTCTATTCGATCAACATGCTGCCGGGCATCTGGCGCACGGTGACGCTGTTCAACCCGGTCGTCTACCTGGTCAGTGGCTTCCGCTGGAGTTTTTACGGCAAGTCCGACGTTTCGGTCGGCGTCAGCCTCGGCATGACGGTTGTTTTCCTGCTCGTCTGCATAGCAATCGTCGCCTGGATCTTCAGGACCGGCTACCGGCTGCGCAACTGAGCGACTGGCCTGCCAGGCAAAGCAGCCTTATCAGTCAACGGAAACAGCGCTGAGTGCAGCCCTTGCGACGATGCCCTTGATCTTCATGTTTTGTTATATATCATGTTATTGTTTTTCGCGAGACGGATTGGTTTATGGAAGACATCATACGATCGCTTGGCTTCTTGTGCCTGGGCAGCAGGATGAAGCGTATAGGCGAGCAACTGCAAGCGGAGGCGCAGCGCCTGCTCGACCGGCTGGATGTTCCGGTTCAGGCGAGCCAGTACCCACTGCTGGCCGCGCTCGACAGGCTGGGCCCGCTGCCTGTCGGGGAACTGGCGCAATCGCTTGGCATCGCGCAGCCGGGTGTAACGCGAAGCGTCTCGCTTCTGGCCGGATTGGGATTGCTCGAGGTTAGTCCGTCGACCGATGACCAGCGGCGCAGGATTGTCTCTCTCACTCGGGACGGCCGGCGGCTGGTCGATGTCGCAAAGCGCGAGGTCTGGCCGCGCATCGAAAACGCCGTTGCGGATTTGTGCGCGGATCTTTCGGGGCCGCTTCTTGAGCAGCTGACCGCCATCGAGGACGGTCTAGCCGCGGCTCCTCTCGACCGTCGAGTGAAAAATCCGGAGGCCGCGGCGTAATGAGACACCTGCTCGACCGCCCTATCTGGAGCGCGCTTCAGACGCGACATCGGGCGTTCGCACAAGGTAATGACCTCGCCAGGCGGTATCGGCCGTCGATCGTTCCGTTCGCCGCCACTGGCGCCGACGACGCCGAAAGCCTGCGGGCGCTCGAACAGCTTGTCTCCGCGGGCGAGAGTGTCATCCTGCTTCAGTCGGACGCCATTGCTCTGCCCGCGGGGCTTTTTGCGACTTCCACCGCAGCCGGGGTTCAAATGATTGCCGAGCGGCCGTTGCAAACCGTGTCTGACCAACGTGTGCAACGTCTGACCCGAGACGATGCGGCTGAGATGCTCGCCCTGGCATTGCTCACCAAGCCTGGCCCATTCACGCTCGAAGCCCTGAGCCTGGGCGATTTTTGGGGCGTGAAAATCGAGGGCAGACTTGTGGCAATGGCCGGCGAGCGCATGAAGCAACCTGGCTATACCGAACTCAGCGGGGTGTGCTCACATCCGGAATTTCGCGGCGGTGGCCTAGGCAAGCTGCTGTCCCTGTTCGTGGCAAACCGGATAATGGCGCGCGGCGAAGTTCCCTATCTCCACGCCTATGCCAGCAACGCCACGGCCATCAGACTATACGAGTCCATTGGCTTCAGGTTGCGAAGCACAATGAATGTGGCCGTGGTTCAGCGCACCGAATGATTGGTCGGCGCATGATGCGCAGCATGGATGCATCTCATATCAGGAAAGGAAGGATTTCGTATGGTCGAAATCCTTCCTCGAGACTGCAAGGCCTTCCTGCGTCTCAGACCGCGATCTTGCCGCCGCCTTGCCTGGTGATGGCAACGACCGCCGGGCGCACCGGCATGTCCGGCTTGAAGTCAGGCCAGCGGGTCGACAAATCCTCATAATAGGACGGACGCCCAAAAGCCTCCCAATCCTCGCCACCGTCGCCTGGATGCTGGACGGCAACGAAAGCAGTCTGGTCGTCCGGCGCAAACAGGGGACCACACATTTCGGCGCCGATCGGCACACGGAAGAACAGCTTTGAGGTCGCCCGCGCCGGGCCTTCCGTGTCGACCGCCCACAGGCCGTCGGTGCGGCCTGTGGCCTTCGGGCCCTGGCCGTCGGTAGCAACCCAGAGGCGGCCGGCCGAATCGACCGCGCAATTGTCCGGCATGCCGAACCAGCCATTGGCAGTGGTTGCGGTGGAGAAGGTGGCGCCGATTTCGGCCACGGCGGGATCGCCGCATTTCAGCAGGATTTCCCACTTGCCCTTGGTGGCGGCAAAATCACCGCCGTCCTCGACGATCTCGATGATGTGGCCAAAGGCATTTTCGGCGCGCGGGTTGGCGGGGTCGACCTGATCGGCCTTGCGCTTCGAATTGTTGGTCAGCATGACATAGACTTTGCCATTGGCGGCATTGGGCTGGATGTCTTCCGGACGGTCCATCTTGGTGGCGCCGAGCAGGTCGGCGGCGCGGCGCGTCTCGATCAGCACGTCGGCCTGGCTGGCAAAGCCGTTCTCCGCCGTCAGCGGCCCTTGGCCGAAGACGATCGGCAGCCATTCGATTGAACCGTCCTCGGCGAACTTGGCGACATGCAAGGTGCCGTCGTCGAGCAAATTCATGTTGGCGGCGCGATCGTCCGGATTGAACTTGCCTGTGGTGACGAACTTATAGACATAGTCGAAGCGCTCGTCGTCGCCGAGGTAGAAGACGACACGGCCATCCTTGGCGACGATCGATTCTGCGCCCTCATGCTTGAAGCGGCCCATGGCGGTGCGCTTCCTCGGCACCGACGTCGGATCCTGGACGTCGACCTCGACGATCCAGCCGAAGCGGTTCGGCTCGTTCGGCTCCTTGCCGATATCGAAACGGTCGTGATGCGCCGCCCATTCATAGGCGCCTTCGGGAATGCCGAGGCGCTTGTAGTTGGCCGCCTCGTTATGGCCCTGCGGCAGCTCGCCCGAGAAATAGCCGTGGATGTTCTCCTCGGCCATGACATAGGTGCCCCACGGCGTGACGCCGCCGGCGCAGTTGTTGAGGGTGCCGATGACCTTCGTACCGCTCGGGTCGGCGCTGGTCTTGACGCGGTCGTGGCCGGCGACGGGGCCAGACAGTGCCATCTCGGTATTGGAAGTGATGCGGCGGTTGAGCTTGCCGTCGCGCACGACCTGCCATTTGCCGGCTTCTTTGCGGATCTCGACAATGGTGCCGCCATGCGCGGCCATCTCGACATCGACTTGCTCCTTGCTGAGGGGCGCCTGCTTGGCTTTGCCATCGACGATGGTGACGAGGCCCGGGAACATCAGATGCGGATTGGTGTATTCGTGGTTGACGACCAGCAGGCCATGCTCGGCTGAGCCGCCGATCGGGATATAACCGACATAGTCGTTGTTGTAGCCGAATTGTCTGGCCTGGGCTTCCGCCGACTGTTTTGTCGGATCGAATTCCGGCGAATCGGCGAACAGCGGATCGCCCCAGCGCAGCAGCACGTCGGCGTCATAGCCAGGTGCGACGTGATGCTTGTCGTCGATGCCGGCCTCGAGCTCGTCGAAAGCGAAGGCGGAGCCTTCGGCGGCGCGGGCGTTGTCGGCGGCGATCAGCGCCAGCGGGCTGACGGTAGCGGCTATGGCCGAGACGGCAAGCGAGCCCTTGAGGAAGCCGCGGCGCGAGAACCGCGCGGCGATGATCTCACCCATGGTGCGGTTGTCGGTGGGATTGGCTCCTGGCCCATCGTTTTCCTCGAGCAGACTGGTGCGGAAATGGGCGTCAGGGGTGCGATGTTCGGTCGAGCGCTGTTCAGTCATGGGGGCCTGCCTCTGGCTGGATGGATTGCTGGAGCGTGTTGTCTGGCCAATCCGGTATTACCGGCAGGTCACAGTTTGATGACATGCCGGCTAATTGCCACCTGCGATTTCGTATCCAACATCAGTCCCGCTTGACCGCGACCGGCGCTTCGGAAACAAGAGCTGCGGCAGGCGCGTAGGGACCGCATCGGGAGGAACAAAAGTGAGTTTCTGGGGACTTGGGCAGCTCTGCGTTTCGACCGTGATCTTCCTGCTGGCGGCGATGGCCGCAAAACAGTGGGGGCTGGCGCCGAGCCTCGGCAAGATCGTGCTGACGTTGGCGCTCTATTCGCTGGGCAATCTGATCATGCTGAGGCTGATCCGTGAATTCGGCATGTCGGTGTCGTTCAGCCTGTCGGCGGTGATCCAGCTGGTGTCGGTGAATGTGGTGGCGCTGGTCTTCTTCGGCGAGCGCGTCAATGCCTTACAGGCAACCGGCATTGTGCTTGCCGTCGCAGCTGTGGCGCTGATCACGCTCGGGCCCTATCTGCAAAGGCTGTAGCTGCGATCAGGCCGATGAAGAAGATTGCAAGCAGACTGCGCAACTGGCTGGAGTTCCCGGTTCTGCTGGCCGGGCTGGTCATTGCCGGCGGGCTGTGGGGGTTCGAAGAACTGATGGAGCTGGCGCGGGCGACCACGCCGCATGCCTTCGACACCGAAATCCTGCTTGCCTTCCGCAAGGCCGGCCAGCCCGACAATCCGATCGGACCGGCGTGGCTGGAAGGAGCGATGCGCGACGTCACCAGCCTTGGCAGCGCCAGCGTGCTGGTGCTGATCACGGCAGCAATGATCGTCTATCTGCTCCTTATCCGCAGGCCAGGCGCGGCGCTTCTCATGTTCGTCGCGGTGGCGGGCGGCCAGCTCCTGTCAAGCGTGCTGAAATTCGATATCGACCGGCCGCGCCCCGATCTGGTCTCGCATCTCGCCGATGTGGCATCGCTTTCGTTTCCGAGCGGCCACGCCATGCTGTCGGCGGTGACGTATTTGACGCTGGGCAGCATGGCGGCACGGTTTTTGCCCGGGCGCACGACGAAGATCTATGTGCTCGTGCTGGCGGTGCTGACGACGGTGGTGGTCGGCATCAGCCGCATCTATCTCGGCGTCCACTGGCCGTCCGACGTGCTGGCCGGCTGGTGCGCCGGCTTTGCCTGGGCGATGCTGTGCTGGCTGGCGGCACGACTGCTGCAGCGATGGCTAGGGCGGGCCGACGGCACCTGACGTCGGCCGGACTATTTCAAATCAGCCTGTTGATCAGGCCATGTCCGCAGCCTGCCAGCAGGAAAACCATCGACAGCACGACTGTCGAGGTCGCCAACGCTTTGAATGTCTTCACCTGCTCATCCTTTTTGAGGTCCTACTGTAAAATCGGTACCGTAATGGATGTCCCGCCAAACGATGCCGAGGTTTGTAGCATGCCAGCGCACCGGCTGGCAAAGACTGTTGCATGTTTCACATATGCAAGATGATGTTTGACCCATCATCATGAAGGTATTATACGTGATACTGCAGAACTCAGACGGGGTTTTGACCGATGATCACTGCCGCGCAGATGCGTGCCGCGAGGGCGCTGGCCGGCATCGATCAGAAGACCCTCGCCGAGCGCGCCGGGGTTTCGCTTCCAACCATTCAGCGCATGGAAGCGAGCGACGGCGTGGTCCGGGGCGTGGTCGATACGCTGATGAAGGTCATCCAGGCCCTTGAAGAGGCCGGGGTCGAGCTGATCGGCGAAAACCAGGCGAGCGAGCGTGGCGGCAGGGGCGTTCGCCTCAAGCCTGTCACGCCGCAGAACCCGCAAGGCTGACGCTACTGCCGCATCGCCGAAAATCAAATTCGGTTTTCGGATAGTCCGATGCGCGGGTCAAAAGTGTTGGGGCGTATCTGTGCGCCTATTTGGACGCACGCCGCTCCAAGTCGCGACGGCGACCGCCGACAGTCCTGCCGACGATCCCGCCGCTCCTTGGTTTCATGCGGAAGGCACTCGATGGATCAGACGCAGCGGGCAGTGCATCAACCGGCGCGGCCGACATTTTCCGAACTGTTCACCCCGAAGCTGGTGACGGTGCTGCGGGAGGGCTACACGCTCACGCATTTCAAGGCGGATGCCATCGCCGGGCTGACTGTCGCCATCATTGCGCTGCCGTTGTCGATGGCAATTGCCATTGCTTCAGGCGTGACGCCGGAGCGCGGGCTCTACACCTCGATCATTGGCGGCTTCCTGGTCTCGGCGCTTGGCGGCAGCCGTTTCCAGATCGGCGGCCCGGCCGGCGCCTTCATTGTGCTTGTGGCGGCGACAGTGGCGCGGGTTGGCGTCGACGGCTTGCTGCTGGCGACGATGATGGCCGGCGTGTTCCTGCTTGCCATCGGCTATCTCAGACTTGGCACCTACATCAAGTTCATCCCCTACCCGGTGACCGTCGGCTTCACCGCCGGCATCGCTGTCATCATCTTCTCCGGCCAGATCGTCGAACTGTTCGGGCTGAAGCTCGCCGGCAAGGAGCCAGGGCCGCTGGTGCCGAAGCTGATGGCCATCGGCGAAGCGGCCGGAACAATCAACCTCGCCGCAACTGCGGTGGCGGCGCTGACCATCATCACCATTGCGACGTTGAGGCGGTTTCGGCCGAAGTGGCCGGCTATGCTGATTGCCATCGGACTGGCATCCCTCGTCGTCGCATTGCTCGCCATGCCGGCCGAGACGATCGGCACGCGCTTCGGCGGCATCCCGCGCAGCCTGCAATGGCCGGCCTTCCCGCCGCTCAGCCTCGACAGGATAATCGACGTGCTGCCGGACGCCATCGCCTTTGCGCTGCTCGGGGCGATCGAATCGCTGCTGTCGGCCGTCGTCGCCGACGGCATGACCGGAAGGCGGCATCGCTCCAATTGCGAGTTGGTGGCGCAAGGCTTCGCCAATATCGCCTCCGCCTTGTTCGGCGGCATATGCACCACTGGCACCATTGCCCGCACCGCGACCAATGTACGGGCCGGCGCGCATGGACCGGTCTCAGGCATGATGCACTCGGCCATTCTGCTTGCTCTGATGCTGGTGGCGGCACCGCTGGCCAGCTATATCCCGCTTGCAGCACTTGCCGGCGTGCTGGCGGTGGTGTGCTGGAACATGTTCGAGAAACAGGCCTTCGCCACCTTGCTGCGCGCCTCGCGCGGCGATGCGCTGGTACTGATGGCGACGTTCCTGATCGTCATCTTCCGCGACCTGACCGAAGGCATCGTCGTCGGCTTCGCGCTAGGCTCGATCCTGTTCATCGACCGCATGGCCAAGAGCATCGCGGTGGAGGCGGACCATCAATCCCTGGTGCAGGAAGACGTCGCCGACCGAGCCAGCGCTTATGATTCCAGCGAGGCGAGCGATGCCGACACCGTCGTCTACCGGATATCGGGCGCCTTTTTCTTCGGCGCCGCCTCGACCGTCGGCACGGTGCTGGACCGCATCGCCGACCAGCGCAAGAACTTCATCCTCGACTGTTCGGCGGTGCCGTTCTTCGATTCGACGGCGGCCAATGTCATCGAGGGCGCGGCCCACAAGGCCAAGCGCGCCGGCGTTCGCTTTATTATCTCAGGCGCTTCACCGCAGACACGCCGCATGCTGATCAACCACGGTGTCAAGCGGCCGCTGGTGACTTATGCCGCATCGATCACGGATGCGCGGGCGCAGCTGAAGAAAGCCGCGCCCGCCGCCTGAGCTGGCAACTGCCGGCTTAGTCGAGGCCCAACGCTGAGACCTCGCCCTCGTTCATCAGCGGCACGAAGATTGTCGACTTGCCATCTGTGCCGATATCGGCGCTGCCCGGCTTGAACGTCGCAACCACTTGCGGCGTACCGCCGGCTTTGTAGCGGTAGAGCGTGCCGGTCATATAGGCAGTGGCGTAGATGCTGCCGCCGATGGCAACGACGCCATCGAGGTTGGCAAAGTTTTCCGCGCCAGCCAGAGGCGAAACGGCCTTGGTGGCGAGATCGACCGAGAGCAGGCCGCCCGGCTCCGCGGTGCTGAAGTCGGGCTTGATGCCCTTGCCCCACGAAGCGACGATCAGCCGGCCACCATCGGCGAAGATGCCATTCGGCGAAGCGAGCGCCGCATCCTTGATGAACAGTTCGAGCCGGTCGCCGTCGATGCGATAGATCGTATCGGCAAGCATATCCGTGACGTAGACCTTGCCGGATGCATCAGCGGTCATGTCGTTGAGAAAGACAGCGTTCGGCACGTCGATCGTCGACGCTAGCTTGCCGCTTTGGAGATCGACGACGCGCACATGGGTGATGTCGGCGACGTAGAGTTTGCCGCCGGCAATCGCCATGCCCTTGGGCGCGTCCATGCCGTCGGTCCAGTGTTGTGTGACCAGCTTGCCGTCCATCGACAGAACCGACAGATAGCCGTTGCCGTCGGCTTCGCCGGGATTGCCGACGATGTTCGAGACGATAACGCGCTGGCCGGCGGCGTCGAACAGCGCCGATTCAGGTTGCTCGAGGCCGCTGGCGCGCCAGAGTTCAGCGGCCTGAACTGCCGGCGCAGTCGCGATGCCGAAGATGGCGAGAAGTATCGGTGTGAAGAGGCTTTTCATGGCTAGTCTCCCGTAATGGACTGGCGGAGAGCTAGGCCTTTCGATACTTTCCGGGAAGATCTATCGGGACTAGTACCGAAGGTTGATACCAAATCGTGCAAAAGAGGTGCATCCCGTGAACGGCCTGATCTTCGACGCGCTGAAGCGGACGCTGAAGGCCAAGGGCGTGACCTACCGCGTCCTTGCCGAGCGAATGGGCGTTTCCGAGCCGACGGTGAAGCGCATCTTCCACGAGCGCAACTGCAAGCTCGACCGGCTGATGGAGATCTGCGCTGCCGCCGGCGTGGAGTTGGAGAACGTGCTCGGCTCTATGAACAGAGGACCAGGACCTGCCAACCACGTCGCGCCGGAGATCGAGCGCAAGCTCGCCGGCCGGCCGGCACTGCTGTTCATCTTCGTCATGCTTTCGGAAAAATTTACGCCCGAAGGCATCATGCGCTCACAGGGGTTGAGCGAGGCTTCGATGTTCCTCTATCTGCGAGACCTCGAGGAGTTGGGGCTGGTCGCGCTCGGTCGCGGCCTGTCGGCCAGGCTGCTGGTCGAGACGCCAATCCAGTGGAATTTCGACGGGCCATTGCGGCCACTGTTCGAGGTGACCAACAAGAACTTCATCGGCTGGGCCATCACGCATCTGGAGCGCGAGGCGACATTCGTCAGCTTCTCCAGGCGGATGCGGCCCGAGACGGCGGAAATGGTCAGGCGGGAGGCGGAGGAACTGGCCGAGCGCGCCAAATTGCTTGCGCATCACGATCAGCACACGACGCCCGAAGACGGGCTGGTCGGTTACAAGTGGACGTTTGCGTTCGGCGCAACGCCGTTCCCGGTGATCATGCCGATAGGGCCGCATCCGCGCGACGCCGGCGCGCGGACACCCGGCCGGGCCGCCGCAAAGACACGACGGCCGCTGCCGGCCTAGCCGCCACTCTGAACCCTTGTTTCGGCGCTGGTAATCCAGGGCTTGTCGTCCCAAATCATCTGCCGGTAGTCGAAACCATATTCGAGGGTCGGCTTGATGATGCGGAAATAGGGCGACAGGTCGAAGTCGCGCGGCGTGTAGAGCGAGTGATGGCGGATGTGCAGGATTTCCTTGCGCGAATAGCGTCTCACGGCGTGTAAGGCTTGTAGCCGGACGATTCCTCCTGCAGTCGGCCGGCAAGCCAGCGGCCAAGTCGGTCCAGAAGCGTGTCGCCGGGCTCGGTCATGCCAGACGGCGATTATCACAGGCGGCCAATTACACATGATCAGCCCACGCCAGGCGCGCCGGCGTCTTCGTGCGATACCGCTGTGAGATCGTCGCGCACCTTGTGGGCAAGCTTCCTTGTCGAGCGCTTCGGACGGTCGCCGAAAAGCTCGGCCGCCTCGGCGAGGCAGGTTTTTTTCAGGCTCTTTTCCGAGCGCTTCAGCAGCTTGGCAAGCAACCGCGTGTCCTCAGGGGGACCGAGCGGCTGGTCCTCGGCATCGAGAAGCGCGCGCATGACGAACACGTCGTGCAGTTCGCCGAGCCGCTCGCCCAATTCATCGACGGCCTTGCGCCGGGCCTTGATCGGCGTCGGCCACAGCCGGCCGAGCAGCGACAGGTGCATGCCATGCGTCTTGGCCGCCTTGCGCAGGTCGTGAAAGTCATCGGCTTCGCCGCGCGAAGCCGCCTTGTCCAGCGCTTTCCTGGCGCGGCGCAAAGTGGCGCGCGCGCCTTCGGCGAGCACGTCGGCAGCCTGCTCCGGCTGGTCGGGCAGAGCGAGCTTGTCGATCCGGCCGACACCTTCCTCGCAAGCGGCGATCGCCGCGCCTATCGCAGCATCGAGGCCTGCTCCGCCATGCAGTTCATGCTGGCGCGCGACGAGCCGGTCGCGAACGGCATCGAGGCCACCGCCGGCACTTTGCTCGGGAAAGCTTGCCGCTAGCCGGTCGATTGTTTCCACCAGTGCGGTTGCCTCGCGCGGGCCGGCAAGCAGGGCCGCCACCTGGCGGTAGCATTCATTCTCAGTCACGCAGAATGTTTCGTCTCCGGAACGGACAAGGCGCAGCAAGGCGCGGACGTTCTTCAGCCGTTTGCGACAGTTGTGCAGCCCCTGCTCGGGCCTGTCACGCGCGGCGTCCAGATGGACAAGCGCCTTGCCGATCTCCTCAGCGAGGATGCGTCTGATCTCGCCGGTCAGCGAGATGTGCGGATCGATACGAAAGCTCATGCGACGATCTCCGAAATCCCCCCAAGGGCGAGCGACGCGTTGTAAAATCTCGACTCGCCGGTGACTTCACGGCCGAGCCAATCTGGCAGCATTTCGTCCGGTACATCCTCCGGCGTCTCGAGCTCGGCGATCACCAACCCCGCAAGCGTCCCGCCGAAGACATCGACTTCGTAGAGATAGCCGCGGTGTCTAACATGATGGCGTGTCTTCTCGATGACATGTCCGATGGCAAAGGCCTGCATCTCCTGCGCCTCCGCCAAAGGCACCGGATATTCGAATTCATCGCGCTGGCGTGCCTGGCTGCCGAACTTGAGCGTCAGCTTGGCGACGGCATCATTGCTGATGCGCACACGCACCGTACGGCTGGGTTCGGCGACAAGGTAGAATTGACGGATATGAATGTCCGCCTCGACCATTGCCCGCCATTCCTCACCTGAGACCAGGAATTTACGCTCGATTTCCTTGCCCATGGCCATGCACTAGAGCGCGCACGGCCAGAGTTGGCAAGCCGCTTGATCGCAGTTGACTTTAATCATTCGATTGATTAAATTATCGATGATGATCAAATCGCCCAGCGCCAGCAGCCTTCCTCATGAGGCGCCCAAGACCGCCGCAGATATGACGCGGACGGCACTCGTGCGCGCGGCGCTGAAGCTGTTCGGACGCCAGGGTTTCGACGGCACGTCGACGCGCCAGATCGCGGCTGAGGCCAAGGCCAATATCGGCTCGATCGCCTATCATTTCGGCGGCAAGGAAGGGCTCCGCAACGCGGCAGCCGACTACATCGTCGACACCATCCAGACCGTTGCCGGCCAGGCGATCGGCAATCTGCAGGCGCCGGTCGCGGCATTGGCGGACACCGAGGCCGCGCGGGCACATTTAGCCGTCGCACTGGAGCGCATGGTCGCCTTCATCGCGGCAAGGCCGGAAGCCGGCGAGATTGTACAGTTCGTCCTGCGCGAGCTGTCGCATCCTACCGCGGCGCTCGACCGTATCTATGACGGCGTGTTCGAACCGGCGCATCGCCGGCTCTGCCTCATCTGGGAACAGGCGACGGGCGAGCCGGCCGAGAGCGAGCGCACAAAACTCACCGTATTCACGCTGATCGGCCAGGTCGTCTATTTCCGCATCGGCCGCGAGGCGGTTATGCGCCGGATGGGCTGGCGCAAGATCGGCGACGATGAGGCCGGCAAGATCGCGGCAACAATAACCGACAATCTCAGCGCGATTTTAGCTCGGCGCGATTTGGCTGTCCGGAAGGATCCTGGATCATGAGCCTGCTCTGTTCTTTGCCGCTTGCCGCCCAGCTTTTCAGCGCCTGCGCGCCGGCAGCACCGCTCGCCGTCGGCTACGTCGAGGGCGACTACGTCCTGCTCGCGCCGATCGAGGTGGCGCAGGTCGAGACGATTGCGGTCAAGCGCGGCGACCGCGTCACGCCCGGCACGCCGGTGGTGACGCTGGAAAACGCCGACGCCAAGATCGCCATCGCACAAGCCGAGGCGGCCCTTGCGCAGGCCCAGGCGCAACTTGCCGACCTGCAGGTCGGCAAGCGGCCGGAAGAGATTGCGGTGCTCAAGGCGCAGGTCGACATGGCCAAGGCGCAAGCCGCCGACGCCAAACGCCGTTACATCCGCGCCAGCGATCTGTTCAAACGCGGCACCGGCACACAGGCGGACTACGACACGGCTTCCGCGACGCTGGAGACGGCCAACGCGCAGGTCGGCCAGGCGGAGGCCAATCTCGCCGTCGGCGGCCTGCCGGCACGGCCCGAGACGATCAAGGCCGCCGACAATCAGGTCAGGCAGGCGCAGTCGGCGCTGGAGCAAGCGCAATGGCGGCTGTCGAAGCGCGTGCTGACGGCGCCCTCGCCCGGCCGGGTCAACGATGTCATCCGCTATCCTGGCGACACGGCCGGGCCGACCGCGCCGGTCATCTCCATACTGCCGGATGGCGCGGTGAAGCTTAGCGTCTATGTGCCGGAAAGCGCGTTCTCCTCGGTCGATGTCGGAACGCTGCTCAACGTCCATTGCGACGGTTGCGGATCGGGCGTGAAGGCTCGCGTCAGCTACGTGTCACCGGATCCGGAATTCACGCCGCCGGTGATCTACTCGCTCGAGACCCGGCAAAAGCTGGTCTATCTGGTGGAAGCGCGGCCGGAGGGCGACGCCAGCGCATTGCAGCCCGGGCAGATCGTCGACGTCGATCTGGCGGACATCGGAAAATGAACGTCATCGACGTGCATGGCCTGGTCAAGCGCTTCGGTGACAAGACCGTCGTCGACCATGTGACGATGACGGTGGCCGAGGGCGAGATCGTCGGCTTCCTCGGGCCGAACGGCTCAGGCAAGACGACGACCATCCGCATCATGTGCGGCTTGCTGACGCCGGATGAGGGCGAAGGCACGGTTCTGGGCTTCGACATTCGCACCGACAGCCTGCGGATCAAGCGCGAAGTCGGCTACATGACACAGAGATTCTCGTTCTACGAAGACCTCACGATCGGCGAGAATCTCGAATTCGTGGCACGGCTTTACCGGCTGAAGCCGCTCGACGGGCATGTGGCTAAGACGCTTGAGGAGCTCGGCCTGACATCGCGCAAGAACCAGCTGGCCGGTACGCTGTCCGGCGGCTGGAAGCAGCGGCTGGCGCTGGCCGCCTGCATCATGCACAAGCCGAAATTGCTGCTGCTCGACGAGCCGACGGCGGGCGTCGATCCGAAGGCCAGACGCGAATTCTGGGACGAGATCCACCGGCTGGCGAGCGGCGGCCTGACCGTGCTGGTCTCCACCCATTACATGGACGAAGCCGAGCGCTGCCACCGCATCAGCTACATCTCCTACGGCAAGATGCTGGCCACTGGCACGGTCGAGGACGTGGTGAGGAATGCCGGGCTGACCACCTTCGTCCTGCAAGGGCCACGGCTCGATCAGGTCGCGGCCGCACTTCATGGCCGCCACGGCGTCGACCAGGTGGCGCCGTTCGGGGCGACGCTGCATGTCGTCGGTTCCGACAGGAAGGCGCTTCAGGCAGCGCTTGCCGATGTCGAGAAGGAGCACAAGGGCGTCACGGTATCGCCCGGCGAGACCAGCCTGGAGGATGTGTTCATCCAGTTCATGTCCGGTTCGAAGGACAACATGGGATGAAGAACGGGATAAACAGCATCTTTTCCTTCGCCAGGCTAGGCGCGCTGCTGATCAAGGAGTTCATCCAGATGCGGCGCGACCGCATCACCTTCGCCATGATGCTCGGCGTGCCGCTGATGCAGCTGGTGCTGTTCGGCTATGCCATCAACAACGATCCGAAGAGCCTGCCGGCAGCGCTGGTGGCGATGAGCAGCGATCCTTACACGCGGGCCATGGTTTCGGCGCTGCAGACCACCGGCTATTACCGCTTCGACCATGTTGCGCAAAGTGCCGCCGAAGCCGAATTCCTGATGGCGCGCGGCGATGTCGCCTTCGTCGTCACCATTCCCGCCGATTTTGCCCGACGGGTCGAGCGCGGCGACAGCCCGCAGATCCTGATCGAGGCGGATGCAACCGACCCGGCCGTCGCGAGCGGCGCCATCTCGACGCTCGGCACCGTCGCCAACCAGGCGCTGCTCAGGGCACGCGGCATGCAGGAGACGGCGGCCGAAGCTGCCCGGGGCCAGCTCCAGGTGGTGGTGCACCGGCGCTACAATCCGGAAGCCGTCTCGCAGTACAACATCGTGCCCGGTCTGCTCGGCGTCATCCTGCAGATGACGATGGTGATGATGACCTCGATCGCGCTGACGCGCGAGACCGAACGCGGCACGATGGAGAACCTTCTGGCGATGCCGTCCAGCCCGCTCGAGATCATGCTGGGCAAGGTGCTGCCCTATCTAGCGGTAGGCGCCGTGCAGGTGGTGGTGGTGCTGGCGGCCTCGAAGCTTCTGTTTGCCATACCCTTCACCGGATCTATGTCGCTGCTGTTGACGGCGGTCCTGATCTTCGTCTTGGCGCTGGTGCTGCTCGGCTACACGATTTCGACGATCGCCCGCACGCAGATGCAGGCCCTGCAGCTCACCTTCTTTTTCTTCCTGCCGTCGATCATGCTGTCCGGCTTCATGTTCCCCTATCGCGGCATGCCGGACTGGGCGCAAGTTTTCGGCGAAGTGCTGCCGCTGACGCATTTCCTGCGCATTATCCGCGCGGTGATGCTGAAGGGCGCCGAGCTGCCGGCAGTTGCAACGGAGATCGGCTGGCTGGTGGTGTTCGTGGCGCTGTTCGCCGGCATTGCGCTGGTGCGGTTCCGCCGGACGCTGGATTAGGGTCGGCGCAATCAGCTTGCGCAAATGATCGAGAATCACACGGCCTTGGCCTGGCCCGGGACCGGTGTCAATTCAGGTGCATTGAGCCCTTCGAAGGGATCGCGCCAGGCATCGATTTCTTCAAGCTGCCGATACCAGCGGCCGACAGAGGGATAATCGTCGAGAGGCAATCGGGCGACGTCGTTGAAGGGCAGAAACGTCGCCATTCGAAAGTCGGCGTAGGAAACCGAATTTCCGACCAGCCATTCTCGCTGGGAAAGCTCAGCATCAAGTATTGCAGCGGCGGTACTGAAGTCCCTCAGGCCCTCCTCAACCCGTGCCTGATCGATCGGGCCGAGCCCATAGCGCTGTTTGGTCCCGCGTTCGAAATGCACAACGTCGCAGGCTCTTGCGAAGTTCTCCTTGCCCCAACTCAGCCATCGGATCATCTCCGGCTCGTCGTCGCCGGCGCGCCAGAAATGCGAATGCGTGTCGCGTGAAAGCCGGCAGGCTATGGCATCGGCCTCCCAGAGGCTTTTTCCCAAGTCCACAAGGATGGGCAATGAAAGATTTGGATTGAGCGGCCGAAAGCGCTCGGCCTGCCCCGGAGCGAAGGGGGAGGCGAATTCAAACTCGACCTTGGCATTGAGATAACGTGCCACGGCGACCGCGAGGCGAGGATTGGGATTGCGGCTGAAGAACAGTTTCATTGATCTCAGTCTTTGAATGGGGCCGGTTCGACCGGACGCAACGGAGGCTCGAGCGCCTCGAACCGGCACATGACCTGCAACTGGTTGCTATCTTAGCTGGCAGCAATGATCTCGGCATAGGTGCTGAAATCGACATTGCCGCCGGACAGCACCACGGCCACGCATTTCCCGGTAAGGTCGATCTCGCCTGACGACAGCGCGGCCAAGCCGACGCAGCCGCCAGGTTCGACCACCAGCTTCAGGCAAGCCATCGCGTCGCGCGTCGCCTGAGCCACCGCCTTGTCGGAAACGGCGATGGCGCCCGCGAGATTCTTGCGGTTGATCTCGAAAGTGATCGCACCCGGCTCGGCGACGAGAAGGGCATCGCAGATCGAGGTGTGGCCGGGCACGTTCGACACCCTGGCGCCTTGGATCAGCGAGCGGCGTGTGTCGTCGAAATGCTCGGGTTCCACAGCCCAGACGGCGGTGTCCGGCGAGGCGTCCTTGATCGCGATCGAAATGCCGCTGCTCAACCCGCCGCCGCCGCAGGGAACCACCACCGCATCGAGGCTGACGCCAAGCGCTTTTGCTTGGCGCATCAATTCGAGGCCGATCGTGCCCTGGCCGGCGATGATGGCCGGATCGTCGTAGGGCGGCACCAGGACCATGCCCTTTTCCACGTAAGAACGGACAACGGCAGTGCGATCGTCGCGGACCCGGTCGAAGGTGATCACTTCGGCGCCCATCTTCCTGACATTGCCGACCTTCATCGCCGGCGCATCGGCAGGCATGGCGATGATGGCCTTGACGCCGAACATCGCCGCTGCGGCGGCAACGCCTTGCGCGTGATTGCCCGACGAGAAGGCGACGACGCCGCGGGCGCGTTCTTCCGCCGAGAGCGAGGAGAGCCTGTTATAGGCACCGCGGAACTTGAACGAGCCGGTGCGCTGCAACGTCTCCGGCTTGAACAGGATCCTGGCGCCGAAGCGCTTGTTCAACTCCGGCGATTCGATCAGCGGCGTTTCGACGATCAGTCCGGACAATCGCGCTGCTGCGCTGTGAATATCGGCGATGCCGGGAGGGATGGTCATGGCTGGGGTCCTGCAAGAAATGAGACCGCCTATGGTGCACGGAAAGGGAGGCCGCGCACCAATAAAAAATGTGACCGTTACAAATCGACTTGGAGGCAGGAGTGGGGCGTGACTGTCACCCACCGCCGCCTCCGCCCTCCGCTATGCATTCGTCACTTCAATCGACAAATCGTTGCCTGACCGGCATTGCCGGCCGCTCCTCATCCCAACAGCGTCTTTTTCCGTTTGGGGCCGCCCATCTTGCGCCAGGTGTTGAAGCGATGGGTGGCAGCAGCGAAGGAGATCTTCATCTGCTGAGCAACCGAATAGCGCGACTTACCCTCGTCGAACAGGCGATAGCAGCACTCGACGCCCTCCTCGGTCAACTTGCCGTCGGGAGCCTTGTTGTGTGGATTGGCGGGATCGAATTTTTCGACCTGCTGCTCGACCAGCCCTTTCAGGCGCTGCAAGTCCGCCTCGATGTTAGCGATCAGGTCGAGAACCGGCTTGGGGTCAAATGGCTGCTGTTGTTCCGGCATCTGCGGGGTTCCTTTCTCTTGGTTCAGATTCGATCATATAGGTGAACGTTTGCCGATAGCAAACGATGCCTCGTTCGGTTTCGACGTCGATACTTTTGAGCAGATGAGTGGAGGGGCGCGATTGACCGAGGATGTGCGAAGCTCTAGTTTAGAACTATTCTAAACTGGGGCGAATTTCTCATGCTTTCCCGCGTTTTTGGCTTCGGCCGCCGTCCGTTTGAATCTCTCTCGGAGCAGGAGATCCTGGCGCTCGCAATCTCCTCCGAGGAGGATGACGGGCGCATCTATCGCGCCTATGCCGACGGGCTGGCGGAAAGCTTTCCGCAATCGGCCAAAGTGTTCGAGGAGATGGCGGAGGAAGAGGACGGCCATCGCGACGCGCTGATCGAGCTTTACCGCAAGCGTTTCGGCGAGCGCATACCGCTGATCCGGCGCGAGCATGTGAAGGGTTATTACGAGCGCAAGCCGGACTGGCTGGTGAGGCCGCTCGGTATCGATCATGTGCGCAGCCAAGCCGAGGCCATGGAGCGGCAGGCCTACCTGTTCTATATCGAGGCGGCCAAACGCACAGGCGATGCCTCGACGAGAAAGTTGCTCGACGATCTGGCGGTGGCCGAACAGGGCCACGAGACACTGGCGCAGCGGCTGGAGCAAAAGCATATATCGGGCGCGGTCAAGGACGAAGAGGCGGCGGCCGAGCAACGTCAGTTCATCCTGACCTACGTGCAGCCCGGGCTGGCCGGGCTGATGGATGGCTCGGTGTCGACGCTGGCGCCGATCTTTGCCGCGGCCTTTGCCACGCACGACACGTTCCAGACCTTTCTGGTCGGGCTTGCCGCCTCGATCGGCGCCGGTATCTCGATGGGATTCACCGAAGTGGCCTCCGACGACGGCAAGCTATCCGGCCGCGGCTCGCCGGTAAAACGCGGGCTGACCGTCGGCGTCATGACGACGCTGGGCGGGCTCGGGCACGCGCTGCCCTATCTCATCCCGCTTTTCTGGACGGCGACGATCGTCGCCGCGGTCGTGGTGTTCTTCGAACTTTGGACGATCGCCTTCGTACAGAACCGCTACATGCAGACGCCATTCTGGCGCGCCGCCTTCCAGGTGGTGCTGGGCGGCGCGCTGGTGTTTGCGGCAGGGGTGCTGATCGGGAATGCATAGCAGTCGCTACCCATTCACCGCCCGGCTGTCTGCTGGCGCCTCGGCGCGTTCGGTCAGGCCGTAGTCGCGCATGACATGGGCGATCCGCAAACGGTAGCCGGCAAAGATGCCGCCGCGCCCAGCCCTCTGCGCCTGCCGATGTTCCTGCGTGTTGCGCCAGGCCTTCACCGCATCCTCGTCGCGCCAGAAGGACAGCGACAGGATGCGGTTCGGATCGGCAAGGCTCTGGAAGCGCTCGATCGACAGGAAACCGTCGATGCCGTCGAGCAGTGGGCGCAGATCGGCGGCGATGCCGAGATAGGCATCGCGCATGCCCGCCGCCGGCTCGACCTCGAAGATGACGGCGATCATGGCTTCACCAAAGAAGCATGTGGCCCGGAGGCCAGTTTGAGGAAGATGTGGTCCTCCTTCAGGATAAATTTTTCCCGCCGGGCGAACTCGTAATTCGCCTTGCCGGCGGGATCGGCGGCGAGCCGGGCGCGGTAGGCTTCGTAGGCCGCAAGACTGTCGATGTTGTAGGCGGCATAAGCCGTAGTGGCCGAGCCTTCGTGCGGCGCGAAATAGCCGATCAGATCGGCGCCGCAGCGCGGGATCGCCTGCCCCCAATTGCGTGCATATTCCTCGAACGCCGCCTTGCCGAACGGATCGATCTCGTAGCGGATGAAGCAGGTGATGGTCATTTTCGCCTCCTTGGCGGTGGATGTTTTCTGGCGGTCACAGTTCGAGCCGGGTCGAAACGTTCCGAAGATCGATATGCTAGGCAAATTCGCTGGCCGGTCAGGTTTGCCAGAAGGATTTCGCGCATTCGCGGCGGACGTCTTCGGGTGTCAGGCCAAGGTCACGCAGCAGATGATCGTCGATCTCGGCGAGGTCGAGACGCTGCAAATGACGGTCGTACCACCGCTTCAGGAGCCGCAGCCGCAGGCGGCGCAAGACAATGAACGGGAACGGCCGGCGAGCAGGCGCGGCGCCGAGAATAGTCCTTGCAGGCATTGTCGTCTCCTTGATTTGCATCGAGATTAATGCTTGTCTGACGAGGATGCTTCGATGATGAACGAACCATGCGCGAAGGACCTGACATAGCCCGCATTGCCAGCCTGGTGGGCGATCCGGCGCGGGCAAACATGCTGTCCGCACTGATGGGCGGCACGGCACTGACGGCGAGTGAACTGGCACTCGAGGCCGGCGTGTCGCTTCCGACAGCGAGCTCCCATCTGTCGAAGCTGATGGAAGGCGGGCTGCTGACGCTGGCAAGCCAGGGACGGCACCGCTACTACGGCCTCGCCGGCCCGCAGGTAGCAGGCATGATTGAGGCGATCACCGGTGTTGCCGCCGCGGTCGGGCCGCAACGAGTGCGGCCTGGCCCACGCGACGCTGCCATGCGCGTGGCGCGGGTCTGCTACGACCACCTCGCCGGCGAGCAGGCGGTGGCGATGCTGGACCGTCTCGTCGCTCGACAAGTGCTCCTGCGCAATGATGAGGAGATCCGGCTTGGGCCGTCGGCCGCCTCGCATTTCGCCGCGATCGGCATCGATGTCGAGGGCAAGGCGCGGCGACCGGTGTGCCGGGCCTGCCTCGATTGGAGCGTGCGGCGTTCGCACCTCGCCGGCACGCTGGGCGCCGCCATTCTCGATAAGATCCTCGCCGAAAAATGGGCGCGGCGCGAGAAGGACAGCCGTGCAGTGATCTTCTCGCCGACAGGCAAGCAGGCATTCGAGAAGACGTTTCTCGCCTGACGGCTCGCTTCGACGCACCAGAACGGCTCGCCGTCTCCACGGAAACGCCGAACCGCTCTATCTTTTTTGTTTTGACGCAATTCCGGACAGAAAATCGTTCCACACACTTTTCCTGGAATTGCTCTAGCCGCGCTTGAGCGGCTTGGCCTGCTTGAAAAAATCCTCCCAGGGATCGGCTTGCCCAAGCCGCTTCAGCGTCGTCTTGTCGCCTATCGGAAAGGCGTTCGGCGGCAATCCGGCCTCGATTTCCGCCCAGGTCACCGGCATTGATACAGTGGCACCTTTCTTGGCGCGCGACGAATAGGGCGCGACCGTGGTCGCGCCACGGCCATTGCGCAGATAATCGACGAATATCCTGCCGGTGCGCGCCTTCTTCGACAGCGTCGCCGTGTAGCGGTCGGGTGCGGCTTGCTCGAGCGCTCGAGCGAACTCATGGGCGAAGCCTTTGACCTCATCCCAGTCCGCCGACGGCTTCAGCGGGACGAGGACATGATAGCCCTTGCCGCCCGAGGTCTTGACGAAATTAGGCAGGGACAGTTCGTCGAGCCGGCTGCGGATGTCGAGCGCCGCGGCAAGCACCGCCTTCACGTCGACACCCTCGTCGGGATCGAGATCGAAGATGATCTGGTCTGGTTTTTCCAGCTCGTCCGTGGTCGAGCCCCAGATGTGGATCTCGACGACGCCAAGTTGAACGAGGGCCACGACACCGTCGAAATCGCGGATGAACAATATCTCCTCGCCGTCGGTGGGATCCTTCATCACGGCGATCTTGTCGTGCATGCCGGCCGAGGCATGCTTCTGGAAGAACCATTGGCCGCCAACACCGTCCGGCGCCCGCACGAGGCTGAGCGGCCGGTTGATGACGAATTGCTTCATGCGCGGCCAGACCAGCGCGTAGTGATCGACCAGATCCTGCTTCGATACGTTCTCCTCGGGCCACAGAAGCTTGTCGGGGCGGGACAGCGTAACCGAGGTTTTCGCCGTGGCCACGGGTTTGGCGGGCTTTGGCTTCGACTCTGCCGGGGCTGAGCGTGCTTTCGGTTTCTCCTGCACGACTTCCTCCGCCGGCTTGTCCTCGCGCAATCCCTGGAACGACGCGTGGCGTATTATACGGTCCGACGTCCAACTGCGAAACTCCACTTCGCCGACAAGTTCGGGCTTGACCCAGACCAGCCCCTTACCCCTTGGCACCGCCCTGTCGAAGGGCGAGGTTGTCGTCTTCAGCGCATCAAGCCTCTTCTTCAGCTCGTTGGTGCTTTTGGCCGTGAAGCCGGTGCCGACGCGGCCGGCATAGCGCAGCTTGCCGCCCTCGTGATAGCCGACCAGCAGCGAGCGCAGGCCCCGCCCGGTCTTGTCCGACGGCATGTAGCCGCCGATGACGAATTCCTGGCGCGCCGTACATTTCGACTTCACCCAGGACGGGACCCGGCCGCTGCGGTAGGGCGCATCGGCGCGCTTGGAGACGACGCCTTCGAGCCCCAGCCGGCAAGCATGCTCCAGCATGATCTTGCCGGGCTCGGCAAAGTGGTCGCTGAAGCGCACGGCCTGATCCTCGGCCTGTCCGGCGAGCAACGTGCGCAGCCTTTCCTTGCGCTCGACCAGCGGCTCGGAACGGATATCCTCACCGTTAAGACGCAGCAGGTCGAAAACGTAGTAGATGAAACGATCCGTGCGGCCTGCCGACAGATCTTGCTGCAGCAGCGAGAATGACGACACGCCATTATCCGCCAGCACGACGATTTCGCCGTCGATGATAGCATCGGTGCATTTCAGGCCGCCAAGTGCCGCGACAATTGCGCCACCGAACTTGTCGGTCCAGTCGAGGCCGGCGCGTGTCAAAAGCCGAACCTCGGTGCCGGCAAGCTGCGCCTGCATGCGATAGCCGTCGAACTTCACCTCATGCAGCCAGTCCTTGCCGGGCGGGGCGTCCCGCTCCAGCGTTGCGAGCGCCGGTTCGATGAATTCGAGCCGCCTTGCGGCGACGGCCTTCGCTTTGCTGGCGGCCGGCCTGTCGGACTGCCAGACGCTTGGCTTCTTGCCATCGGCGGTCTTGCCTTCGCCAACCTCCTCGATGGTCAGGCCGGATTTCACCGATTGCGGCGCCTCCTGCAAAATGTCCTCGCCCGGACGCGCGGCGGCATCGTCGGATTTGATCAGCAACCAGTTGTCACGCTTTTCGCCCGGACGCGGCTTCAGCCGCACCAGATGCCAGGCGCCATGCAATTTGTGGCCATGCAGTTCGAAACTGATATGGCCTTTCTTCATCGCTTTTGCCGGGTCGCCATCGGGGACCCAAGTTCCCTCGTCCCAGACAATGACCGAGCCGCCGCCATATTGGTCCTTCGGGATAGTGCCTTCAAACGGCGCATAGTCGATCGGGTGGTCCTCGACATGCACGGCGAGCCGCTTTTCGTGCGGGTCGAGGCTCGGGCCCCGCGTCACTGCCCAGCTCCACAGCACGCCGCCATGCTCGAGACGAAGGTCGTAGTGGAGCCTGGTGGCGGCATGCTTGTGGATGACGAAGATGCCACCTGGCTCGGCTTTCTTGCCGCGCGAAACCTTGCCGGCCGGTTCGGTGGTCTTCTTGAAATTGCGCTTGGCGTGATACTGCTCGAGGCTGACCATGGTCTGATCCTAAGCAGATTTGCGCCGAGCGGCTTTGGACTTGGCGCCCTTTGCCGGGCGTCCGGTCTTTGCCGGCGCACCGGCTTCCGACGAAAGGCTCTTCTTCAGTGCATCGAAGAGATTGACGACGTTGGAGGGCCGTGGTTCCGCCTTTGTCTTCGGTGCCTTCCTGCCGGCCTTCTTGGCGCGGACCAGCTCGATCAGGGCGTTTTCGTATTTGTCCTCGAATTCGGAAGGATCGAACTTCGCCTGTTTCTCATAGACGATGTGTTCGGCCAGCCTGATCATTTCGGCGTCGGTCTTCACCGGCTTGATGTCGCCGAACACCATCTCGGGCCTGCGAACCGTATCGCCATAGCGCAGGGTCGTCAGCAGCAGACCCTTGCCCAACGGCTCGATGACCACCGGACGTTCGCGGCGATAGAGCACGATACGGGCCAGCCCCGCCGTCTTCTTGGCGGCCATGGCGTCGCGGATGACGGCGAAGGCCTCTTCCGAGACCTCGTCCGCAGGCGTCACATAATAGGGCGTATCGAGATAGATCTGCTGGATCGAGGATTTTTCGATGAAACCATCGAGGCTCATCGTGTGCGAGGATTCGATCTGCACGGCTTCGATCTCCTCCTCCTCGATTTGGACGAAGTCGCCGTCGCCGATCTCGTAGCCCTTGATCTCGTCCCCTTCATCGAGCGGCTTGCCGCTGGCCGGATCGACATAGACGCGCTTGACGGTATTGCCGGTCTTGCGGTTGAGCACGCGGAACGAGACTTTCTCCGCCTGGGTCACGACATTGGTCAGTTCGACGGCGCAAGTAACCAGCGAAAGCTTGAGATATCCTCTCCAGGCGGGGCGCGGCGCCATGACAAACTCCCTGCGCGACAAGGTTCAACCGAGAACGGCGTTCAACCGAGAACGGCCAAAGCCCGTTCCGGTTCCGGCGGCGCAAAAAGGCAAGTCCGGGCTTTCGGCCCGGCCTTGCCCTGAACTCAATTCTCTATCGCTGCCCTACTCGGCGGCTTGCAGGTTGATCTTGCTTTCCGCTATCTCGGTAAGCTTGCGGTCGGTCGCCTGCTCCTCCTTGAGATTGTTGGCCAGCACATTGGCGCAGTCGCTGCGGCCCAGTTGCTTGGCCCAGGCAATCAAGGTGCCGTAACGGGTCATCTCATAATGCTCGACCGCCTGGGCCGAGGCGATCAGCGCAGCGTCGAGGACCTCCTTGTCGGCGATGTCGCCGCTGATGTCGTCGGCCTCTTCGAGAATGCCGTCGATGGCCGGGCAGTCGACCTGCTTGGCCTTCACACCGTGCAGTTCGAACACCTGCTCGACACGCTGGATATGACCCTTGGTCTGGGCGAGATGTTTCTCAAAGCCGGCTTTCAGCTGCGGATCACTCGCCTTGTCGATCATCTTCGGCAGCGATTTCTCGATCTGTTTTTCAGCGTAATAGATGTCGCGCAGCGTGTGCACGAACAGGTCATCGAGTGTTTTGATATCCTTCGAAAAGAAGCTCATGGCCTTTGCCTTTCCATTCTCTTGCAGTTTCGGATTTTTGGCTGCGGCCCAACCCGAGCACCACAGCCTGCGGAACCGGTTCGTCCCGGCACTGGGAAATCAACGTGCGGCTGACGGGCGGGTTCCTGGTTTTCCGGCCGCGTGCACGGAAATTTCGCGGTCCAGCAAAAAGCTGAAACAAAACCGCGCCTCAGCGACATTCAGGCGAAACATATGTGATGCAAAAGTCACACTGGGCGAAATGCCGACGGACTGCATGGAAACACCGCGAATCAGCCGCATTCCAGCCATGAACGAAGGCATTTTCGACCAGAGATTAACATCGCGTTCACCGACTATTCACGCCTGGACGCTATGATCCCCGCAATTCGGAAGGGACATCCGAAACGGGACAGGGACCGAGTAAAATGAGCTTCTGGAATCACATCGCCGGCTATGCTGCCGCCATCCGCGAATTCGTCGCACCGACCTATCGGCCCGAGCGCTATTACATGCGCGGCCCAGGCCCCGCCTGCGCGCGCCGGGGCAACACGCTTGGGATCAGCGTGCACTGATGATGAGCATGGAGAGCCGTCACGACAGCCGGATATGCCGGCCCGACGCCGACAATCGGTCAACGACCTATCGCGCCGAGCGCCCTGCGCTGACCGACAGACGGCGTGCGACAACGCCAAGCCTTCAGCAGTCCGGGCTTTGATCGAGCCGCCGGCAGGTCTAGTGTCGCCTGACACCAGCTGCCGGGCGTCACGTGATCGTCAAGCCGAACCATTCTCCTGAGCCGCCAGAATTCGAATCACGTCGCCCGTTGATCGTGTTCGACGGTATTTGCGTGTTGTGCTCGGGCTTTGTGCGCATGGTGGTGAAGCTCGACCGCAAGGGCCGCTTCCATTTCGCAACGGCGCAGTCGCCCTTCGGCGAGATGCTGTTCCAGAAATACGGGCTGCGAGCGGATCGCTACGAGACCAATCTCGTCATCGTCGATGGCGCCGCTTTCACCCGCCTGGACAGTTTCGTTGCCGTCATGGCCGAACTCGGCTGGCCGTGGCGGGCAGCGCGGATCCTGCTGCTGTTGCCGCGCCCGCTTCGCGACTGGCTCTACGACCGCATCGCAAAGAACCGCTACGCTCTGTTCGGCAAGAAGGACAATTGTGAAATCCCTTCCGCCGAGGTGAGGGCAAGGTTGATCGGCTAGGCTCACCGCCGTGGCCGGGAGCGGCGCGGGGCATTTTGGGGGAACTGCGGATGAAGGTTCTTGTCGTCGGCGGCTATGGCACCTTTGGCGGTCGCACCGTCGAGCTTTTGGAGGGCGAACCGCGTCTGATCCTCTTCGTCGCCGGGCGCTCGCTTGCCAAGGCTGACGCTTATTGCGACAGGCCTGCGCCGACAGCAGCCCGGCTGGAGCCGGCCCTGTTCGACCGTGACGGCGATCTCGCCGCGCAACTCGCTGCATTTGAGCCTGATATTGTAGTCGACGCGAGCGGCCCATTCCAGGCCTATGGCGAGGGACGCTATCGCCTGATCGAAGCCTGCATCGCCCGGCGCATCAACTATCTCGATCTAGCCGACGGCTCGGATTTCGTCGCCGGCGTCTCTGCGTTCGACGAGGCGGCGCGAAATGCCGGGGTTTTCGTGCTGTCCGGCGTCTCGAGCTTTCCGGTGCTGACGGCCGCGGTTGTGCGCCGCCTGTCGTCGGACCTGACGCGGGTCGACGGCATTCGCGGCGGCATCGCGCCGTCGCCCTTTGCCGGTGTCGGCGGAAACGTCATTCACGCTATCGCCGGTTATGCCGGTCAGCCGGTGCGGCTTGTTCGCAATGGCCGTCCGGAACAAGGCCGTCCGTTCACCGAACAACTGCGCTACACCATCGTGCCGCCGGGCCGGCTGCCGCTTCGATACAGGCTGTTTTCGCTTGTCGACGTTCCCGACCTGCGCGCCTTGGCCGAGCTTTGGCCGGAGGCGAGGACCATCTGGATGGGAGCCGGGCCGGTACCCGAGTTGCTGCACCGCGCCCTGATCTGCCTCGCCTGGCTGGTGCGCGCCGGATTGATCGGTTCGCTTTTGCCGCTGGCGCCGCTGATGCATCAGGCAACGAACCGGCTGCGCTGGGGCGAGCATCGCGGCGGCATGTTCGTCGAGGTGGAGGGATCTGACCGGGCGGGCGCCATCGTCAAGCGCTCGTGGCATCTCTTGGCCGAGGGCAATGATGGGCCGCTGATCCCGTCGATGGCGGTCGAAGCGCTGGTCCGCAAAGCGCTGGCCGGACATCAGCCCGCGCCGGGCGCACGGGCGGCGGTGCGCGATTTGGAGCTCCGGGATTATGAAGCGCTGTTCGCCGGCAAGACAATCTACACCGGGTTCAGGAATGAGCCCGCTGACAGGGACAAGTCGCTTTATGCCGTCTTGCTCGGCGACGCCTGGCATGGCCTGCCCCGGGAAATCCGCGCCATGCACGATTGCACAACAATGGCGGCAGGCCGCGCGCGCGTCGAACGCGGGCGCAATGTTCTTGGCCGGCTAATGGCCCGGATGGTCGGCTTCCCCGGGGCAAGCGAGGACATCCCGGTTGATGTCCGCTTCGACACCGAGAAGGACGGCGAGACCTGGACGCGGACATTCGGCAAGCACAGTTTTTCGAGCCTACAGTTCGCAGGCCGGGGTCGATCGCAGCGCCTGCTGTGCGAACGCTTCGGCCCGCTGACCTTCGCGATGGCGCTGGTTGCCGAGGACGGCCGGCTGGCGCTGGTCTTGCGCCGCTGGAGCTTTTTTGGCCTGCCGCTGCCGATGTGGCTCGGTCCACGCTCGGATCCCTACGAAACGGTGGAGGATGGCCGCTTCCGCTTCCACGTCGAGATCTCGCATCCACTTGCCGGCATGATCGCCTGCTACCGCGGCTGGCTGGAGCCCTCCGGCCCGCACGGCTCCAGCGAGATCGTGTCGCCTGCCAGCTTAGCCAGTTCGCGGCAGTCCTGCGCCGTGCACAGCGTCCAACCCTGACCCGTAGCGCCCGAGGCGGCAAGCACGAGGCGCCGCTGTGGCCCGACCTTGGGCGCATAGACCCACCAGCCGTTTATCAGCACCGAGCCTTGCGGCGGCTCCATCCCGGCGCCCGATCCCTTGATGCGGGCCCCGACCAGCTGCAGGCCGGACGCCAGCACCTTCCAGTCTTCCTGCCACTGGGTTTTCTCCACCGAATGCACCCAGGAGAGCGTGAAGGCAGCGACCGCGAGCGTCACCGTCTTGCCGGCCGCGACGATGCAGAGGCTCATGCCGAGTTGGCCAGCGAAGCCTGCCGCGCGCGCCAGCAGTGCCAGCCGATCCAGGCAAGGGACAGCGCCCAGCCCGCCTCGTCGGTAAGCGGCAGCGCCGCAACCAGCAGCACACCGGCGGCGAAGGCGATGAGGCGTTCCCACCAGGCCATGCGCCGGGCCAGAAATCCGACGGCAGCGGCGCCCCACAGGACGATGCCCATGCAGGCTTTGATGACGATATAGGCGACCTCGACGGGATAGCCGAACTGGGCGGCGATCGGGCCGGGATCCTGCAGCATCAGCGCCGGGGTATAGACCGCCATGAACGGCACAACGAAGCCGGCAATGGCAAGCTTGGTGGCCTGGATGCCGATCTTGAGGCCGCTTTCCTTGGCCATGGGTGCGGCGGCGAAGGCGGCCAGCGCCACAGGCGGGGTGAGATCGGCCATGATGCCGAAATAGAAGACGAACATATGGCTGACCACCAACGGCACGCCGAGCGACAGCAGCGCCGGCCCGGCCAGCGACGAAGTGATGATATAGTTGGGTATGGTCGGTATGCCCATGCCGAGCACCAGGCAGGTGAGCATGGTCAAAAGCAGCGACAGGAACAGATTGTTCTCGCCGATCGAGATGATCCAGCCGATGAAGGTCGAGGCGATGCCGGTAAGCGTCAACGTGCCGATGACGATGCCGACGATGGCGCAGGCAATGCCGACCGGCAGCGCGTTCTTTGCTCCCTCCGCAAGGGAATCGATGCATATGCGCAGCGTCTCGCGCCCGCCCTTGAACGTGAGGCAGGCGACGACCAGCACGGCGATGACCAGGCTGAGGATGTCGACGCCGAATTTCATGAAGGAAGCCGCGGCAAGCCCGAGCGCCAGCCAGAAGACGATGCGGAAGGCGAGCGGCCCGATCGATGCTGCCAGCGGCGTGCCGAGGATGAGCACGATAGTCAACGCGAGGCCCATGGTGCCGGCGAACACCGGTGTGTAGCCGGCAAACAGCAGATAGATCAGTGCTGCGAGCGGCAGTACCAGCGGCCAGTGCTGTCTCACCGCATCCCACGGATTGGGCAGGTCGGCCTTGGCCATGCCGTGCAGGCCGGCCTTGCCTGCCTCCAGGTGCACCTGCCAGAAACAGGCGCCGAAATAGAGCAGCGCCGGGATGATCGCCGCCTTGACCACCGCGGCATAGGGGATGTTCAGGGTCTCGGCCATGATGAAGGCAACCGCTCCCATCACCGGCGGCATGATCTGGCCGCCCATCGACGAGGTCGCCTCGACGGCGCCGGCGAAAGCCGAGCGGAAACCGAAGCGCTTCATCAGCGGGATGGTGAACTGGCCGCTGGCCACCACATTGGCGACGCCGGAGCCGGAAATGGTGCCCATCAGCGCCGAGGACAGCACGCAGACCTGTGCCGGGCCTCCGCGCCACGAGCCGACCAGGCCAAGCGCAAAATCGTTGAACAGCGCGATCATGCCGGCGCGCTCAAGAAAGGCGGCGAAGACGACGAAGATGAAGATGTAGGCGGCCGAAACATAGATCGGCGTGCCGTAGATGCCTTCGGTGCCATAGGCGAAGGTGTCGACGAGTTGGGCGAAATCATAGCCGCGATGGATGAAGGGCGGCGGCAGATGATTGCCGGCAAATGCGTAGGCGAGAAAGATGAAGGCAATGACGGCGAGCGGCAGCCCCATCAACCGCCGCGCCGCCTCGAAGACCAGCACGACCAGCACCGCGCCGACGATCAGGTCAGGCGTGGTGAGAAAGCCGGAGCGGCGGATGAGGTCGGCATAGAACACCCAATTGTACAGACCGGTGGCGAAGCCGAGCACCCCGAGCGTCCAGAACACTGCTTTCGCCGGGACGCTTTTGGCGCGCAGATTGGTGATTAGGGCAAAGCCGAGCAGCAGCAGGAAGCCGACATGCATGGCGCGTACGACCTGGCTCGGCAGGCTGCCATAGGCGGCGATGTAGATCTGGAAGATGGAGAAGGCGATGGCGATGAGAAAAGCCGCCTTGCCGGCGATGCCTTCGCCGAAGCCCGGCGGCAATCCTTCGACAGGAGCTTCCGCTGTGGGGGAAAGAACGGTCGGGGTTGCGGTCATTGGCGGGGTTCCTGGCGGGGCGCTCCCCTCCCCGAGGGAGGGTGCCGAGCGAGGCGAGGCTCCTTACTTCACCAATCCCTTTTCCTTGTAATACCTCTCGGCGCCTGGATGCAGCGGCACCGGCATGCCGTCGAGCGCCTTGGCGGGGTCGATCGCCTTGGCAGCGGCGTGGGCAGCGATGAGCTGGTCGAGATGCTCGAACAGCAATTTGGTCATCTGGTAGGCGGTCTCGTCAGGGACATCGGCGCTGGTGATCAGGAAATTGCCGACGGCGGCGGTCGCGACATCCTCGGTCTGGCCCTCATAGGTGCCCTTGGGGATGACCACGGACAGATAGGGCGAGCCGATCTTGGCGACGACCTCCGCCGGCACGGCAACGATGTTTACCGGCACGGAGGTGGCGAGGTCACGGATCGATGCGACCCCAAGGCCCGCCGACTGCAGCGTGGCGTCGAGCTGGCGGTTCTTGATCAACTCTACGGACTCGGCAAAGGGCAGATATTCGATCCGCCCGAGGTCTTCGTATTTCAGCCCGGCAGCGGCGAAAATGGTGCGGGCGTTGAGCTCGGTGCCTGAGGCCGGCGCGCCGACCGAAAGGCTCTTGCCCTTGAGATCGGCGAGCGTCTTGATGCCGGATTCCTTGCTGGCGACGATCTGGATGTAATTGGGATAGATGGCCGCAATGCCGCGCAGCTTGTCGAGCTTGCCTGGGAAGCCTGCTTCGGTGTTGCCTTCGGCGGCCAGCTTGACGGAATCGCCGAGCGCAAAGGCGATCTCGCCCTTGCCCTGCTGCAGCAGGTTGAGGTTTTCGACCGACGCTTTCGTCGCCTGCACCTGGGTGCGCGCGCCTTCGATGCCCTTGCCGTAGATTTCCGACAGCGCGACGCCGAGCGGATAGTAGACGCCCGACGTGCCGCCGGTCAGCACGTTGATGAATTCCTGTGCCTTGACCGATACCGCGCCAAGGCCAAGCGACAGCGCTACCGCGCTGGCGGCAACGAACTTCGTCCTGAAATTGAGCATTCGGTTTCCTCCCTGAAGTATCTGCCGCACTCTCCTCGTCAGCGCGATCCTGGACGAGTTTAGAGAGCGGGCGGGAAATGCCAACCCGCAATTGTCGCCATTAGACGAACGGTTGAGCTTGCGTGAAATGCCATGGGAGCCGAAAGATTTTTGCAGCGCGTGTCGAAATCGGGCGAGGCCACGCGACATACGTTCGGCCCGCAACGGAGCGGCCTTCGAGAAAAACGGGAGAAGACCATGCGATACATGCTTTTGATCTATGCGAACGAAGCCGCGATGGCGGTCGCGCCGACGGAGAAGACCTACGAAATCAGCGCAGCCTATGGAGCCTATACCGAGGCGTTGAAGAAATCCGGAGCGTGGCTGGCCGGCGACCGGTTGAAGCCGACCCAGACCGCCACCACGGTGCGGATGGCCGACGGCAAGACCAATGTGCTCGACGGTCCCTATGCCGACACCAAGGAGCAACTCGCCGGCTTCTACATGATCGAGGCTGAGGACGCCGACGCAGCAATTGCCTGGGCGGCTCGCTGCCCGGGTGCCAGCACCGGCACGATCGAGGTGCGGCCGATCTGGGAAATGACCGAGTACCCATCCCAGAAGTGACCGGGTGATGAACAGTCGTCCGGAGATCGCGCGGGCGGCGGCGGAAGCGGCCGCCCGGCAAAGCTACGGCAAGCTGGTCGCGTATCTCGCCGCGCGCACACGCGACGTGGCCGCTGCCGAGGACGCCTTGGCAGATGCCTTTGCAGCGGCGCTCGAGCGTTGGCCACAGGCGGGCGTGCCCGACAAGCCGGAAGCCTGGCTGCTGGCGGTGGCACGCAAGCGCCGCGTCGACGCGGTCAGACGACGACTGACAAGCGAGGCGGCCCGCGACCACCTTAGGCTGATCGCCGAGGAGATGGAGGCACGCATGGTCGAGGAAGACCTGCCGGACGAGCGGCTCCGGCTGATGTTTGCCTGCGCCCATCCGGCGATCGAGGCCGGCGTCCGCGCGCCGCTGATCCTGCAGACGGTCCTGGGCTTCGACGCAGCGACGATCGCCTCGGCTTTCCTTGTCTCGCCAGCCACGATGAGCCAGCGCCTGGTGCGCGCCAAGACACGAATTCGCGAGACAGGCATTCCGTTCCGCGTGCCGGAGCGGGCCGAACTCGGCGAGCGGCTGGGCACCGTTCTGGAAGCAATCTACGCGGCGTTTGCCGAAGGCTGGTCCGACCCGGCCGGCACCGAAACGCGGCGCCGCAACCTCGCGACCGAAGCCATCTGGCTCGGCCGTCTGATGGCCACGCTGATGCCGGACGAGCCGGAGGCGCTCGGCCTTTTGGCGCTGATGCTGTTCGCCGAAGCGCGGCGCGCGGCGCGGCGCAATGCGGCGGGCGATTATGTGCCGCTGGCCGAGCAGGATCTTGCACTGTGGGACGATACACTGATCGATGAAGCGGAGACGCTGCTTGGGCGCGCCGCGGCCAAGGGCGTTGTCGGCCGCTACCAGCTTGAGGCCGCCGTGCAGTCCGCCCATGCGACAAGACGGCTGACCGGCGGCACCGACTGGGTCGCGATCAAGGAGCTCTATGACGCGCTGTCGGTGATTGCCGGCTCGCCGGTGGTTTCGATCAACCGTGCGGTGGCCATTGCCGAGGCCGGAGGTGCCTCGGCAGGATTGGGCGCCCTTGATCAACTCAGCGGCGATAAGCGGCTGTATGACTATCAACCTTACTGGGCCGCCCGCGCGGGCCTGCTGGCCAGGGTCGGCAAAGTTCCGCAGGCGAGCGAGGCCTATGACCGGGCTATCGGCCTCGAACGCGATCCAGCCGTGCGCCGGTTCCTGCAGGAACGACGGGCCGCGCTCGGCCGCGCGGAAAAAGACTGAGACAAGGCGGAGTGCTCAGGCCGGCCACATGTCGTGGGAAGCATTCAGCCTCTTCATCACCCGATGTTCCCGCAAATTGGCCCACAGGCGTTCGATGTTCGGCCAAGCGGTTGGAACCTTCGCGACCTCCGGATGCCAGGCCACCAACATGACGAGATAGATGTCGGCCAGCGAGAGTTGGTCGCCGGCCAGCCAGTCGCGGCCGTCGAGAGCGGCATCGAGAATGGCGAAGCTGCGATCCATTTCCGAGACCGCCGCCTGTTTGAGGGCGTCCACGCCGCCGGCGTCGGCCGTGTAGCGATATGCGTAGAAGAACCGCAGGTTGGCTGGATAGATGACCGACGACATGAAGATCATCCAGCGCAGGAAATCCGCACGGTCAGGCGAACTTGCCGCGGGCGCCAGGCCTGCTTCCGGGTGGCGCTCGGCCAGCAGGATGCAGATCGCCGCGGATTCGGTCATCGAGCGTCCGTCCGGCAAGATCAGCACCGGCACCTGGTTCAAGGGGCTGATATCAAGAAAGGCCTGATCGAGGCGGCCCTTCGGAACGTCGACCTGGTGGAAAGGCACGCCTGCCAATGCAAGCGCCGCCTCAACGACAAAGCCGCCGGTATTGGCACGCGTATAGAGCTTGTACATGAAGTCCTCCACCTGCCGGGCAGCGACGATTTGGTGGTTTCCACGCCGAAGCGTCGATACAGAACGTTTGATGCCGGAGGGGCAGCGCGAAGGATCGCTACAACCGGTCAAACACTCTCGTGTCCAGACTCTAAGTCCCCAATCCCTCGAACAGGATAGTCGAGAGATAGCGCTCGGCGAAGGAGGGGATGACGACGACGAGGGTCTTGCCCTTGTTTTCGGGCCGCGAGCCGACGACGATCGCCGCTTGCAGGGCGGCACCCGACGAAATGCCGACCGGCACACCTTCGAGCCGAGCGACGAGCCGTGCATTGGCAACAGAATCCTCGTTCGAGACCTTGACGATCTCGTCGTAGATCGTCGTGTCGAGGATTTTTGGCGCGAAGCCGGCGCCAATGCCCTGGATCTTGTGCGGGCCTGGCTGGCCGCCCGACAGCACCGGCGAGGCTTCCGGTTCGACGGCGACGACATGCACCGAGGGCTTGCGTTTCTTCAGCACCTGGCCGACGCCGGTGATGGTGCCGCCGGTCCCGATGCCGGCAACGAAGATATCGACTTCGCCATGGGTGTCGTTCCAGATTTCCTCGGCCGTGGTGCGGCGATGGATTTCCGGATTGGCGGGGTTTTCGAATTGCTGCGGAATGACGGCGTCGGGCAGTGTTGCCGCCAGCTCGTCCGCCTTGGCGATGGCGCCCTTCATGCCTTTCGGCCCTTCGGTCAGCACCAGCTCGGCACCGAGCAGCGCCAGCATCTTGCGGCGTTCGACGGACATGGTTTCCGGCATGGTCAGGATCAGCTTGTAGCCCTTGGCGGCGGCGGCAAAGGCGAGCGCGATGCCGGTATTGCCCGAGGTCGGCTCGATCAGCGTGGTCTTGCCGGGTGTAATCCTGCCCGAAGCCTCCAATGCCTCGATCATCGAGACGCCGATGCGGTCCTTGACCGAGGCGATCGGATTGAAGAATTCGAGCTTGGCCAGCAGATTGGCGACGACACCCTTCTCCCTGGCGAATTTATCCAACCGCACCAGCGGCGTGTCGCCGATCGTCTCGGTGATCGAATTGTAGATGCGGCCGCGGCCGGGCACGTGTGTGTGGGTGGCGGGCTTGTTCATTGGTTTTCCTCCCAGAGGTCAAGCGGCAAGAGCCGGGCGGACATAGGATAGAGCCATCCACCACGCAAGATAGGCACGTTCGAAAAATATCCGAGTGACGTTCGTGCTGAATACCGGCGCCTTGCAGGGCGTTGGGCGGATTGGCGAAGAGATCTACTGGCGGGCGGCAATTGCCGCCGCCGCACCGACCATGAAGCCGGCGGCGGTGCGGTTGAGTGCCCTCAGCGCCCGCGGCGACTTCAGGAACCAGCGCGCCTTGGCCGCCAGCGCCAGATAGGGCACCAGCACCACGAGCAGAACGATGATAGTGAGCGCGACCAGGATGCCGTAATCGGCCAGTGTGATCGTCTTCAGATCGACGATGGTAGGGGTGATGGCGAGATAGAAGATCATCGTCTTCGGATTGCCGAGTGTGACGGCGAGACCGGCTACAAAGCTGGATGCCAAGCCGCCTTTGCCTTTCTTCGCCTCTACCGATTCGGGCGTGATGCCGCTCGTCCAGAAACGCCAGCCAAGAAAAGCGAGGTAGGCGACGCCCAGCCATTTGATGGCCAGGAAGATCACGCCGAACGTCTGTGCGACGAAAGCCAGGCCGAGCACCACGGCAGTCAAATAGGTCAGGTCGCCGAGCATCAGCCCGAACGACATGGCCAGCGACGAGCGGAAGCCGGAACCCAGCGCACGCGCAACAAGCGCGGTGATGCCTGGGCCGGGGATGGCTGCGGCGATGCCGAGGGCGGCGCTATAGGCGAGGAACCCGGTGAGCGTCATGGTTCGCGCTTGTCGCACAATGTTGAAGTTGGGTGAATTCCCTCGCGCCGAATTCGATTGCGCCAGCGCAGCAGGCGACGCCGCCGTTCAGGAGCGGCCGTCTTCGTAGGTAACGCGCCAGATGGTGCCGTTACCGTCCTCGGTGACGATCAGGGAGCCGTCCTTGGCCATGGCGACACCGACCGGGCGGCCCCAGACGGCGTCGTTCGAGATGACGAAGCCGGTCATGAAGTCCTCATACTCGCCGGTCGGCTTGCCATCCCTGAATTTGAGCCTCACCACTTTGTAGCCGGTCCTGGCGCCACGGTTCCACGAACCATGCATGGTGACGAAAGCATCACCCCGGTAATCCGCCGGAAAGTTCTTGCCGTCGTAGAAGGCTATGTTCATCGGCGCCGAATGCGCCTGCATCAACACGTCGGGGACAGTGGCCTTGCCGGCGAGGTCTGGCCGCTCGCCCTGATGGCGCGGATCCTCGTGATTGCCGATGTAGTACCAAGGCCAACCATAGAACGCACCGTCCTTGACTTCAGTCGCAAACTCGAACGGCACATTGTCGCCGAGCTCGTCGCGCTCGTTGACGACGCACCACAACGCGCCGCTGGCGGGCTGCACCGTCATGCCCGTACAGTTGCGTAGGCCGGTGGCGACAGTTCGGGGATTTTTCCCGTCCGGGTCAAAGGCGAGCACATCGGCACGGCCTTCCTCGGGGCCCCAGGCCGCCCCGAGCGGCTTTGATTTCGCCCAGGCGTCGAGGCCGCCATCCGGCCGCCTGTCCATGTCCTCGGCGACATTCGAGTCCGAGCCAACCGATAAAAAAAGCGTCTTGCCGTCAAGCGAGAAGGCGATGTCGCGGGTCGAGTGACCGCCCGACGGGATTTTGGCGACAATGGTTTCTGGTTTACCGGACGCCTTCAGGTCACCGTCGCGATAGGGGAAGCGGACGATGCTGTCGCTGTTTGCGACATAGACCCATCGCGGCTTGCCGCCTGGCGGATAGAAGGCGATGCCGTATGGATAGTTGAGGCCTTGGGCGAAAATCGCTTTCTCGATGGGTTTGGCGCGGCCCTCGGCCAGACGGTAGACGCGTATTTGGTCGGCATGGCCGTTTGCGATGAACAGGTCGCCGTTCGGAGCGACGCGAACGACGCGCGGATTATAGAGTCCGGAGGCGATCATTTCGGCCGAAAAGCCCGGCGGCAATTCTGGCTCGGCGCTTTCGGGCCGTTCCGCCATGCCGCCCCCGTTCGAAGCGGATTGAGCGGGGTCGGCTGCCGGCATGTCTTGCGGCCCGATCAGGCGGCGGACGCCAGGCCTGTCGGCGTGCCAATCGCCAAAAGCGGCTTCGCCTTTGAGCACCTTTTGATCCGCCTGCTGGGCGGCTGCCGGTGTCGCGGCAAGGAGGGCAACGGCAACGGCCGCAAAGCCGCCAGATCGGATCATTAACGTCCTCCGAGGTTTGCCTCGAAGAGGACAAACGGGATCAGGCATTGGTCGTTCCAAGCGGTCGTCCAGCACACGAGGATTTGAAGCCGAACCCCGTTCAGTTGCCAGAGGCGTAGAAGTCGTCGTCGAGGCGCTTTTCCAGCGCGACCAGATCGGCCGGCAGCGGCAGGCCCATGGCCCGCATCTCTTGCAGCTTCTCACGCAACTGCTCTTGCACCTCGTGCTGATCCTCAGGCTGATTGACCATTTCCTCGAGCAGGAGGCTGATCTGGGCCTTGAACGATTCCAGCGCCATTCTTTTTCTCCTTGCGGCAGGCCGCGGCGGCTCCTAGCGCAGCATGCGCGAAATCAGCTGCGCGGTATAGTCGACCATCGGTACTATGCGCGCATAATTCAGCCGCGTCGGCCCGATGACGCCGAGCGCACCGACGACGCGCGCGTCCTTGTCGCGATAGGGTGCCACCACCAGCGAGGAGCCCGACAGCGAAAACAGCTTGTTTTCCGAACCGATGAATATGCGCACCCCCGGGCCTTCCTCGGCGAGGTCGAGGAGCTGGATCAGCCCATTCTGCGTCTCCAGATCCTCGAACAGATGCCGCAGCAATTCTATGTCGGCCTGGGCGGTGACGTTTTCCAGGAGATTGGCGCGGCCGCGCACGATAAGCCGCCCAGGCACCCCGCTTTCGGCGCCTGCCCAGACCGCCAGGCCCTTCTCGACCAGATCCTGCGACAGCGTGTCGAGGGCTGCCCTGGTCTCTTCCTTGATGCGGGCGATTTCGACCCGGGCCTCGGCCAGGGTGCGGCCGCGGATATGGGCGTTGAGGAAGTTGGAGGCTTCGTGCAATTGCGAGACGGTGATGCCGGCGGGCAGATCGATGACGCGATTTTCGACGTCGCCGTTCTGCGAGACCAGCACGGCCAGCGCCTTGGTCGGCTCGAGCTGGATGAATTCGATGTGCTTCAGCGCCGCCTCATTTTTGGCGGCGAGCACGAGGCCGGCGCCGCGCGACATGCCGGACAGCATCTGGCTGGCCTCGGTCAGCATATGCTCCAGCGTCGCGCCCGAGCCGGAGGCGCGCACCTGCGCCTCGATGGTGCGGCGCTCCTCGTCGGAGAGGTCGCCGAGTTCCATGAATGCATCGACGAAGAAGCGCAAGCCGGCCTGGGTCGGCAGCCGGCCAGCCGAGATGTGCGGCGCGTAGATCAGGCCGAGATGCTCGAGGTCGCTCATCACGTTGCGGATGGTGGCCGGCGACAGCGATGACGGCAGGATGCGCGACAGGCTGCGCGAACCGACCGGCTCGCCATCCCTCAAATAGGAATCGACGATGCGCCGGAAGATGTCGCGCGAACGCATATCGAGCGATTGAAGCGCGGGCGATTGAAGTGCCGGCGACGAGAGCACTGGCGACTGCGAACCGGGATCGACTACCTTGGTCATTCGAGCCAAAAACCTCCGGTCCGAAGATATAGACTTCCGCGGCGTCGGCGCAACCGGTCCATTTTCCTTTGCGCCTCACGCCCCGTGCGGCTACAAGCCGGCCAAGATTCCCCGGCCAAGATTCCGAAGAAAGAAAGAAGCCTGAATGCGCCCTTCCAAACGCCAATTCGACGAAATGCGCCCCATCTCCTTCGAGCGCGGCGTCTCCAAGCATGCGGAAGGCTCGTGCCTGGTGAAGTTCGGCGACACTCATGTGCTGTGTACGGCCAGCCTGGAGGAAAAGGTGCCGGGCTGGATGCGCAACTCCGGCAAGGGCTGGGTGACGGCGGAATACGGCATGCTGCCGCGTTCGACCGGCGAGCGCATGCGCCGCGAGGCTTCGGCCGGCAAACAAGGCGGCCGCACGCTGGAGATCCAGCGGCTGATCGGCCGCTCCCTGCGCGCCGTGGTCGATCTGCAGGCGCTCGGTGAGCAGCAGATCACCGTCGACTGCGACGTGATCCAAGCCGACGGCGGCACGCGCACCGCTTCGATCACCGGCGGCTGGGTGGCGCTCTACGACTGCCTGCGCTGGATGGAAGCCCGCCAGATGGCGAGCCTGGGCAAGGTGCTTAAGGATCACGTCGCGGCGATCTCCTGCGGCATCCATGATGGCCAGCCGGTCATCGATCTCGACTATATCGAGGATTCCTCGGCCGGCACCGACGCCAATTTCGTCATGACCGGCAAGGGCGGTATCGTCGAGATCCAGGGCACAGCCGAGGGCGAGCCGTTCTCGGAAGAGCAGTTCGCGGCGCTGATGGGGCTCGCCAAGAAAGGCATTCAGCGCCTGGTCAGCTTGCAGCAGATGGCGGTGGCTTAGCTGCGGTCAATATTGAAGAGATTGGCGATCCTGTGACTCCTTCCGCAATCCTGGAATCAGCACTCTACGTGACGGACCTTGCTGCCGCGGAACGGTTCTATTCGGGCGTCCTCGGGCTCGATCTGCTCGGTAAGGTCGATGGCAGGCATCTCTTCTTCCGCTGCGGCGACGGCGTGCTGCTTATCTTCAATGCCGAGGCGACCAAAGTGCCGCCGCGGGCCGACGCCAAGCTGCCCGTGCCGCCGCATGGCACGGTCGGCGAGGGCCATCTTTGCTTCGCCGCAAGCGCGGATGAAATCCCGCGCTGGAAAGCGCATCTTGAGGCGAAGAAAATCGCCATCGAAAGTGAGTTCGAATGGCCTCAGGGCGGTCGCTCGATCTATATTCGCGACCCCTCGGGCAATTCGATCGAATTCGCCGAGCCAAGAATCTGGGGCATCTGATGCATTCGCCAACTGTTCACTCGCTTGACGGGCATAAGATCGTCGTCGCAAGCCACAATGCCGGCAAATTGCGCGAATTCACCGATCTGATGGCGCCATTCGGCATAGAAGCGAAGTCCGCAAAGGAATACGGCTTGCCGGAGCCGGACGAGACTGGCACCACTTTCGAGCAGAACGCCCTCATAAAGGCCTTGGCCGCCGCCAAGGCAACTGGATTGCCGGCGCTGTCGGACGATTCCGGCCTGTGTGTCGATGCGCTCGACGGCGCACCCGGCGTCTACACCGCCAACTGGGCCGAGACGCCGGACGGCTCCCGCGACTTCGGCATGGCCATGCAGCGCACGGAAGTGGCCTTGCAAGAAGTTGGCGCGATCACGCCTGCCCAGCGCAAGGGCCGCTTTGTCGCGGTCATCTGCCTTGCCTTCCCCGATGGCCAGGCGGAATATTTTCGCGGTGAGGTCGAGGGCACGCTGGTATGGCCGCCGCGCGGCGAGCTCGGCTTCGGCTACGATCCGGTGTTCTTGCCCGATGGGTTCGAAAAGACCTTCGGCGAGATGAGCGCGGAGGAAAAGCATGGCTGGAAGCCCGGCCAGCCAACCGCATTGTCGCACCGTGCCCGTGCTTTCCAGAAATTCGCGCAAGCCCGATTGGCCGGCGCATGACCATGCTGCTCGACCGCAGCCCCGGTTTCGGCGTCTACGTCCACTGGCCATTCTGCGCGGCCAAATGCCCCTATTGCGACTTCAACAGCCATGTCCGCCACCAGCCGGTCGACCAGGAGCGTTTTGCCCGCGCCTTCGAGACCGAGCTAGCGACGATGCGCGGCCGCACCGGGCCGCGCGAGGTGACCAGTATCTTTCTTGGCGGCGGCACGCCCTCGCTGATGAAGCCGCAGACCGTGTCGGCGGTGCTGGATGCAGTGGCGAAGAACTGGACGGTGCCTGATGGCATCGAGGTGACGCTGGAGGCCAATCCGTCCTCGGTCGAGGCCGAGCGCTTTCGCGGCTATCGCGCGGCCGGCGTCAACCGGGTGTCGCTTGGCGTGCAGGCGCTGAACGACAAGGATCTGCGCTTCCTCGGCCGTTTGCACAATGTCGATGAGGCCCTGCATGCGATCGGCCTGGCGCGCGAGATATTCCCACGGCTGTCGTTCGACCTGATCTACGCGCGACCTGGTCAGACGCCGGAAGCGTGGCAGGCGGAGCTCGAGCAGGCGATCGGCCACGCCGCAGACCATCTGTCGCTCTATCAGCTGACCATCGAGGAAGGCACGCCGTTCCATGCACTGCATGCGGCAAGGAAATTCATCATTCCAGACAATGAGCTTGCCGCCGATCTCTACGCGTTGACACAGGAGATCACCGCCGCGCACGGACTGCCGGCCTACGAGATTTCCAACCACGCCAGGCCCGGCGCCGAAAGCCGGCACAATCTCACCTACTGGCGTTATGGCGAATATGTCGGCGTCGGTCCCGGCGCGCATGGCCGGTTCGTCGAAAATGGCCGCCGCGTGGTGACGATCGCCGAGAAAATGCCGGAGACCTGGGCCAATCTGGTCGAGGCCAAGGGCCATGGCGTTACCGGCGGCGAAATCCTGACGCGCTCGGAAGAGGCCGACGAGTTCCTGCTGATGGGGCTGAGGCTGGCGGAAGGCATCGACCTTTCCCGCTACGAGGCATTTTCAGGGCGCGGCCTGTCGACGGCACGGCTGTCGGTGCTGCAGGACGAAGGCCTGGTGGCACCGATCGGCAATGCCCGCCTGCGCGCCACGCCGGCCGGCATGATCGTGCTCGATGCGGTCGTGGCGGATTTGGCCAGATAGCACGTTGAAGAACGTTCTCTTCATCTGCAGCAGAATCGCTTGCGCAGCCCGACGGCGGAGCAGGTGTTTTCCAAGCGGCGGGACATCGAGGTCGCTTCGGGCGGCACTAATCACGATGCCGACATTCCGTTGACGCATGAACTCGTCGCCTGGGCCGACATCATCTTCGTGATGGAAAAAACGCACCGCGCCAAACTGCAGCAGAAATTCAAGACAAGCCTGAAAAAGGCTCGAGTAATCTGCCTCGATATTCCCGACGACTATGCATTCATGGACCCGGCTCTGGTGGGCCTGCTGGAGGCGCGTGTCTCGAAGTATCTGGGTTGAATGATAGATCGCGGAGCATTCGCAACCGCGCTTCGAGAACTGTCTCGACCGATCGCTAAGGTTTGCGGGGTCAAGCCTCGTGCTTGTGGCGGTGTTTGGCGCGATCTTTTTCGCTGGTCTCTCCGGAACGGGCCGGCTTGATCTCGCTTTTGTCGCGTGAGGCATGGTGCTGGTCGTCTGTGGAATGTGACGCTGCGCCATCGCGGGCGCTTTTTGTTTCGAGGCGGGTGATGAAAATGTCGAAGCGATTGGGCATCGTCCGGTCAGTGCTCCGTCGTGCTGTCGGTTTCGGTTGCGGGCTTGCTCTCTGCCGATCTCTGACGCGCAAGCGGCTTCTTGGCTCTGCCATCTGCGGCTTCGGCAGGCAGGCTCTTGTCGCATGGCGCGGCGAAGCGTTTGCGGCCGGCATAGTAGGGTTCGAAAACGTCCTGTATGGTCAGGCTGTTCATCCTGCTCCTCCCGAGATCAGGTGTAAAATTCGCCGGCAACGGTTTCGTTCCCTACTATGGCGAAGGCATGGCGGCTGGTTCACGTCGGCATCCCTTTTGGAACCCGGGCCTTTGCAACCCAGGCTTTTGCAACCAAGCGTGAGCCGTGCCAAACAGGGTCGAACGGAGTTGTGCAGGTGACCGGCGAATCGGCCAAACGCAGTTATGTGGTCGGGCAGACCGAAATCGCCGCCCGGCCGCTCGAGCCGGCGCTCTACCTGGTGGCGACGCCTATCGGCAATCTCGCCGACATCACGCTGCGCGCGCTGGAAACGCTCGCCGCCGCCGATATCGTCGCTTGCGAGGACACACGTGTCAGCCGCGTGCTGCTCGACCGCTACGGCATCCGCCGCCGCACCACCGCCTACCACGAGCACAATGCCGGCGAGGCCGGACCGAAGCTGATCGCGGCGCTGCTGGCCGGCCAAAGCTTAGCGCTGAACTCGGATGCCGGCACGCCGCTCATCTCCGACCCCGGCTACCGGCTGGTCGGTGAGGCGCTGGAACGCGGCATTCGTGTCGTGCCGATCCCCGGCCCGTCAGCAGCACTTGCCGCTTTGACGGCATCCGGCCTGCCCTCGGACGCGTTTCTGTTTGCCGGCTTCCTGCCGGTGAAGACCGGGCAGCGGCTGATGCGGCTGGAAGCGCTGAAGGCGGTGCCGGCAACGTTGATCTTCTTCGAATCGCCGCGCCGGCTGGCCGAGACGCTCAGTGCCATGGTCGAGGTGCTGGGCGGTGCCCGCAAGGCGGCGATCGGCCGCGAGCTGACCAAGACTTTCGAGGAGATGCGGACCGGCACCCTGCAATCGCTCGCCGGCCATTATGCGGGAGCCGATACGCCCAAGGGTGAAATCGTCATCTGCGTCGGCCCGGCCGATGCGGTCGCTGATGAGCCAGAAGACATCGACCGGCTGCTGCTTTCGCTCGCCGCCGAAATGCCGGCCTCCAAGGCAGCGGCGGAAGCCGCCAAGATGACGGGTGGCCAGAAGCAGACGCTCTATCGTCGGCTGCTCGACCTCAAGAATGCTGGAAGAGACGGGGCCGGCGGAGACGGCGATGGCTGAACGGCCAAGCGCCAGCCGGCAAAAGGCCTACCGGCGCGGCTATCACGGCGAATGGCTGGCGGCGGCGGCGCTGATGCTGAAAGGCTACCGAATTCTTGCCCGCCGCCACCGCACCAGGTTCGGCGAGATCGACCTGATCGCGCGGCGTGGCGATCTGGTGCTGATCGTCGAGGTCAAGGCGCGCCGCACGCTGATGGAGGCAATGGAAGCCGTCGGTCGCGAATCGGAGCACCGCATCGAAGGCGCCGCCGATTTCTGGCTGTCGCGCCAATCCGACTACGGAAAATTATCGGTGCGCTTCGACATGGTGGCGGTGCTGCCGTGGCGTTGGCCGGTGCATGTCGAGAATGTGTTTTACGGGCGAAACTAGGCCATTCTCGAAGTGGGGCCGTTTTGCTGCGCCTGCGGTTCAGATCATGGTTTGCCGATCTGTCAAGCATCCGCCCAGCGCTGACCGGAACAAAAGCGTTCCTGCGTTGTTCCTCAATCGTCCTGATGTTCGACGGGCTGGTTCAAATGCCGGCCAGGGCAGTCCTCGTGACAGCTAGGCGAGGACAAAGGGATGGCGAGGCAAATGGATCCCGACGATCTCAACCCGGAACGGATCGTCACCGTGTTCGGCGGAACTGGCTTTCTCGGGCGCAGGATCGTGAAGCGACTCCTCGAAAGAGGTTTCACGGTGCGCGCCGCATCTCGCCATCCGGCTCGCGTGGCCCTGGTCTTCTCCTCGATTACGAGGATGCCCGAAGCAGTCGAGGCGGATATAACGGATGCGTCCTCGATCGGGTCGGCCATTACCGGATCGCGGGCGGTCGTGAATGCCGTCAGTCTTTACGTCGAGCAGGGCGTCCAGACCTTTGAACGCGTGCACGTAAAGGCCGCGGTCGATCTCGCTGCCGCGTCGCGCGACCGCGCGATCGACCAGTTCGTCCAGATTTCGGGGATCGGCTCCGATCCTCAATCGGATTCGAATTACATAAGGGCGCGTGGGCGCGGAGAAGGTGCCGTGGAAAGCGCATTTCCCGGCGCTTTCATTGTGCGTCCCGCCGTCATGACAGGACCTGACGACGCTTTCCTGACAACCATTGTGAGGCTGATACGCCTCCTGCCGGTCTATCCGCTGTTCGGCGATGGAGGCACACGGCTTCAGCCGGTCCATGTGGCAGACGTCGCAGAAGCAGTGAGCCGGCTGATCGACGGGCGAACCCACAAGGGTTCATCCATATTCGAATTCGGTGGCCCGCGCATCTACACCTATAAGGAACTGCTTCGGGAGATCGCCCGACAGCTCGGTACGCACGTCCAGCTGATGCCGGTGCCGTTTGCGGTATGGAACGCCTTGGCTGGCGTCGCGGAACTCCTCCCGGCTGCCCCCATAACGCGCAACCAGGTCGATCTCATGCGTCAGGACAATGTGGCAGCAATCGACGTGCCTGGCCTGAAGGAACTCGACATCGAGCCGCGGGGTATCGACGAGGTGATCCGTGCGATCGAACAGCGTCGTGGCACAGGCTCGCGGTCGTCTCCGCCTTAGGACGACCCCCTGATCCTGGCGGGAACCTATCGCCGCGCGACAGGTTGGTCGAGCTTGAAGCCAGTGAAAGAAGGAAAAGAACTATGGCCAGATGCGATCAATGCGGGAATGACTACGATAAGGCTTTCAACGTGACGATGGCCGACGAGACCTACACATTCGACAGCTTCGAATGCGCGGTCCAGAAACTTGCTCCGACGTGTCCGCATTGCGGATGCCGGATCATCGGACATGGCGTCGAACAGGATGACATCATCTACTGCTGCGCACATTGCGCCGCGGAAGAAGGCGCGAGCGCGCTGACCGATCGTGCGCCTTGACGCACCTCCTTTTGGCGTCTCCAGGTCGACCATTCCGAACGGCTGTGCCGGCTCGGTCCGCTAGGCAGCGTACGTCGTCTTGATCGCGCCAGAGCTGTCATGTTCTTGCACGTTCAAGAACCGCGTTCGACGGCTCGTTTAGACGCCGTTCCGTGGCAAGTCGGCTCGCGCTTGGACAAGTCGCTCCACGACGGCGGCCGCCTCCTCTGGAATGGCCGGTATGGTGCCCGACTTCCGCGTCGATCCGAAATCGAGGCCGGCGAAAAACAGACCTGGAACAGCGCCGACGCCATCCTCGTGGACGGGCTGGCCGGCTGCATCGAGCGCGCCGGGAAGCCGAACCCATGAGAAATCGCCGGTGAAGCCCGTGCACCAGATCACTGATCTGATGCCGCTCGCCGTCCAGTCGAGGGAGCGGATCGGAGGATCGGGCAAGCGCGGTTCAATCGTCTCGGCCGGATCATCCTCGGCCAGTTGCGCATCGAGGCCGGCGCGCTCGATGTACTCGTCAACCAGGCGCTTGGCATTCGCGGAGACTTCGTCGGCAAATCGCATATGGTCGTCGAGCTCGTCGCCGAAGACGAGGTTGCCGTTCTCCACACCCCTGAAGCGGCCGAGCAGCACCACGCCCTGCGCGCTCAGCGATTGCAGGCTGATCGTGTGAGTCCCGCCGACCAGCGCGCGGGCCTGCAGCTTGCCGGAGGGGAGGACGAGTTCCTTGCGCGGAACGTCGAGAAAACCGGACAGCGTCAGCCAATTAAGTATGTTGCCCCCGCGGTAGCGCCGCACCCAACGGCCGTTGCGGCTGGTCGCCAAAAAGACCACACGTCCTGCCAACGCCAGATCCTCGGCGATCTGGCCGCCCGACTGGCCGCTGCCGACCACCAGCACCGCGCCACTCTCGAACTCGGCCGGGTGGCGATAAGCCGAGGAATCGACTTGGCGAATTGCGGTTGGCAAATCCGCCGACCCTGCTGGCCGGACCTGCCGATTCTGGTCGCCGGTGGCGATCACCACAGTGCGCGCCAGAAATGCCCTGTCCGTCGTGGTGATGCGAAAGATCCCGTCGTCTCTGGTCAGCTCTTGCACCGGAGTTTGAGTGCTTACCGGCAAGCGGTGCCGCTCGGCATAGCCTTCGAGGTATGCGACGAACTCGTGGTGGGTTATCGCGCCCCAGGGCTCGGGGCCGTCGTAGGAATCACCGGGTAAGATGGAGCGAATGGTCGGCGAGTTCAGTCGAAACGAGTTCCATCGCTGCGTTCGCCACGTTTCGCCAATCCGGCCTCGATCGAGTACACGGTGGTCGCGGGCCCGCCGTTTCAAGAAGTAGCTGACGCCGAGTCCCGCCGGACCGGCGCCAATAACGAGGGCGTCAAGAACTTCGCTCACGCATTCCCCCTGCCAACCATACGTCCACAAGATCGTATGGCTCGGCTTCAGGCAAGAATAGAGTTCCGGCTGGGATTTGCGCTATCCGCGCCGGCTCACCCCCAGATTGCCAGCCCCGTCAGCCCGACGATGCCGATGACCAGCCGCCACCAGCCGAACAGCGCGTAGCCATGGCGCGAGACGTAGTCGAGCAGGAAGCGCACGACGATTAGCGCGGTGACGAAGGCGGCAACGAAGCCGACCGTGATGATGGGCAAGTCGGCGCTGCTTAGCACATTGCGGTTCTTGAACAGGTCGAAGGCGAAGGCGCCGACCATCGTCGGGATGGCAAGGAAGAAAGAGAATTCCGCCGCCGCCCGCTTGTCGACGCCGAGCAGCAGCGCGCCGACGATGGTCGAGCCCGAACGCGACGTGCCGGGGATTAGCGACAAGCACTGGAACAGCCCGATCTGCAGATAAAGCCTGGTCGGAAACCGCTCGACATCGTGGTAATACGGCTTCGGCGTCATGCGATCGACCAGCAGTAGGATGACACCGCCGATGATCAGCATGATGCAGATCAGCCGCGGCGATTCGAACAGCACCGTCTTGATGAAGTCATGCGCCAGTGCGCCGATAATGGCCGCCGGCAGGAATGCGATGAGAATGCCAAGGACGAAATGCCGCGTCAGCCGATCGTAGGGCAGCTCGAGCAGCATCTTCCAGAGACGGCGGAAATAGACGCTGAGGATCGCCAATATGGCGCCGAGCTGGATCAGGATCTCGAAGGCCTTGCCGGTCGAATGAAAGCCGAGGAAATGGCCGGCGAGCAGGATATGACCGGTCGAAGACACCGGAATAAACTCGGTCAGGCCCTCGAGCATGCCGAGCAGCAGCGCTTCGACTACGGTTTGGCTTTCCATGGCAACCTCGGCGTTGGAGGGCGGGCTTGAGAAAACGGTTTGCTTGTCACGGCGCGGAACTCCCCCTATAGGTCGCAGCACCCTGACAGCCCCTGAATCGGGCGGCCAAGACTTACCGGCGCAGCCGGCGATTTGCCAGTGCGCTCTATTATCGCGGGACCATGCTGACGCTTTTCCACCATCCGATGTTCGCCAGCTGCCGCTTCGTCCGCCTCGCCTTTGGCGAGTATGCCGAGGAACTGGCGCTGATCGAAGAAAAGCCGTGGACGCGGCGCAAGGAGTTCCTGGCACTGAACCCGGCCGGCACGCTGCCGATCCTGCTTGCCGAGGGCGACGTGCCGATCGTCGGCGCGATGGTCATCGCCGAATATCTCGACGAGACGCGCGGCGTACTCAAGCGCGACAAGCGGCTGTTCGCCGAGGATCCGATGGAGCGCGCCGAAATCCGCCGGCTGACCGACTGGTACCTCAACAAGGCGGAAAGCGAGGTTACCCGGCATCTGGTGCGCGAGCGCGTCCTGAAGCCGGTCATGCCAGAAACGGCAGGCGGCGGCTCGCCCGATTCGGCGGCGATCCGCGCCGCCCGCGCCAATATTCGCCAGCATATGAAATACACCAACTGGCTGGCCGGCACCCGTCATTGGCTGGCCGGCAACAAGGTCACCTATGCCGATCTCGCGGCGGCGGCGGCACTGTCGGTGCTCGACTATCTCGGCGAGATCGACTGGCGCGAACACAGCGCCGCGCGCGAATGGTATACAAGGGTGAAATCACGGCCTTCGTTCCGGCCGCTTCTGTCCGACCGGGTGCGCGGCCTGTCGCCGGTGTCACATTATGCGGATCTCGATTTCTGATACGGCAAAGCTGCGCGCGCTCATCGACCGCGAGGCGCGGAACGCCGGCTTCGACGCCGTTGCCGTCACCACGCCCGATGCTATCCCGCAGGCGCCGGAGCGGCTGGCCGAGTTCGTTGCCGACGGCTTTCACGGCTCGATGGGCTGGATTGCCGAAACGCTCGAGCGGCGAGGCAAACCGACGACGCTTTGGCCAGAGGTCCGCTCGATCGTCGTGCTGGCGATGAATTACGGCCCCGACCACGACCCACGCGAGGTGCTGGCGAAGCGCGACCGCGGCGCGATCTCGGCCTATGCGCAGAACCGCGACTATCATGACGTGATGAAAGGCCGGCTGAAAGAGATCGCCGGCAAGATCGTGGCGCGCGCCGGCGGTGACGTGAAAGTGTTTGTCGACACCGCACCGGTGATGGAAAAGCCGCTGGCCGAGGCGGCCGGCCTCGGCTGGCAAGGCAAGCACACCAACCTGGTTAGCCGCGCGCATGGCTCCTGGCTGTTCCTCGGCACCATCTTCACGACGGCCGAGCTGGTGCCGGACGCGCCTGAGAACGATCATTGCGGCTCCTGCCAGGCCTGCCTCGACGCCTGCCCGACCGATGCCTTTCCGGCGCCTTACCGGCTCGATGCGCGGCGCTGCATTTCATACCTCACCATCGAGAACAAAGGACCGATCCCGCATGAGTTCCGGGAAAAGATCGGCAATCGCATCTATGGCTGCGACGACTGCCTGGCCGCCTGCCCGTGGAACAAGTTCGCCCAAGCCGCTTCTGAGGCAAAGCTTGCCGCCCGCGCGGACTTGCGCGAACCGCCGATCGCCGAGCTGCTGCGTCTCGACGACACTGCCTTCCGAACGCTTTTTTCGGGCTCGCCGATCAAGCGCATCGGCCGCGACCGTTTTATCCGCAACGTGCTGATAGCGGCCGGCAATTCCCAGGACTTGTCGCTGGCCGGCGCCGTTCGCGCGCTGCTCGACGACGCCTCGCCCCTGGTTCGCGGAGCCGCGGTATGGGCGCTGTCGCGGCTGGTGCCGGGTCGGGAGTTTGCCGAACGTGCCGCAGCCGCTTTGCAGGCAGAAGATGACGAGGCGGTGAGAGGCGAATGGCTTCTGCCCCTGCCAAAGCCGATCGAGGCGCATACATGACAAAAAAGCAGATTTTCATCTTCGGCGCCGGTTATTCGGGCAAGGCCTTCGCCCGCGCCAACAGGGACGCCGACACAACGATCTTCGGTACAACACGGTCGCTGGAAAAATTCGCGGCGCTGCGGCAAGCCGGTATCGTGCCGCTGCGTTTCGATGGCACACTGACCTCCGAAATCGGCGATGCCCTTGGGAAGACAACCCATCTCGTCGTCTCGGTCGCGCCGGACGAGGCCGGCGACCCGGTGCTGGGCGCGGCCCGCGAGGAGATCGCGGCCAACATGCCGGAGCTCGAATGGATCGCCTATCTCTCCACCGTCGGCGTCTATGGCGACCATGGCGGCAATTGGGTGGACGAGGCCGCCGAATGCCGGCCAGTATCGAAGCGATCAGCGATGAGGGTTGCCGCCGAGCAGGATTGGCTGAAACTGGGCCACGACGTCGGCCGACCGGTGGCGATCCTGCGACTTTCCGGCATTTATGGGCCAGGCCGCAACGCCTTGGTCAATCTGGAAAACGGCACCGCCCGGCGGTTGGTCAAGCCGGGCCAGGTGTTCAACCGCATCCATTGCGACGACATTGCCGGCGCGCTCTGGCATCTGGCCGAAGGCAATCGCGGCGGCATCTTCAACATCACCGACGACCTGCCGGCGCCGCCGCAGGACGTCGTCGCCTATGCCGCCCAATTGATGGGCATCGAGCCGCCGCCCGAAATTCCGTTCGAGACCGCCCAACTTTCGCCCATGGCGCGGTCTTTTTATGGCGAGAACAAGCGTGTCGCCAACGCGGCAATCAAGGCGGCCGGTTATGGCTTTCGCTTTCCCGACTACCGCTCGGCGCTCGATGCCATGTGGGCGAGCGGCGACTGGCGCGACGGTGAGGCGCGCAGCCCGATGAAACGGTCCTGATCGATACGTTGCGCGGGCTATGGTATGATGCGGTTCAAATCGCGGAGGGGTCCAGCTTGGGGAAAATGTTGAAGCGAGCCTTGCCCGGCAAAACGCTGCCGCTGACGGCAGCACTGGCCGTCGCCAGCTTGGCGGCGCTTGCAACGCAGCCAGGGAGTGCCGAGCAACGGGCAAAGGACCTGTTCGGCGCCAAAAAGCTGCCGGCACTCGCAGCAGCGCAATCGATCGGCTTCTATTCCAAAGGCTGTTTTTCCGGCGGCGTCGCCCTGCCCCTGGACGGCCGGCACTGGGAGGTGATGCGACCGTCGCGCAATCGCCGCTGGGGCCATCCGGCAATGATCGCGCTGATCGAGAAGCTGTCGCGCGATGCCGCCGCCGATGGCTGGCCGGGCCTGTTGATCGGCGACATCTCGCAACCGCGCGGCGGTCCGATGCTGACCGGCCATGCCTCGCACCAGATCGGCCTCGACGCCGACATCTGGCTGACGCCGATGCCCGACCGCAAGCTCTCGGCCGAAGAGCGCGAAACCATCGGCGCTACCTTGATGGTCGACGAAAAGACCCATCTGGTGAAGGACGGGCTGTGGACGCCGATGCATACGCGGCTGTTGAGGCGCGCCGCGAGCTATCCCGAAGTCGAGCGCATCCTGGTCAATCCCGGGATCAAGAAGAAGCTCTGCGACACGGTCAAAGGCGACCGTAGCTGGTTGCGCAAGGTCAGGCCGTTCTGGGGCCACGACTACCACTTCCACATTCGCATCGGCTGCCAGCCTGGGTCACCCGACTGCAAGGCGCAGGAAGCGACGGCGCCGGGCGATGGCTGCGACCAGGCGCTGGCCTGGTGGTTCACCGAGGAGCCGTGGCGTCCCAACAAGAACCCGGACAAGCCGAAGGCACGCGACGTGATGACGATGGCGAACCTGCCCAGGCAATGCCAGTTCGTGCTCGACGCGCCGGCTCCGCCCTCGGCGGAAGCAGTCACCTACTATGGCGACGGCGTGCCGGTTGCGGCCACACCCGCTCCCGCGGCAGAGCCTTCGCCGCCGCCGACGCTCGCAGCCGGCGCGGCAGCGCTTCCGGCCTCGGCGAACGCCTTTATGGCGACGCCCGAGTTCGGCATTCCGCTGCCGCGGCCACGACCGGGGCACTGATGCGGGCAGCGTGTTCGCTGTCTGCATCCGTGCCTCTCCACTTCGAAAACCGATTTCCCTTTTTGCGGTCATGCGCTAGTCAACGAGAGAACGGCGATACGCGTCGGGAACGGACGAGAGCATGCCAGGCGTAAGCGACGACGACACTCTGTTGCGATTTCCGATCCTGATCGGCGACATAGGCGGCACCAATGCGCGCTTCTCGATCGTACTTGACGCGAATTCCGAGGCCGGCGAGCCGACCATCGTCCAAACCGCCAACTTCAATACGATCGACGAGGCGATCCAGTCGGCCGTGCTCGACCGCTCGTCGGTCCGGCCGAATTCAGCTGTGCTGGCGGTGGCCGGCCCTGTCGAGAGCGACGAGATCCCCCTCACCAATTGCCCATGGATCGTCAAGCCGAGACAGATGTTCGCCAGTCTCGGTCTCGGCGACGTCGTGGTGCTCAACGACTTCGAGGCGCAGGCGTTGGCTGTCGTCGCGCTCGGCGAAGAGCACATGGAAAAGATCGGCGGCGACGAGCCGGAACCGAATTCCGGGCGGGTGGTGCTCGGCCCGGGAACCGGGCTCGGCGTCGCCGGGCTGGTTTATGCGCTGCATCACTGGATACCGGTGCCCGGCGAGGGCGGCCATATGGATATCGGGCCGCGCTCGCCGCGTGATTTCGAGGTGTTTCCGCATATCGAGAAGCTCGAGGGTCGCATCTCCGGCGAACAGATCCTGTCAGGACGCGGCCTGGTAAACGCCTACCGGGCGGTGGCCAAAGCGGACGGCAAGCCGTCGCCCTTCACCACGCCTGCCGAGATCACCGCCGCGGCGCTGGCAAAGAACGATCCGGTGGCCGAAGAGGCGCTGTCGATCTTCGTCACCTGCCTGGGGCGCACCGCCGGCGACCTCGCTCTGGTGTTCATGAGCCGCAGCGGTGTTTTCCTCACCGGCGGCATCGCGCAAAAAATCCTGCCGGCGCTGCGGACCGGCAGTTTCCGCGCTGCCTTCGAGGACAAGGCGCCGCACAGCGCCCTGATGCGCAGCATGCCGGTCTACGTCATCACCCATCCGCTGGCAGCGCTTTTAGGGCTGGCCGCCTATGCCAGAAATCCGTCGCTGTTCGGCGTGCAGACGGCGGGGCGACGCTGGCGGGTTTAGGACACAAGCTGCGCCGCGACGAAGTTTCGCCGTCCCCGGCCATAGGCAAGCCGCCATTGGGGCGTTAAGAGGTTGCCGAATTGCAGCCCGGCCGAACCGAAACCACAAAGCGCTCAAACGTGACACTTCCAGCACCAACCAAAGGGAAAGTCCGTCCCAGCGAGATCGTGGCTATTATCCGCCGCGTCATCGCCGAGAACAGCCGCGATTATCGCTTGTACTATGCTCTTGCCGTGCTGTGCCTGGTGACGATCGCGGCGACGACCGCCTTCACAGCGTGGATCATGAAGGATGTCATCGATCAGATCTTCTACCAACGGCGCGGCGATCTTATCGCGCTGATCAGCGTGTCGATCCTGGCCGCCTTCATGCTGCGCGGGCTGGCCAGCTACGGTCAGGCAGTGACGCTGGCCAAAATCGGCAACAATCTGGTGGCGCGCTATCAACGCCGCATCTTCGACCACCTGATGAAGCTCGGCGTCGGCTTCTTCAACGACACCCGCTCGGGCCGGCTCGCCGCGCAGATCAACGAGAACGTCAACGGCATCCGCGATCTCCTGTCGATGACGCTGACATCGCTGGCGCGCGATGCGGTATCGCTTGTCGCGCTGGTCGGCGTCATGATCTGGCAGGACCCGATGCTCTCCGCGATGTCGCTGCTGATCGGCCCGCCTTTGATCTACAGTGTCACCTATCTGATGCGCCGGGTGCGTCGCATCACCCGTGAATCGGTGCAGATCAACTCGCGGCTGATCGGCGCCATGCAAGAAGCAACGCAAGGCATCGCCATCGTCAAGGCCCTCACCCTGGAAGACGAGCTGTCGCGCCGCATCGGCGGCCTCGTCGCGGGCGCCGAGCAGCGGGCAAACAAGATCGCCCGCGTCTCGGAACGGCTGACGCCGATCTCCGAAATGCTGGCCGGCTTCGCCGTCGCCGGCGTTATCGCCTATTCCGGCTACCGGGCGACCGTCGGCGGCCAGCCGCCCGGCGCGGTGTTTGCCTTCATCACCGCCCTGCTGCTTGCCTATGACCCCGCCAGGCGGCTGGCGCGCATGCAGGTCGGCATGGAAAAGTCGCTGGTCAATGCGCGCATGATCTACGAGCTTCTCGACCTCGAGCCGCAGCAGCGTGACGTGCCGGGAGCCGCCGAGGCGAAATTCACCTCTGGCGAAGTGCGCTTCAACAACGTGTCCTTTCGCTATGTCGAAGAAGCGCCGGTCCTGCAGGATTTGAGCTTTGTCGCCGCCGCCGGAAAGGTGACCGCCATCGTCGGCGCCTCGGGCGCCGGCAAGACGACGCTGGTTGCGCTGCTGCAGCGCTTCTACGACGTCGAGTCGGGCAGCATCGAAATCGACGGCCAGGACATTTCAAAGGTCACCAAGCATTCGCTGCGCGGCTCGATCGCCTATGTTTCGCAGCAGCCCTATCTGTTCGAAGGCACCATCCGCGACAACATCCGCTACGGACGTCTGAGCGCCACCGACGCCGAGATTGAACGCGCCGCGCAACAGGCCGCGGCCGACGATTTCATCCGCCAGCAGCCGCAAGGCTACGACACGCCGGTCGGCGAGAACGGCGTGACGCTGTCGGGCGGCCAGCGCCAGCGTGTATCGATTGCACGCGCCATCGTTCGGCAGGCGCCGATCCTGCTGCTCGATGAAGCCACCTCGGCGCTCGACAACGAGGCCGAGGCCCGCGTCCAGGAAGCGCTGACCCATGTCATGGAAGGGCGCACCACCATCGTCATAGCGCACCGGCTGTCGACGGTGGTCAATGCCGACCATATCATCGTGCTCGAGCAGGGCCGGCTGGTCGAACAGGGCACGCATGCCTCGTTGATGGCCGACCCGCACAGCGTCTATGCGCGGTTCCACCGGGTGCAGGGCAGGAAAGGGCTGGGGCTTGTCGATGACGCCAAGCCAATCCAGACTGCGGCGCAAAATGGTCACGCGAAACAGGCGGCCGGGAGACATTCATGAGCGACATACCGACCGTCGACATCAATGAAACGGGGGAAATGGGCCTGGTGGTGGTGGGCGCGGCCGGCCGCATGGGCCAGGCGCTGATCCGCGCCATCCACACGATACCGGGTGCCCGCGTCGCCGCCGCCATCGAGCGGGCCGGCTCGCCCCATATCGGCAAGGATGCCGGCGAACTGGCCGGCGTCGGCAGGCTCGAGGTGGCAATCGGCGACGATCCGCTGCCGGCCTTCGCCAAGGCCGACGGCGTGCTCGATTTCACCACGCCGGCGGCGACCGTCGAATTCGCCGGCTACGCCGCGCAGGCGCGCATCGCCCATATCATCGGCACAACCGGCGGCTCGGCCGAAGACAACGCCAGGATCGCGGCGGCGGCACGGCACGCGACGATCGTCAAGTCAGGCAATATGAGCCTCGGCGTCAATCTGCTGGCAGTGCTGGTTGAGCAGGCCGCGCGCGCGCTCGATGCCGACGATTTCGACATCGAGATCCTGGAAATGCATCACCGGCACAAGGTCGATGCGCCGTCGGGCACGGCGCTGCTGCTCGGCGAAGCCGCCGCTGCCGGGCGCGGCGTAGCACTTGCCGGCAACGATGTTCGCGTACGCGACGGCCATACCGGCGTGCGCAAGGTAGGCTCGATCGGTTTCGCCAGCTTGCGTGGCGGCTCGGTGGTCGGCGATCACAGTGTGGTGCTGGCCGGTACCGGCGAGCGCATCACGCTCGCCCACCACGCCGAAGACCGGGCAATCTTTGCCCGCGGCGCGGTCAAGGCAGCCCTGTGGGCGCGCGGCCGCAAGCCGGGCCTCTATTCGATGCGGGACGTGCTCGGCCTGACAAGCTGATCCACAGACTTGGCTGATCCGCAGATTTGGCTGAAGATTTGGCTGATTCACAAAATTTGAAGGAGCAAATATGTCGAGAACTCTCGTGCTCGTGCGCCACGGCCAGAGCGAATGGAACCTGAAGAACCTGTTTACCGGCTGGCGCGACGTCGACCTGACCGAACTGGGTCATGCCGAGGCCAAGGCGGCGGGCGCCAAGCTCAGGGCGCGCGGCATGAAATTCGACATCGCCTTCACGTCGTCGCTGATCCGGGCGCAGAAGACCTGCCAGCATATTCTCGACGCCGTTGGCCAGAGCGAGCTCGAGACCATCCGCGACCAGGCGCTGAACGAGCGCGACTATGGCGATCTCTCCGGCCTCAACAAGGATGATGCGCGCAAGAAATGGGGCGAGGAGCAGGTGCATGTCTGGCGCCGCTCCTACGACGTGGCGCCGCCCGGCGGTGAAAGCCTGAAAGACACCGGCGCGCGCGTCTGGCCCTACTACCTGCACGATCTGCAGCCGCATGTGCTGCGCGGCGGTACGGTGCTGGTGGCGGCGCACGGCAATTCGCTGCGCGCGCTGATCATGGCGCTGGACGGCCAATCGGGCGAGGAGATCGTCAAGCTCGAGCTCGGCACCGGCGTGCCGGTCATATACACGCTCAACACCGATTCGACGGTGGCATCGAAGGAAGTGCTGGAGCATTGAGCCGGAGAAGGAACGCGGCTTTCAAAAAAGCGCGTTGACACTCATCCCTCGCCCGCTTAATGAGCGCGCACCAGCCCAGATGGCGGAATTGGTAGACGCGCACGGTTCAGGTCCGTGTTCCGCAAGGAGTGGAGGTTCGAGTCCTCTTCTGGGCACCAAATTCCCGTTTCGGACCGTTTGATATGGTTCGGAGACCCCAAGAAAAAGCCCGGTTTTGCCGGGCTTTTTTGTTGTTTCATGGCCTTTTGGGGTCCGGCCGGGTGAAGTGCTGCCCTTGCTGTTAAACGTGCCGGTTAGCGACAACAGACATTGCGGACGTAAGTGTTGCCATAAGTAACGTAGGCGTCGTCGGGGATCGCCCCGTTTTCCTTCATCGCCTTGGCTAGGTCCTTAGCGGCATCCTGGGCATAGGTGCCGCGTAACGTAATGGCGAACCACCCGTTGGTGGCGAGGTAGGCGACAAGCGGGATTGATGCCGATCGCACATAGGCCTCCGTCTCGGCGAGATTGTCGAAGCTCTTGACCTGGATATGACGCTGTCCGAAGGGGCCGCTCTCATACTGGTCGACGTAGACCCAGGTGTCATGCATGTAGCCGACCTGACCGCCTGCACGGACACGGTACCATCGCTCGACATTACCCAAGATCACGACTGCGCCGCCGTTTCGCACATTTGCGAGCGTGGCGGATTTTACCTCTGGGAGGGCCTTTAAAGGCGCCGCGCCCTGGGAGCGGAGAATACGGCCCGAGCGGGCTTGAGGAATAACGAGTGAAGGATTCGTGGAAGCAGGTGGCAAAGAGGCGACAGGCGGTTGTAACGGCGCTTGCTGGGACGATGGCGTCGAGGATGGTGCCTGGTTTGCGACCTGCGGCCAGCTTGCTTCGGGTTCCAAGGTAACGACCTTGTACTTAGCCATCTCGCTCCTAGAAAGATAACGTATGTCGTCACTGTCATATTGCAGCGAAAGCTGAAGCAGAGCGGGATCCACGCCCATTTCGATCATGTAGGTGATGATGTCGGCGGTCATTTGCTGGATGCCGGAAACGGCGTCCTTGCTGTTTACGGGAATGTCGCCACTGAATGAGGATCTATGGACGCCGATGGAACCCGGCTCGGCAAAGCGCACAACGCCACCAAGGAACGCCAGGGAACAGGCCGAAGCACACTCGACAGCCCTGAATTGAGCCGTGCTAAGGCGCAGCCTACGAATAAGGCGGCCAAGCTCCATAGCCTTCTGGATATTGCCGCCGGGGGACTGGAAGGTGACAGCGACTGATGCATTGGACCGTGCCAGTGCCTCGAAAACCGATAGGTCGTCCTGATACGAGAAATCACCCGACACGAGGATATACTGAAATCCGGAGTCGGTCTGCCCGGCTTGAAACTGCAAACCGGCATGCGCCACCGGAGCGCCCAGCAGCATCGATGCAAACCACAACAAGACACGAACGAAAAAGATGCGAGACATGGCCCATAATACCCCCAAAGTAGCCTAGCTTCGGCGGACGACACTGTCGAATCCTCGTTGCAGATTTGGTGAGAGCAACTTGAAGTTTTGCCTTTGTCGCGACCACTAGTAAGGCGCGCCGCCATCACCCCAGCCAATCCGCCTGGTGCCTTGCCGAAACGGGCCTCGGCGTCGGGCTCGAAAACGTAAGGGATTGATGAAATCGTCGGCACAGTACCGCAGCGTGTTGCTCAGAGAGGCGCCATTTCCTGACTGTCACTGGTCTCCGGTTATGCCTATCCGTCCGGGTTAGGTAGCGATCTGTCGTTGCGGTAGCGCACAGTGGACCGTCGATGAAATCGCCGTTGAGCCAATTGTCCGCACTGCCCTTGCGCGCCTCGCATCCTTTCATGCCCGGTGGCGACGCCACGCTCGCCGCCGGCGTCATCGTGATCAGATCAGCTGTGGCGTGTGTCAGTTCGCGGCCGGAACAGGGCAGCTCATGTCGCCCTCCTGGCATTTCAGATAGCCTTCGAAATCTTTGGCACGGGATTGCGTAAGGCCGTCCATGCACTGCGCGATGAGCATTGGCATCATGCTTCCTCCGGCCGCTCCCGCGGTCTGGAAACTGCACTCCGCGTCGCGAAACTTGCCCCAATCCCGCTGTGCCTGAACAAGAAGCTTCTTGGTATCCGCATCGTTCTTCAGGCGGGCTTCGATCTGCTTGTAAAGCTCGTTGAGCTTCTTGTCGGATTTCTGAAACTCGGCACCGAAGCACTGGTTCATGGTGGCCTGATCGTTGGCATCGGCGCACTTGTCCTCGGCGAAGGCGAAAGTCGGCATGGCCGGAACCACGGCAGCAATCAGTATTGCGGTTTTCATCGATTTCCCTTTCCGGTTGCAGTCAAGCTCTTAAGTTGCTCAGCCCCGCCCCATGTCCTCTTCAGCTGTCCGTCATTGCCACGGTCAGCCGTGCCCATGGCGTGATTATCTGGTTTTCGTTGGATCAGCTTTGTCACCTTCGGAGACCGTGACACGACTTCCGTCACGCCGGAATAGTTGTTCTCCTCATGCGCCAACGGCGTCGGCGGCAAATCTCCACCGATCACCATCATTCCGTAACTTGCTCGGCAAAACACTTTGCCAGATCTTGCGGCGCTCCGAGCTTCTTCGCCCAGGATACCAGTTCAGGTTTTTCCGACGGCTCGGCATAGCCGCCCCAGACGTCGCGGAACTGCTTTTTTCCATCGACTGTCTGGAAGAACATCACACCGTCGTCGCTCACGGGCGTGGAGACGTAAGCGGCGCTCCAGTTGCCGTTCTCCATGATCGTGATGAACTTCACCCGAGCGGGCTTGACCTTGTTGTTCAACGCCGAGGCGACGAGCGTGGCATATTCCTGCTTGCGCGCCTTCGTCGCTTCGACCTTTATGCCGTCGCAGGCGTTACCCGCAGCGAAAGCGGAGATCAGCGTCATTCCCAGCCCCGCGAGGCCGACCATAACGATTTTGAAATGTCGCCGGACCAGGCCGCTGAATTCAGGCATAATTGGCTTCCTCCTTTTTCGCCCCGGAGTCCCTTATTCGGAATCGTCATCGTTCGATGAACTGTCATCGTCCGGTGTATCGACCTCGCAGCCGATACCGCGGCAGCCTTGGTAGTTGCCTTGCGTATCGAAGTTGGGATTGCCTTCTTTGTCGTACTGCGGTCTGTCGTCGATGCTTTGATCCCCGTCATCAGGATCATCGACTTTACATCCGAGCCCATGGCAGCCGATGTAGCGGCCCCGCGTATCGAAGTTGGGATTGCCGTTCCTGTCGAACTGCGGCCGGTCATCAATCTTTCGGCCGGCTTTGTGGGGCGGATCAACCAGGCAGCCCTTTCCGCGACAATCATCGTAATCGTCGGTGGTACAACCGGCGATCGCCATCACAGCAGTGGCCAAGGCCGCACAGATTACGAATTTCATGGTTCATTCCTCCGACTGGCTGGCGGACATCGTCGATGTCGGAAGGCCGTTGCAGGCGGCGATCCCCGCCTTTGCCGCGGAGTCTGGCGCCAATCGGAGGAGGGCAAAGCTTCGCCGGCCATCGAACGAGAGCCAGGCTGTAGGCGACGCATTCGACGACTTAGCCGATGGTTGTCGTAATCTCTAACGTCGGAGGGAACGCTCCCGGCGGGGGCCGCCGCATTAGCGAATGTCAATATTCCTCTCCATGCTTAGTGCCCCGTCCGCCCAAGCATGTTTCAACAATCCGCTGACGCGGCTGTGCTTCCAAGAAATTGCATTCGAATCCGCCTGTGACAAGGACAGATCCCAATATCGCAGGATTGAATTTGGCAAATGCTTAATATTTCGGAATCAGAACCGGTTATCTTAGCAGACACTGAAACATGCATCTCCAGCAAGATTACGGAACGTTCCATTAGCTTTGTTTCTCGTTGATACAAATAATACTCCATATCGTTGTGACTTTTCGCCTGCTCTACGAAAAAACGCGACGAAACCGTTTCTTATAAGATCGCCCTAATCGTGATCTATTGTGGTATTTTTTCGAACCCAGCCCAACCCGTTGCGAGGGCCGAAAGAAACGCCGCCCCTTTGCCGACTTTTCGTACTGGCCGTCGGGCCAAGCGACGGCAAACATCCTCAAGGTCAGCCTGACGATGCGCCTTGGCTGCGGACATGACGATGTTTCGTGGCGCCAGCCGCGATGAGCGGTTTAGAGAGCCGGACGAACCACGCCTTGTCTCACCGCAGCCCGATCCGCTTGGCGCCTTGCCGGAACAGCGCCTCGGCGCCCGGCTCGAAGCGGAAGGTGCCGATGAAATCGTCGGCGCAGTAGTTCGGCAGCATCTTGCGCAGCGCAGCGGCGAAACTTCGTGCCTCCTCGAGCCGCCCCGCCAGCGCAAGGCAATGCGCGGCAATCGCCAGGATGATGGCGTGGGCGTTGGGACGCGCGGCTGCTTTCAGCGCCCATTCGGCGGCCTCGTCGAACTGGCCAAGCCGGACATGCGACATCGCCCTGGCGCCCAACATGCCGAACAGCAGCGGATCGAAGGGACTCAGATGCCTGGAATGATCGGACGAGCCGATCGCAGCTTGCGGGTCGCCCGACTGCGAATGGACGAAAGACAACGCATAGTGACCGAGCGCGAAATTCGGGCTGAGGTCGACGGCGCGTACGAGCTCGATGAGGGAGCCGTCCTGCTCGCCGCGCAGCCACAGCGCCCGCCCCATGGCCCAGTGCGCGGCCGGATTGTGATCGTCGACGAGCAGGCTCTGGCCGGCTGCCTCGAAGGCCAGGGCGCTTTCCTGGTCGCGGTCGCCCCAACGCTGGAAGGCATTTTGCCAATGGGTGAAGGAGAGCCCGGCATAGGCGCGGGCGAAGGTCGGATCGAGCTTCAAGGCTATGTCGAAGAAATGCCGGGCCTGTTCGTTTTCCGTGCGGGTGAAGCGATACATGTGCCAGAGGCCCCGGTGGTAGGCTTCCCAGGCGTTCAGCGAATTGGGCGCCTTCAGCATGGCGCGATTGCGCTCGACCGTCTCGATCTCGGCCGAGATCGACGAGACGATGCTGTTGCCGATGTCGTCGAGCACGGCAAAGATGTCGTCCGGCTTGCGCTCGAACGTCTCGGCCCAGACGATCCTGGCGGTGCGCACTTCGACCAGCTCGACCGCGACGGTGACGCGGCCGGCCTGGCAGCGCACGGTGCCGGTGGCGACATAGTCGACGTTGAGCCGCCGGCCGGCATCTTCGGGCGCGATGTTTTTCTCCGCCAAGGCAAACACCGAGCCGCGCGCGATGACGAAGAAATCCCTGAGCTTGGCCAGGCGGGTGATGATGTCGTGGGTGAGGCCATCGGCTATGCCTCCGCGTGGGCCCCCGCCAGCCGCCTCTTCGGCAAACGGCATCACGGCGAGCGAAGCCTTCTGCGATGCAGCAGTATCGGAACGGGGAGGCACAATTGACGCGTGGGGGGCCGCGGGTACGAGTGAAGGTCGCGCCCAGAGCGCTGCTGCAGGTCGTTCGCCGCGGATCGTCCGCCATGCCTCCCGAACGGCTCCGAAATCCAGATCCTCTGAAGCAAACAGCCGCGCCGCGGAAGCGAGATGTTCCTCGCCCGCGCCAAACTGGCCGCGCTGCGCCAGCCTTTTCAGAAGAGCCACATGCGCGCGCCCGTCGAACGGAGCGAGGTCCAGCCATTTGTCCAGATGGAAGGACATTTCGTCGGCATCCGCCGGAAGCTTGTTGACGAGGTGTTCCAGGATTGCGGCGTGCCAGGAGCTGAAGCGGCGGCGCTGAGCGATCAGCCAACCGTTGAAATGCGGGCTGCGGTCGATCTCCAGCCCATCGAGAAAATCGCCGGCGAACATTCCGGAAAGGGCCTGCAGCCGCTCCAGACCGAGCGTCTCAACACCCTTGGCGGCGGCCGAGGCTATGTCGACAGCGTCGACGGAAGCACCTTTCAGATCAAGCGCGATCGTGTCGCCTGGTGTCTCGACCCTGCGATGGTGCGGTTCATCGAGGATGCCTCTAAGCTTGCTCAGGCACCAGCGAAGCTCGCCGCGCGGGTCGTTCGGCACATCCCACAAAAGCTCGCAGAGGCGGCTGCGGCCGACCGGATGCGGCGCCAGCGCCAGATAGGCGAGCAGCGCACGCAGCTTGCGCGATTTTGGGAGCTGGATGATGATGCCGTTGCGTGCGATCGTCAGCGGTCCGAGCAGACGCACGGAAAGACCGGCCATCTCGCCGCCGAGGCTCGATCGGGCGGATTCCACGTAAGTTTCCACGCCTGCTCCCACGCTGGCCAGTCGGCCTTTGTTTTATCACCAAACGTGACACGGTGCATCCGGCAGCGAATTCCCGCGCCGGATGCTGGCATTGCCGGGAGGCAGATGTAGCGTGGCAAGGTCTCGAAACCTCGCCGCCCAAGCCACCGGTCTGTAACCGGCCCGTGACGACAAGAGACAACGACAACGCGAGGAGATCGACATGTTGCATCAACAGAAAATCAGAACCACCGCCGGGCGCGGCCGTCTGTTCGACAGCATTCTCGACACGGTCGGCGATACGCCGGTGATCCGCATCAATAATCTCGGACCGGACCATGCCACGATCTATGTGAAGGCCGAGTTCTTCAATCCCGCCGCCTCGGTAAAGGACAGGCTGGCACTCAACATCATCGAGGAGGGCGAGCGCAGCGGCGCCTTGAAGCCGGGCCAGACCGTGGTCGAGGCGACCAGCGGCAACACCGGCATCGGCCTTGCCATGGTTTGCGCCCAGAAGGGCTATCCGCTGGTGGTGACGATGGCCGACAGTTTTTCCATCGAACGCCGCAAGCTGATGCGCATGCTGGGCGCCAAGGTGGTGCTGACGCCGCGCGCCCAGAAGGGTTTTGGCATGTACACGAAGGCGGTGGAGCTCGCCGAGGCCAATGGCTGGTTCCTTGCCCGCCAGTTCGAGACCAAGGCCAATGCCGCCATTCACGAAGCGACCACGGCGCGCGAGATCATCAACGATTTCGCCGGCTCGCGGCTCGACTGTTTCGTCACCGGCTATGGCACGGGCGGCACCGTCGCCGGCGTCGGACGCGTGCTGCGCCGCGAGCGGCCGGAGACCCGGATCGTGCTCGCCGAACCGGCCAATGCGCAGCTTATCGGCAGCGGCAAGCCGCAGCAGCGCGGGGCCGGCGGCGCGCCTGCCGCCAGCCATCCAGCGTTCGAGCCGCATCCGATCCAGGGCTGGACGCCCGACTTCATTCCGGACGTGCTGCAGGAGGCGATCGATACAAGCCTCTACGACGACGTGGTGCCGATTGCCGGGCCCGAGGGCATGAAATGGGCCAAGGCGCTGGCGCAGAAGGAAGGGATTTTCACCGGCATCTCCGGCGGGGCGACCTTCGCGGTGGCGCGGCAGATCGCGGAAAAGGCGCTACCCGGCTCGGTGATCCTGTGCATGCTTCCCGACACCGGCGAGCGTTACATGACCACGCCGCTGTTCGACGGCATCGAAGCGGAGATGGACGCCGAGGAGACCGCGCTTTCGCAGTCGACGCCCGGCTGCCAGTTTCCGGCGTGACGGCGGCACATCGGGAGCGGCCTGCATGGACACGAAACCTGGATTGGCCGTCACGGCCAGCGAGGAAACGCTTGACCCCTCGAACTGGGCCGATGTGCAGGTCCTGTCGCATCGGATCGTCGACGATGCCGTCGCTTACCTGCGCGATGTCAGAGAGCGTCCGGTGTGGCAGGAGATGCCGGTTGATGTGAGGACCTTCTTCACATCGCCGCTGCCGCGTTCGCCGGCGCCGCTGGCAGAAATCTATGGCGACGTCACCAGGAGCCTGATGCCCTATCCGATGGGCAATATCCATCCGCGCTTCTGGTCCTGGTATATGGGTTCGAGCAATTTCACCGGCGCGCTCGGCGATTTCCTGGCGGCGATCCAGGGCTCCAACCTCGGCGGCGGCAATCATGCCGCCGCGCTGATGGACAACCAGGTCGTCGACTGGTGCAAGGAAATGATGGGCTTTCCGCAATCGGCCAGCGGCACACTGGTCAGCGGCGGCTCGATGGCCAACATCATCGGTCTGACCGTGGCGCGCAACGCCAAGGCCGGCATCGACATACGCGAGCACGGCGTTGCCGGCATCGACAAGCCACTGCGTTTCTACGGCTCCGACCAGCTTCACTCCTGCCATCGCAAGGCGATGGAGGCGCTCGGCCTCGGCAACCGGGCGCTGCGCCGCATCCCGAGCGATGCCGGGCTGCGGATCGACATCGCTGCGTTGCGGGCGGCGATCGCCGAGGACCGTGACGCCGGTTTCAAGCCGGCCTGCGTAATCGGTACGGCCGGCACGGTGAACACCGGCGCAATCGACGATCTGCAAGCGCTGGCCGACCTGGCGGCAAAAGAGGATCTGTGGTTTCACGTCGATGGCTGCATCGGCGCCTTGCTTGCGATTGCGCCGGACAATTCGCATCGCGTTGCCGGCATCGAGCACGCCCACTCAATCGCGCTCGATCCGCATAAATGGCTGCACGCGCCCTTCGAGGTCGGCTGCGCGCTGATCCGGGATGCCTCCGCGCATCGCCGCACGTTCGCGGTGACGCCGGAATATCTGGAATCGACGCCGCGCGGCCTGGCCTCCGGCCAATGGCTGCACGACTACGGCTTGCAGACGTCACGCGGCTTCCGGGCGCTGAAGGTGTGGATGGCGCTGAGAGAACATGGCATCGAAAAGTTCGGCGGGCTGATCGACCAGAACATCGCGCAAGGGCACTATCTCGGTCAGCTGATCGAGGCCGAACCGGCGCTCGAGCTGGTGGCGCCGGTGAACATCAACATCGTCTGCTTTGGTTATCGCGCCGATGGGTTGGACGCTGAGCGCCTGAAAGCGCTCAATACCGAGATCATGCTGAGGCTGCAGGAAGAAGGCATCGCCGCCATTTCCGACACGACGGTGCATGGCCAACATTGCCTCAGGGTCGCCATCAACAACCACCGTACCCGGCGCGACGATCTGGACCTGCTGGTGCGGGAAACGGTGCGCCTCGGGCGGGAGATTTCAAGGGCGGGCACCGCCGGGTGACGCTGGCTTCCGCTGCCTTGCGCGCCGGCCTTCCGTCGGGCGGCACGAGTCACGCCTCGAGCCAGACCTTCTCGAAATGCTGCTCGAGCGACTGGTGCTGCTCGCAGCCATGGACGCCCTTGCGGTAGGTGCGGTAGACCGAGCGCCAGTAGGGCTGGATGATGATGCCGGAATCGCGGAGATTCTGCTCGATCTTCGCCATGATCTCCTTGCGGGCACCGGCATCGGGCATCGCCAGCGCCTTGTCGAGTAGGCTGTCGAATTCCGGATTGGCGTAGGCGCTCTCGTTCCAGGCGGCACCCGATTTGTAGGCCAGCGCCAGCACCTGCACGCCCAGCGGCCGGCCGAGCCATTCGGTGCAGGAGAACGGATATTTGCTCCAGTCGTTCCAGAAGGTGGCGGCCGGCAGCACCGTGCGCTTGATCTTCAGCCCAGCTTCGCGCATCTGCGCTGCGATGGCGTCGCCGGTGGTCTTTTGCCAGTCGACGTCGACCGAAATGAGCTCGTATTCGTGATCGGCCTTGCCGGCCTCGGCGAGCAGGGCCTTGGCTTGATCGATGTTGCGCACGGCTGGGCCGATATCGGCATATTCGGGATGCATCGGCCCGACATGATGGTTCTCGGCCGGCTTGCCGCGGTTGTCCATGCCGATCTTCAGCACAGCGGCGTTGTCGACGGCGAGCTGGGCGGCGCGGCGCACCTTGATGTCGTCATAGGGCGGATTGGCGACATTGAAACGCGCGACGATCGTCGAGCCGGTGGCGATCTCGGAATTGCTCAGGCCCATGGAGTCCGTCTGCGCAACCGTGTCGGAGGCGGTTTCGTGGTCGGTGTCGATCTCGCCCGATTCGAAGGCAGACAGCATGGCGTTGGGATCGGAACCGTAGTCGACCCATTTGATGCCGTCGAGGTAGAATTCGCCCTTCCACCATGGCTTGTCCTTGCGGCGGACTTCGGCGCCGACCTCGGCGTCCCATGCCACGAGTTCGCACGGCCCGGTGGTGATCGCCAATGCCTTCATCGGGTCGCCGTCGCCTTCATAGCTGCGGTGCATGATCAGCGCCGGATAGTCGGCCATGCCGGCAATCAGTGAAATGTCGGGCTTGGGCAAATTGAGCCGCACGGTGAAGTCGTCGACGCGTTCGATGCCGCCGTCGACGGCTTTCTTGGTGTCCGCGTTGACCAGCGCGCCCATCCGCGCGGCGACAGAATTGCCGGCGACGGACGCATCGCACCAGCGCGTCAGATTGTGAATGACATCGTCGGCGTTGAAGGTGTCGCCATTCGACCAGTTGACGCCTTTGCGGACATGCAGCGTCAGCACGCGGGCATCGTCGCTGGTCTCCCAGCTCTCGAGCAGCCATGGCTCGAAGGTGAAGTCGCGGTTCCAGCGCACCAGATATTCATTACACTGGCGGGCGACGTTGGACATCTCGACGCCGTCGAAGGTGCGCGGATCCTTCCAGCCCTTGACGTTCATGGCAACGCGCAAGACGCCACCGCGCTTCGCCTCCTCGGCCCTGGCCGGTGACGGAGCAAGCCCGCCAAGCGCCAGCGCGCCGGCAGCGCTGACACCAAACGCGGCCATGGTGGCGAGATATTCGCGCCGGTTCATCTGGCCCTTCTTGAAGCCGTCGGCGACGGGCGCGGCCTGCGGATGCAATTTCCGATCGGTCAGCATGAACTTCATCGTCGTTCCCTCTTTGTTGGGCGCCTCCGACCGACCGCGCCGCGGGGGTGGTTGCGTTTCGCAGGGCGCCTTACGTGAGGTGATGATAATGCTGGCCTGAGCGGGCAAGTGTTCGGTTTTCCGCAGTTGTTGTGCGCTGTTCCGCAGTGGGGAGCTTGAGGAGAGAGGATTTCTGCGCTTGCCTGGCCGGCATGAGAGCCGCACTCCGCCGTCACTCCGGCCACTTACCCCCGCCCAGCGCGGCTATAGCCGCGACGATGCGATCAACGGCCTCGCTGGCGCGCGGCACGGTCTTGCGGGCGCGCAGGAAACTGTGCACGAGGCGCGGCTCCTCGCGCCACCATGCCTTACCGCCGGCGGCAAGGATGCGGTCGCGATAGGTCTGGCCGTCCGATGACAGCGGATCGCATTGCGCGGTGACGATTACCGTCGGCGGCAGGCTGGAGAAGTCGCTATCGCCAAGTGGCGAAATTGTCGGGTCGTCCGGCGACTGCCCCTTCGCTGCCCGGATATGGCGATAGAATTCGACGTCCCGCAACGTCAGCAGCGGCGCTTCGGCGTGCTCGATATAGGAGCCGGTGCGCGCTTTGCGGTCCAGCTCTGGGCCGTCTAGCTCGTCACCGCCGAGCTCGGGATAGATCAGCACCTGGCCGATCGCGCGGCGAGGATGAGTGCGTGTCGCCTGCGCCACTGCTGCGGCCAGGTTGCCGCCGGCGCTCTCGCCGCAGAGCACGATCGGCAAGCCGGTCGTCGCCGCAGCCCATTCGAACACCGCCAGCGCATCCTCGAAGGCCGCCGGATGCAGATGTTCCGGCGCCAGCCGGTAGTCGGCGGACAGAACCGCAAAGCCGGTGCCGGCGCAGATCTCGGCGCAGATGTCGTCATGGCTGTCGAGCCCGCCAAGCACGAAACCGCCGCCGTGATAATAGACGACCATCGCCTGCGGCGCCGTTCCCGCCATATGGTAACGCCGGACCGGGATCGCACGGTCGCCGACGCTGCTGTCGCTGGCCTTGACGCCGGGTGGATAGGGCTCGCGAAACGCCCGGCACATGGCGTCATAGACCGCCCGCTGCCTGTCGATCGGCATGTAGACGATTTCGGGCGGATACCACTCGTTGACCCTGTCGATATAGGCCCACAGTTCCGGATCGAGCAGCGTTTGGTATTTTCCGCGGTCTTTTATTTCGGGTCGATCGGCTTCGGTGACCATCGCGGCGCGATTCCGCTCAGAGCTCGGCATAGAGCCGGGCGGCGTTTTCGTAGCTGAAACGCAGCGGCACTGAGCCCTCGACCTGCCAGGCATCGACCGTCTCGCCGGCCAGCAGCCGGCAGGCGGCCTCGGTGGTGGTGACGGCGCCGCCATAGAGCCGGTTGGCGAGGTTGAGAATGGCCGTCTGGTGCATCGCCGAGCTGCCGCTGCCGCAGGCATCCTTGACCAGCAGCACGCGAAACCCGAGCGCCACCGCATCTTTGACGGTGGCATCGATGCAGGCCTCGGTCCAGACGCCGGCGACGACCAGCCACTCGATGCCGTCGGCCTTGAGCCGCCCGGCGGCAGGCCCCGCGCGGAAGGCGCTGGCATCGGTCTTGACCAGCATCGTCTCGCCGGCTGCAGGCGCCACTTCCGGACAGATCGCCGTCAGCGGATCGTCCTTGTCGGAAAAGGCCGACTTGCCGTTGGCCTCGACCGGGTGGAACGGCCGTGCTGTGGCGAGATCGACGACATAGGCCCAGTGATACAACGGCACATGATTGGCCCGTGCCGCTGCCTGCAGGCGCTGTACGTTGGCGAGGATATCGCCATAGCCTTCGACCAGATAGCGCTTGTCCCGCCGATGCTCCTCCTGGAGATCGATGAACACCGCCGCCGCCTTGCCGGACTTGATCGAGATCGGGCTTTTCATGCAAAACTGCCTGGCTTCCCGGCCAACGCTGTTCCTTTCGGTGGGCTACCGCAAGCCGTGGAGATTGGGCGACGCCTAGCCAGCTTCGTCATCTCAGGGCGAAGCAGGAGCGAAGCTCCGTCGCGGAGACCCTGGGATCCATTCCGTGACGGCTGCCGAGGAATGCGGCGGAACAGAATCCTGCACCGCAGCAGCGTTCTGAAGTCACGGCATGGATCCTGGGGTCTGCGCCGCGTCGCTGCGCTCCTTGCTCCGCCCCAGGATGACGAAGCAAAGGGTGTTTCCGACAGTCGCCAAAGCGTGCGACCGGCCAAACGCGTCCGTCTATCAAAACTTTGCGAGGGAACGAGCATCAAACCTGTTTCTCCAAGAAATCGTCCTCATAAGGGAACCGCGACAGAAGTTCGGTGCCGGTCTCGGTGATCAGGATCTCGTCCTCCAGCTTGACGCCCTCGCGGCCGCCCTTCTCGCCGATATAGCTTTCGACGCTGACCACCATGCCGGGCACGATGACACCGTCGCGACCATAGGTTTCGTAATCCATGGCGTGCGCGATGAACGGCGTCTCGCCATGCATGCCGACGCCGTGCATGACCGAGGTGTAGCGCTGGTCGACGAAGCGGTCGGGAATTTTCCAGGCCTTTTCGGCAATCTCGCGAAACGTCATACCCGGCTTGACGACCCCGATATTGTGCTGAACCTGGTCGTGCGCCATCTTGTAGAGCGACTTCTGGTAATCCGTCGGCCTGCCCGGGCCGCAGCGGAAGGTGCGCGAGAAGTCCGAATAATAGCCGTAGCAGCCGATCGTGTCGGTATCGAGCGCCAAGAGTTCGCCCGGCCTGATCTTGCGGCCGCTCGCTTCGTTGAACCAAGGATTGGTGCGCTGGCCCGAGGTCAGCAAACGGGTTTCGATGAACTCGCCGCCTTGGCGGATCACCTCGCCATACATGATGGCGAACAGCTCGTTTTCGGAAACGCCTGGCTTGATCGCCTCGCGCACGGCATAGACGGCGGCCTCGGCGCCGGCCATCGACACCTGCAGGCATTTTACTTCCTCGGGCGTCTTGACCGCGCGCACCGCCAAAATCTCGCCCTGGCAATCGCGGACGTCGCAGCCGCGCTTTTTGAGCGCCAGCGCCTGCAGATGGCTGCAGCGGTCGAGGCCGAGCTTCATCGAGCCGCCGCCATGCGCCTTGAGCAAATCGGCGATCTCGTCGGCGAAGGGACCCGCGGTTTCGTCGTCGCGGCCCGACACCGAAGACCATACCAGCTTGGACGGACGCGCCTCGTCGATCGTGTCGAGCACCATCGAGACATGGTAGCTCTGCGGATATTCGAACAGCACGATCGGCCCTTCGGTGGGGATGAAGAAGTAGCGCGTCGAGTTGCGCAGGAAATAGCCGAACATGTTGCGCGAACCGGTGGCGTAACGCTGGTTGTAGGGGTCGAACAAAACGACGCCGCCATAGCCGGCCTCGCGCATCCAGGCACGCAGCTTGGCAAGGCGCCCCTTGCGCAGCGCGTCGGCGTCGATGAAGGACGGCTCGGTATCGGACAGCCACATGCCGCCGGCCGGATCGGCCGCCGCCGGATGGCGCATGCGGTCCTTGAAGTCGACGTCCTCGGTGCTGTCGGGGTCAAAAACGACAATGCTCATGGGTGCCTCCTGGAAGCGGCGAGGATGGGCCAAGGGTGGCGCAAAGTCTGTGCGAAATCCCGCAGGTGTTGTGCCGGATGCCGCTAGGCGGCAGCCCCCTTCAATTACCTCGGCGATTGACTGTGGGCCCGAACGTTTTCGTCATCCTAGGGCGGAGCAAGGAGCGAAGCGACGCAGCGCAGACCCTAGGATCCATGCCGTGACATTGGTCGTAGAATGCGGCGGAATGGCGCTTGTGCGCGCATCGATGCTCGCTACCCTGAAACCATGACCGGCTACGTTTACATGACCGCAAGCCAGAAGCGCGGCACGATCTATATCGGGGTTACGAATGATCTCGGCCGCCGCATGCCGGAGCACAAATCCGGCGAGGGCTCGCGGTTCACCAGCCGCTACGGTGTGCAGCGTCTGGTCTGGTATGAGGAACATTTCGACATTGTCGACGCCATCCAGCGCGAGAAGTCGCTGAAGCGCTGGCCACGCCAATGGAAGATCGAGCTCATCGAGAAGACCAATCCGGAATGGTTCGAGCTTTTTCGCGGGACGGGTCCGCAGGCGCACTGCCGCGAGGTAACGGCATGGATCCCAGGGTCCGCGCCGCGTCGCTTCGCTCCTTGCTCCGCCCTGGGATGACGAAGTGGAGGGGTGTTCGGCCAATCTCCGACGTTTGCGGCTTGCAGAGGCCCCTAATGCCTCCGCATCACCTTCGGCGCATGCCCATGCTCTTCCCGAAACGCGCGGGCAAAGCTCGACATCGAGGCAAAGCCGCAGGCGAGCGCCACGTCGCGCACCATCAGCGTGGAATGCGCCAGCAGGTCGGCGGCACGCTTCAGCCGCAGCCGGCGGTAGTAGCCGTTGGGCGAAATGCTGAGCTCGGAGCGAAAATTGCGTTCGAGCTTGTCGGAGGAGACGCCAAGCCTATTCGCCAACTCCGCCATGCCGAGCCGTTCCTCCACTGCATCCTCCATGATGGCGATGGCCGACAGCACCAGTTCATTCTGCACGCCGGTGCGTAAGCGCAGCGGCATCAGCTTGCGGTCGACGCTGGAGCGCAGCGGGCTGTGCACGAACCACTCGGCGACGCCGGCCGACAGCTCGGCGCCATAATCGCGGGTGATGATCTCCAGCATCATGTCGAGGCTGCCGACACCGCCGGCCGAGGTGAAGCGCTTGCGGTCGATGACGTAGAGATCGCGCCTGAGCTCGATGTCGGGAAAGGCCTCGGTGAAGGCGGCCTGGCTGGTCCAGTGCAAGGTGCAGGCATGGCCGTCGAGCAGGCCCGCGCGGGCAAGGAAGAACGCCGCATCCGCCACAGCACCGATATGGGCGCCACCGCGCAGGCTCTTGCGGATCCAGCTCACGGCATCGTACGCGACGAGATGATCGGCATCTCCGCCCGAGCAGACGACGATGCGATCGACCTTCGGCGCGTCATGGGCGGAAAAGCCGGGCTGGATGACGACGCCGTTCGAAGCCTCGACCGGGCCTTCGGCGGCGCCGACAATGATCCAGCGATAATAGTCCCGCTTGGCCAGCACGTTGGCGGCGCGGAGCGGCTCGATGACCGAACTGAACGCCATCATCGGAAAGCCGGGGAAGACGAGGATGGCGAAGGTGAGCGGGGTGTCGCTTGCCGTCGGTTGGTTGCGTTGTCGGTTGTCCATAGCTTCCGGAGCCAGGCAGCAAGGTGGATCAGGAAGCTACAATTCTGCCAGATGGCGCCAAGGTCAACGGAATAGAATGTAAGACACATGGATGGATGCAGAACAAGCGCCGCTCGTTGGCGATCCTTCACGCCCCCTTCTGTCCTGCCGGACATCTCCCCCTCGAGGGGGGAGATTGGCAGCTTCGCCGTCCCGTCCGTGTTTCAGTGTTGGAGGTTGGCGAAAGCGCAAGATGACGGCCAATCTCACCCCTCGTGGCCGAGATGCCCGGTAGGGCAGAGGCGCACTGTCCGCCGACGTCTCGCAAGGTTCTTGTTGCCGGGCTCAACTCGCGAGCGCCTGATCTAGATCCGCAATCAGATCATCACCATCCTCGATCCCGGCCGACAAGCGCACCAGCGAATCGGATATCCCGATCTCGGCGCGTTTTTTCGCCGGGATCGAGCCGTGCGTCATCAGCGCCGGGTGCTCGATCAGGCTTTCGACACCGCCGAGGCTTTCGGCCAGCGTGAACAGTTGCGTGTGTTCGAGGAAGCGCTTGGTGCCGGCGAGGTCGCGGTCGAGCTCGACGGTGATCATACCGCCGAAGGCGTGCATCTGCCGCCTGGCGATGGCGTGCTGCGGATGGCTGGGCAGGCCGGGATAGATGACACGACGGATGTCGGGGCGGCCTTCCAGCCAGTGCGCGATCTTCTGGCCGTTCGACGAATGGCGCTCCATCCTGAGCGCCAGCGTCTTCAAGCCGCGCAGCGCCAGGAAACTGTCGAACGGCCCGGAAATGGCACCGATGGCGTTCTGCAGGAATTTCAGCCGCTCAGTGAGATCCTTGTTGTCGCCGACCACGGCGACGCCGCCGACCATGTCGGAATGGCCATTGAGGTATTTGGTCGTCGAATGGACTGATATGTCGATGCCGAGCTCCAGCGGCCGCTGCAGATAGGGGCTGCAGAAGGTGTTGTCGGCGACCGAAAGCACGCCTTTGTGCCTGGCCAGTGCCGCGACCGCTTCCAGATCGACGACACGCAGCAGCGGATTGGTCGGCGTCTCAACCCAGAGCAGCTTGGTCTCGGGGCGGATCGCCGCCTCGACGGCGGCAAGATCGGTGAAGTCGACGAAGTCGACCTGCAAATTGGCCGAGCGCTTGCGCACCCGCTCGAGCAATCGGAACGTGCCGCCATAGATGTCGTCGGTGGCGACGATATGCGCGCCTGAATCGAGCAGTTCAAACACCGTGGCGATCGCCGCCAGCCCCGAAGCGAAGGCGAAAGCGGCTGTGCCGCTTTCGAGGTCGGCCACAGCGCGTTCGAAGGCAAAGCGGGTCGGGTTCTGGCTGCGGGCATATTCAAAGCCCTTGTGCACGCCCGGGCTCTGCTGGCCATAGGTCGAGGTGGCGTAGATCGGCACCATCACCGCGCCCGTCGTCGGGTCGTGGCTCTGGCCGCCATGGATGGTGCGGGTCGAGAAGGCGAGGCGGTTTTTGCCCGATACAGTGGCTTTTATGGTCATCGGGCGCGCCTCAGATGGTTGATCAGGTCGATGCGGGTTATCAGGCCAATAAATTCGTCGCCGTCGAAGACGATGGCGACCTCGTTGCGGTCGAACACCGGCAACAGCGCGTCCAGCGTCTGGCTGGCCTGCAGCGTATGCAGATTGGAGGTCATCGCCGTACGAACCGGGGCCTTGAAGCGGTCCCAGCGGCTGTCATAGGGGCCTTCGACCTTGGCCAGGATATCGCTTTCGTCGATGATGCCGACGAGCTTGCCCTCGTCCAGCACCGGCAGTTGCGAGACATCCGAGCGGCGCATGCGGCCATAGGCGTTGAGCAGGCTTTCGTCGGGGCCGACGGACACGACATCGCCGGTGCGGAGCGTGCGCATCACCAGGTCGCGCAGGTCGCCATGCTGCTCGTGCTCGGCAAGGCCCTGCTCGGCCAGCCAGAAATCGTCGAAGACTTTCGACAGGTACTTGTTGCCGCTGTCGCAGACGAACGTGACGACGCGCTTCGGCACGGTCTGCTCGCGGCAATAGCGGAGTGCTGCCGAAAGCAGCGTGCCGGACGACGAGCCGGCGAGAATGCCTTCCTTCGAAAGCAGGTCGCGCACCGCAAGCATGCTCTGCTTGTCGGGGATGGAGTAGGCCTTCCTGACCAGCGACAGATCGGCGTTGGGCGGCACGAAATCCTCGCCGATGCCTTCGACGGTCCAGCTTCCGGCCTCTACCATCTTGCCGGTCTTGATCAGGGGCGCCAGCACCGAGCCGACCGGATCAGCGAGCACCATCTCGGTCTTCGGCGAGACTTTCGCAAAGTAGCGGCCGAGCCCGGTCAGTGTGCCGCCGGAGCCGACGCCGACGACCACCGCATCGACATCGCCTTCTAGCTGCTGAAAGATTTCCGGCCCGGTCGTGGTCTCGTGGGCGTGCGGATTGGCCGGGTTGGCAAACTGGTTGGCATAGAAGGCGCCGGGCAGCTCGGCGGCGATCTTTTCGGCCATGTCCTGATAATATTCGGCATGGCCCTTGCCGACATCGGAACGCGTCATGCGCACTTCCGCGCCGAGCGCCCGCAGATGCTGGATCTTTTCGCGCGACATCTTGTCAGGCACGACAAGGATGATGTGGTAGCCCTTGGGGATGCCGACCTGGGCGAGACCAAGACCGGTGTTGCCGGCGGTCGCCTCGACGATCGTCCCGCCGCGTTTCAGTTTGCCCTGTTTTTCGGCGGCGGCAATCATCGACAGCGCGATGCGGTCCTTGATCGAGCCGCCGGGATTCTGGCTTTCGAGCTTGATGAACAGCCGGCACTTGCCGATGTCGAACTTGGTCAGCTCGACGACCGGCGTCTGCCCGATCAGGTCGAGAACCGAGGCATAGGGCGGGCGCAGGCGGGACGATGCATCGTCCTGTGCCACGATCTTGTGCTTGCTCATATCAGATGCTCCGTTGCCAGAATGAGCAACCGCCCTGGAAGACGGCAACCTACCGTCTTTTCCAGCCGTTTGCAGTTGGAAAGAAGATAGATCGTGCCAATCCGGCCGCCAGCAGGGGAATGGAATTTCGCGAAAGCTTCGCCGGCTCCAGGCAGGGCAAAAGATTTGCAGAACCTGCTTAGGGTTCAGGCGATCGCGGCCTGGGCTTCGATCTCGATCAGAAAATCCGGATTGCCGAGGCCGGCGACGCGCAGCACCTTGATGATCGGCGGCGCGCCACGGTTTGCCCAGAAGGCCATCCAGGCGCCGAAGGCCGGCCCTATATCCAGGTCGGCGGCGATATAGACCGAGAGGCTGACGAGGTCTTCAGCATCTTGTCGGAAAGCGAAGGGATCAGCCGGCGCAGGTCGGATTAGCGCATCGGCTGTTCCTTGATGCGCGCCAGGATCACCGTCTTCCATTTGCCGCCGAGTGCGTCGAGCGCGAACTCGACCGGACAGCCGTAGAGTCTTCCGCGTTGGGTCATGCCCCATGGTAGGCAAGGCACGGCGACGACGAAAGCAGAATTTGCCCGGTCATCTGACCAGGGTCGCGGCTCGCGGCCGCGCCGGCGACAAAATCCATGGAGGAGAACAAAGACGAGCCTGCGCGACACCAATCCGGTCAATGCGAGACGGCCGAAACCTGTGGCGATCGTCATCGCCTGGCTGTATCGACCACGACGGGCTGGCTGGTCGGCGGTCTTGCATCCGAAATTGCGTCGAGACAAAGGGGCCTTATCCGAGCAACCGCTTGCTCAGCCGCGCGCACTGCACGCGAATATCCGGAATGGCGTCGATCTCGAAGAAGGTGCCGCGCGTCAGCGGCCCGACGGCGAGGATCTTGGCCGATACCGTGCCATCGCCGGCGATGACCTCGCAGTTCGCGGTCACGTCGAGGCCGAGGCGCAGCGGATCCGGCCGTGCCAGCCCACGGTCGACCAGCGACCGTACCACGCTGTTCGAGGTGGTCGAGATGTCCCTGGCGATGCCTGTGCAATCATAGATGCGGGTGACGTCGAACCTTTCGAGCTGCTGCGTGTGGCGCGACTGGACCTGTACGCTGAAGCCGTCGCCGGCGGCGATCTCGACGACGCGCCCGGCGACAAGGCGGATGCGGCCCGCTTGCACCGCCTCGGCAACGCGGGTGTAGACTTCCGGCGCCATGCGATGGCGGTGGATGTCCCACCAGGCCTTGGTGTGCTCAACGAAGCGGCGCTTGGCCGATGACGGCCAGTTCTGCCAGATCTTCTGGTTGAAGGGTCTCAGACCGTCGACCACGTCGCGCCAGTCGATACCGGCCTTCTGGTTTTCCCGGATCAGGTCGCGGAACCAGCCGACGAAATAGGAAAGCTGGGTGCCGAGCGGAATGTCGGCGACGTCGAGCTTGATCGGATTGCCCTTGCGATGCGGCGAAGGCAGCAGGCCGCGCCGCGACACCGCGACGATCGCGCCGCGGTGGCCGCGCTGCTCGAGCGACAGGAAGGCATCGACCATGCTCAAGCCGGTGCCCAGGACCAGGACTTGGGCTTCGGGGTCGAGCGCAGTGTCCGCCTCGGATCCCATCCTGATCGCATGCCCCTGCCCCGCCCCCGGCTCTTCGTCATGCCCGGTGGCGAGCACGGCAAGATGCGCGACCACGCTGGTGCCGTTGGCCAACGCCACCTCGACGCCGGAGGCGGTCGGCGAGATCGACAGGCTCTCCTCGCGGATCAGGCGCAGCCGGCCCGTGTGCTGCTCACGCGCCTCAAGCTCGTCGAGCAGCTCCTTGAGATAGCGGGCGTAGACGCTGCGCGGCGCATAGACTGGCGCCTGTTCCGGCGTCGCTATGCCGCGTTCAAGCAGCCAGCGCGAGAAATTGCCGGGATCGTCGGCATAGGCGCTCATGCCCAACGCACTGACATTCAGCACATGCGCCGACAGCAGCGTTGAATAGGCCATGCCTTGCCCAAAATGCGGGCGTTTTTCGATCAGGCTGACGCGGAGATCGGGATTGGGCGACTTCAGCAGATGCGCCGCAAGCACGACGCCGCTGGCGCCGCCACCGACAATGATGATCGAATTTGGCGTAACGCGCCCGGTCATACGCACACCAGCTGTGCTGGCGATCGTCGCCGGCTCAGGAGAGATTGGTTCAGGCCTGGATTTTCAACGCCGCCGAAAAGTCTTCGTCGCCGACGATATCGCGCATTTCGGCGAGGCTGCGCTGATCCAGCACCTCGGCGATGGCCTGCCGGACCTCCAGCATCAGGTGTCGGACTTGGCATGTCGCCTCGTTGCAGTCTTCGCAGCGCTGATACTGGGTGCGGCTGGCGCAAGGAATGGGGGCAAGCGGCCCGTCGAGCACGCGCACGACGTGGCCGACCTTGATCTCGTCCGCCGGGCGCGCCAGCCGATAGCCGCCGTCCTTGCCCTTGCGGCTCTGGACGAACCCCGCATTGCGCAATTCGCCAAGAATGGCATCAAGGAACTTCTTCGGAATATTGTTTCCTGTGGCGATGTCGTTGACGAAGGCGAGCTGTCCAACCGGCAGGCGCGCCAGATGGACGAGCGCCTTGAGGCCGTATTTACCTTTTTTCGTGAGCATAACCCGAACGTTTCTCTGTCATGCGATGGCGCAAGGCCACCGGTTGCGAAACGCCTGGCGTGCCTCCCCGCCGCGTCCAAGCTGTCACTACAGATAAATTCTAGTGACATGATATACAAGCTCAGAAACGTTGATTTTGCTTCGTTTTCAAGCCGCAATGGCCATTTTGGTTGGGGCTTGTGCCCTTGCGAGCACAGTAGCCGCCGCGAATGGCACACCGGCAAACTGGCCGGCGGCAGGAATGTCCCGATCGGCTAGGATACCGACGGCAGCTTCTGCCCCTGAATTTGAAGGCCAAAGCATGCCGCGCACGGCAACAAGGAGGGTGGCGTCGCTCATCGTCCTCTCCAATCCTTCAATGTCGATAAGGATACTAGACTTAACCGCGAACACAGGGAACTTGTTTCCAATTTGTTGGCTATTCACAGCATGAATTTGCCGATGCAGGGGCGAACGCGGGAAAATCCTTGCTGCGCGCATGGACGGCGCGGAAGCGGTTCCCGGGCAAGGACGACGATTCTCACCCGGGGCCATCACCCAGAAGTGTGCGAATGGGCAACTGCCATAGCCAGATGACTTTTTCTAACAAGGCCGAACCGATTGGAAGGATTAACTCTACAAGACCAATAGAGTTAGGTGACTATGAGACGCAATCCGGTTTTTCTCGTTTCCAAGGAGCCTTTCATGTCCACCATTTCGCGACGTATCGTTCTCTTGTCTTCGGCGGCCTTGGCTGGTGCCGCCTTTCTCGGCCCAGCCGATGCGCAGGACTTCAAGATCACTATCGGCTACCAGACGGTCGTCGAACCCTCGAAGGTGCCGCAGGCCGACGGCGCCTATGAGAGCGCGACCAAGGCGGCAATCGACTGGCGGAAATTCGATTCCGGCGCCGACGTGATCGCCGCCATCGCTTCCGGTTCGGTCGACATCGGTTATGTCGGCTCGAGCCCGCTGGCGGCGGCGGCGAGCCGCGAGCTTCCAATCCAGACAATCTTCATTGTCGGGCTGATCGGCGAATCCGAGGCCCTTGTCGCCCGCAACGGCGCCGGCATCGAGAAGGCCGCCGACCTTGCCGGCAAGAAGGTGGCGGTGCCCTTCGTTTCGACGACGCATTACAGCCTGCTTGCCGCGCTGAAGCATGAGGGTATCGACCCGAAGTCGGTCGATATTCTCAATCTGCGGCCACCGGAGATCGCGGCGGCATGGGCGCGCGGCGACATCGACGCCGCCTATGTCTGGGATCCGGCACTCGGCCAGATCAAGACGACGGGCAAGGTCGTGCTGGATTCCTCGCAGGTCGCCGCCTGGGGCGCGCCAACCTTCGACGCCTGGATCGTGCGCACCGACTTCGCCGAAAGGAACCCGGAAGCGGTGCGCGACTTCGTCAAAGTAACGGGCGCTGCCTATGCCGACTTCCTGGCCAAGCCGGATCAATGGTCGGTGTCCTCGCCGCAAGCGGCCAAGATCGCCAGGATCACCGGGGCCAAGCTCGAAGACGTGCCGCAACTGCTGAGGGGCTATGTCTTCCCGACGCTCGAGGAGCAAGCCTCGGAAAAGTTCCTCGGTGGCGGCACTGTCAAGGCGGTCGAGGCGACATCGGCCTTCCTCAAGGAGCAGGGCAAGATCGACGCCGTGTTGCCGGATTATTCGAAATACGTGTCGTCGAAATATGTCGGCGAGGCGCTGGCCTCGAATTAGCGGCGGCTCAATACCGCGCGTCCTCCCTTCCCTGACGCGCGTTGCCTGCCCCGGAGCCGCTGACGAGGAACGGCTTCGGGGCAGGCAGGTTCAGAATATCGGCGACCCCACATGACGCATCTCGTGCTCGACCAAGTCTCGGTTCACTATGACGGCCAGCCGGCGCCGGCCGTCGAACGCGTGTCGATTGACATCGCTAAGGACGACTTCGTTGTCCTGGTCGGCCGTTCCGGCTGCGGCAAGACCTCGTTGCTCAACGTCGCCGCGGGCCTGGTCGAGCCTGTGCGCGGACGCGCCACGATTGGCGGCAGGCCGATCACGGCGCCAGGCTCGGACCGCGCCGTCGTGTTCCAGAACGACGCATTGTTTCCGTGGCTGACCGCGCGGGAAAATGTCGCCTTTGCTCTCAGGCTGCGCGGTGTCAGGGCCGCCGAACGGGCGCGGACTGCCGACGACCTTCTGGCGCTGGTGAAGCTCGACGGCGACGGCGACAAGCGCATCTGGGAGCTTTCCGGCGGCATGCGCCAGCGCGTCGGCCTGGCCAGGGCGCTGGCAGCCGAGCCGCAATTCCTGCTGCTCGACGAACCGCTGGGCGCACTCGATGCGCTGACACGGGAACGCATGCAGACAACGCTGCTCGATCTGTGGACGGCAAGCCAGGTCGGCGTGCTGATGGTCACGCACGGCATCGACGAAGCGCTGGTGCTCGCCACTCGCATCATTGTGCTCGCTCCCGGCCCTGGCCGGGTGGTGCGGAGTTTCGAGGCCGGTTTCAGCCGGCGCTATGCAGCCGGCGAGGCCATTCGTAGCATCAAGGCCGATCCCGCCTTCGCCGCGGCGCGCGGCGAGCTGACCGACGCGATCTTCGAAGGGGAGGCAGCATGACCGTTACCTCCTATACCGAGCGGCCGCAGCGCTCCAAAGTCGACGACGGAGCCGACGCGCTGTCGGTGCCATGGTCGCGGCCGCGGCCGAGACGCAGCCGCGTTTCGGCCCGCGTGGTCAGCGCGATCACCATTCTAATGGTGGTGGCGGTGTGGACGGCATCGGCCCGCCTGCAATTGGTGTCGCCGGTTTTCCTGCCGTCGCCTGTGGCAGTCTGGAACAAATTTGTCGTCGTCGCCGGTGACGGCTTTGTCGACGCGACGCTGCTCCAGCATATCGCCGCCAGTCTGTGGCGGGTGTTTGCAGCGCTGATCGTCGCCCTTGTCATCGGCGTTCCCATCGGGCTGGCTATCGGCATCAGCACGATCGGGCGCGGCATCTTCGATCCGCTGCTCGAATTCCTGCGGCCGATCCCGCCGCTGGCCTATCTGCCGCTGATCATTATCTGGTTCGGCATTGGCGAGCCGTCCAAGATCCTGGTGATTGCCATTGCCATGCTGGCGCCGGTTGCGCTGTCGACGGCATCGGGTGTTCGCGGCGTCTCGCAGGAACGCATCAATGCAGCGCGCTCGCTTGGCGCCACGCAGCGCCAAGTGATCAGGCACGTCACCCTGCCCAGCGCGCTGCCCTCGATCCTGACCGGTCTGCGCATCGCGCTTGGCGCCGGTTGGTCGACGCTGGTCGCCGCCGAGCTGGTGGCCGCGACGCGCGGGCTCGGTTTCATGATCCAGTCCGCTGCCCAGTTCCTCGTCACCGACGTGGTGGTGATGGGCATACTGGTGATCGCGGCCATTGCCTTCGTGCTCGAATTCATCATCCGCAGGATCGAGCGGGTGCTCGTCCCGTGGGCAGGGCGGGAATGACCGACAATGCCCCATTCCATCGCTGTATTGTTCGCGCATTTCGGCCATTGGCTCCGCCTGATCAAGGCCGGGGACAAACAGCCGCCTGACGGCGAACGCAAAACGCCGGTGCATCTGGACGCGGAGCGCAACCGCTTACCGCCGCGCGACGAAAGTTTCTACTGGGGCTGGCAGTACTGGTCGCGGTGACCGGCCGCCAGGGTCCGCTGTGCGCTGCTCTCAAGGGAGCTTGAGCATGGACGCCCGTTCAAACGCGCGAACGGTTCGCCCAGGCCAGGCCGGCCAGGCCGACCAGCGCGGTGACGATGCCGACATAGAGCCATTGCGACTGGCCGGTCATAAAGCTGCCGCCGATAACGCCGATGCCTTGCAACGTCCACAGCACGCCCATGGCGAGCACAATCAAGGCCAGCAGATTTTTGATCAATCTCATCGCTAGAACTCCGTTCCAAGTCGATCATAAACCGCGTTCCAGCCGGAATGGAACAGCGAAAAGAGGCCGCTCGATTACACCAACTTCTACTTGGATGCTAATCTCTGATCTTGTGCAAGACGCCCGGAGATCGGCGCAGACATCATCAAAGAAGCTGCGCCTCGCTGCGGAAAGTCTCTGACAAATTGTTTCGCGCCGACTCCAAACGTGTAACATTGCCATGGAACCGACAGATCATTGCCGCATTTGCTGCCTTGTTCCGCACCTAACGGCTTGGGTCTGTCAACGGAGCTAACCCCAAGCATGAAGAAAAGCTATCAGGCCGCGCTCGTCGCGGCCACGATTGCGGCCGGCCTGACGGTCGGCGCATCCACCGCCAACGCCGCCGCTCAGTGCGGCCGTGCCTCCTGGTACTCACTGCATTCCAGAACCGCTTCCGGCGAGCGCATGAACCCGTCGGCGCTGACCGCCGCGCATCGCAGCCTGCCGTTCGGCACCAAGCTGAAGGTGACCAATCGCAACAATGGCCGCAGCGTCGTCGTGCGCATCAACGACCGCGGCCCCTTTATCAGGGGCCGGATGCTCGATCTGTCGAAGGGCGCAGCCAGTCAGCTTGGCTTCATCAGCTCGGGCCATACGGCTGTCTGCATGGCACGGGTCTAACGGTCCGGCCGCCACGGCCGGACGCCGCCTCCAACGATTGTCCCGATAGCCGGCCCTTGCCTGGCCTTCGCAGGTGCACATTGAGCCGGCTGTTGCCGTTGAAGGCGGATTCTCAACGCCTTGGACGAAAGAACGAGCATAAATCACGCAGGTTGACGTATTGCATCGCAGCAGATTGTTGCTAACTTCCCCGCAAAGCATTCAAGGCTCGGCGCTGCTCGTCGGCCCTTCAATCGCAGTCGGCAGCGGGGTTCTCGATGTTCTACCAGCTCTACGAACTGAACCACGCCGCCTTGCAGCCGGCGCGCCTCTATGCCGATGCGGTGCGCCTGTTCTACTCCAATCCGCTCAATCCGGTCTCACACACGTCCTGGGGCCGCTCGGTTGCGGCAACGGCCGAACTGTTCGAGCGCACGACGCGCCGCTACGGCAAGCCGCAATTCGGCCTGACCAAGACCGTGGTCGACTGGAAAAACGTCGAGGTCAGCGAACGCACCGTCTGGTCGCGGCCGTTCTGCAACCTGGTTCGTTTCGAGCGGGCGGTTCCTGCAGGGCGCCGGCCGGATCCGAAGCTGTTGATCGTCGCGCCGATGTCGGGCCACTACGCGACGCTGCTGCGCGGCACGGTGGAGGCGATGCTGCCCTATGCCGACGTGCATATCACCGACTGGGTCGACGCCCGCATGGTGCCGCTGGCCGACGGCAGCTTCGATCTTGACGACTATATCGACTACATCGTCGACATGCTGCATGCGCTAGGCCCCGACACCCATGTGATGGCGGTGTGCCAGCCTTCGGTGCCGGTGCTGGCGGCGGCGGCACTGATGGAAGCCAAGGGTGATCCGTTCGTGCCCTCGACGATGACGCTGATGGGCGGGCCGATCGACACGCGCCGCAATCCGACAGCGGTCAATCTGCTGGCGCAGGAAAAGGGGATCGACTGGTTCCGCGACAATGTCATCATGCGCGCGCCCTGGCCTGTGCCGGGCTTCGGCCGCGAGGTCTATCCCGGCTTCCTGCAGCTTTCGGGTTTCATGAGCATGAACCTCGACCGCCACATCACCGCCCACAAGGACTTCTTCATGCATCTGGTGAAGCATGACGGTGACAATGCCGAGAAGCACCGCGAGTTCTACGACGAATATCTGGCGGTGATGGATCTGACGGCGGAATTCTACCTGCAGACCGTCGACACCGTGTTTGTCCGCCAGGCCCTGCCCAAGGGCAAAATGACGCATCGCGGTATCGCGGTCGACCCTTCGGCGATCCGCAATGTCGCCCTGTTCACGGTCGAGGGCGAGAACGACGACATCTCCGGACTCGGCCAGACCAAGGCCGCGCACGACCTGTGCATCAACATCCCGGCCGACAGGCACGCCCATTACATGCAGCCTGCGGTCGGCCATTATGGTGTGTTCAACGGCTCGCGCTTCCGTTCCGAAATCGTGCCGCGCATCGTCGACTTCATCACCAGCTACGGCCGTCAGAACCGTGTTGCGGTGAAGCCCAAGCTGGTCAGGACCGGCAAGAAATAGGCGACCAGTGATGATGCCCGTCAATCCGCATCAGGTCGGTCTATGCCAAAATCATCGGTTGGCGCGGCCGTGCGGCGGGTCGACCTGTTGCACAATAGTCGCGTTGGCGCCACGCGGGTAACCATGCCGCAAAATCAATCCATCCTCATAATTGACACGGACTGTAAATACCCCTTAACGTTTCGTTAATAACAAGGGACAAGCGGGGACAATGATTTCCTCACCAATGGCGAGAACGCTGCGCCTGTGCGCGCTGGCCGGACTTACTGTGGCGGCAGGTTGGGCCAGTTCGGCCTCGGCGGCCGGCCCGATGATAACAGGTGGCCCGACCTCACAGCCGATCGGCCATTATGATTTCTGCAAGAGCTACGCCTCCGAATGCTCGATCCGCCCGAAGGATCTGTCGCCCGCCAGCCTGACCGGCTCGCTGTGGCGCAAGCTGCTCAGCGTCACGGCAAAGGTCAACGCCGCCGTCAAGCCGGAGAGCGACTTCGACATCTACGGCAAGGATGAGGTCTGGGCCTATCCCGACAAGGGCGTTGGCGATTGCGAGGACTATGTCCTGGAAAAGCGCCGTGAGCTGAACCGGCTGGGCGTCTCGTTTGCCGATCTGCTGATGACCGTCGTGCGCAAGCCGGATGGCGAAGGCCACGCGGTGCTGACGGTGCGCACCGACAAGGGCGACTACATCCTTGACAATCTGACCGACCAGGTCCGTTCCTGGGACCAGACCGGCTATCGTTTCCTCAAGCGGCAGGCGATCGACAATACCGGCCGGTGGGTCTCCATCCGCGGCGGCCAGCAGGTTCTGGTCGGCTCGGTCCAGTAACAAGGCAACTCATTTCGGCCGTGCCAGCGCGGCGCGGATCGACGCAGTGATGCGGCGAAGCTCGGCTTCGTCGAGCTTTTCAATATTGTCGGCCAGGAGATTGGCAAGTTCGGTCGCCGCCGGGCTAAGGCCCGACGTGTCGAGCTTGACGCGCGGATGCGAGGTTTCGGCCAGCCGCGCCAGTTCCTCGGCGTCGTCCCAAATGATGTTGAAATAGCCGATGATCTTCTGGATCAGCGTCCAGCTCGGCGCACCGCGGCGGCCGTGTTCCAGCGCCGAGAGATAGGCTGCGCTGACGCCGATCGCCTTGGCCATGTCCTTCTGGCTGACGCCGCGCTCGTTTCGCAGCACGCGAAGCTTTTCGCCGAACGGGGTCACAAGCGCACCTTCATGGATGCATCCTCATAGGTGCGTCCCTCATCGGCATGCCCTCATGAGCGTGCCCGCCGCAAGCGGACATAGAGCGCACCCGAGCCGCCATGTTTGCGGGCGGCATGGTCGTGGCTGGAGACGAGGGGCCGGAAGGCGGGTGTCGACAGCCATGACGGCACGGCGCGCCGCAAGACGCCATCACCGCCCGACGAAGAGCCCTTGCCGGTGATCACCAGGACGTAGCGGATGCCGCCGGCATGCGCCCGGCACAGGAAGGAAAACAGCAGTGAATAGGCTTGGTCCTGGGTCAGGCCATGCAGGTCGACGCGGCCCTCGATCGGCAGCCGGCCGTTCGACAGCTTGTCCAGCGTCGGTTCGTCGAGTGCATGGGAGACATGCTGCGCCTTCGGCTTTGCGGCCGCGGCAGGATTGCCCGCGACCTGTTCCGGGGGCGGCGCCTGCCTGGTCTCGTCGATCTCCGGCCCAACGTGTGGAATTTCGACGGCGGTTCTGCCCTTCAGCGGTTTTGCCGTGCGCGCCACCAGGTTCCACAGCACCCGGTCGTCCTCGCTCAGCCTGTCGATGCGCCGGGTCATCGGCCTGCTCCTCTAAACCAGCGACCGGGGGATCAGCGCATAAAAATCGGCGGTGTTGCGGATAACGCCGGCGATCTCGCCGGCCGCTTCGCCCGACCCGGCAAACAAATCACCGCGGGCCGGGCCGGTGATCGCCGAACCGGTGTCCTGCGCGATCATCAACCGCCGGAACGGTTTTCCGTCGAAGGCGGTCAGGGACGGCGCGTCGATATGGAAGGGCGTGCCGAACGTGTGCAGCAGCCGGTCGACGGCGATCGAGCGGCCGGGTGTCAGCGGCACCTTGGCGGCAGCAATCGGGCCGAGCTCCCGGTCGTCGACGCCCATCTCGCGGAAGAAGATATAGGAGCGGTTGCGCCACAGGGTCTCGTCGACGCGCTCCGGATGCGCCTTGAACCAGGCACGGATCGACTGCATCGTCACCTTCTCCAGCGGGATCTCGCCTTGCTCGCTCAGGATCTTGCCCGGTCCGGTAAAGCGCTGGCCGGATTTGGCGGCATAGGTGATGCGGCGAAGCCTGCCATCGGTCATGTTGAGCCGTGCCGCGCCCTGCACGTGAATGAAGAAGGCGTCGACCTTGTCGGCGAGCCAGGCGATTTCCAGCCCTTTTCCGGCAAGCGCGCCGCGTTCGATCTCGCCGCGGTCGAAATATTCGACCGGGCCGTTCGGCGCCGCACGAGCGAAGGCGAGATAAGGATCCAAGCCGGAAGGACGATTGCCGTCGTCGATGTCGACCAGGTCGGCAGGGCGCGCCAGCAACGGTACCGAAAATCGTTCCGTGCGCACCGGCGAGGCTTCGACCTCCGGCTCATAAAAGCCGGTTACCAGGCCGGGACCACCATCTTCGGCATCGATACGGGTCGGAACGAAATGGCGCTCGAAAAAGCTTCGGGCCTGCAACCGATTCGCCGACGAAACGGTACGCGCTTCGGCATAGGCATCGGCAAAGCCATTGTAGTCGACGCCGAGCGCGCCGGAGCGGTAGGGTTTGGTCAGGATATGAAAGGCCGAGCGGCGAAAGGCGTCAAAGGCAGGGAGATGGTCGTCCTCGCCCCAGCCCGGCAATTGGCCAAAGGATTTTTCGCTGAAGGCTCGAGAAAGCGACACGACAGCCTCCGCCGCCGTCCAGTTCAGTCTTCTTCTTCGGTGGCGACGAGCTTCCAGTTCGGATCGCGCGAGCGCGTGTCGCGGGCGAAGGTCCAGACATCCTTGACCTCGGCGACGGTCTCGGGATCGCCGTCGATGACAGCGCCGGCCTTGTCGCGGGTCGCCGAAATCAGCTCGCTGACAATGCGCAGCGTGATGTGCGCCTCGCTGCCCTTCATCTCGGCCGAAACGATGTCGGCCTTGTCGATGCCGACGAAGGAGGACTGGATCTTTTCGGCTTTCGCCTCACGGTCGCCGATGGCCGCGACGAAGCCGTCATAGACCTCGCGCGACAAAAGGTTCTTCAAGGTTTTGCGGTCGCCATCCGCGTAGGCCATGACGATCATCTCATAAGCCATCTTTGCGCCGTCGACGAAGGTCTTCGGGTCGAACGTCGGATCATTGTCCTTGATCGCCCGCAGGCCCCGGTTGAGATCGGTGTCGGGCTTGGCAAAGGCATCGATCGCCGCATAGGTGTCGGCCGCCGGCTCTCCTGTCAGGCGCTTGCGCGGCAGCGAAACCACGTTCTCGGGTTTCTGGGCGGCATCCTTGTCGTTTTTGCGCGCTGCCGTATATGGATCGAAGGGCGGGCGCTCGTTGCCCGTGCGTCGGCCAAGCACGTTGCGCAGCTGGAAGAAGATCACCACCGCCGCAATCAGAAAGAAAATCGTGCCGAAGTCGAAGAAGCCCATATCTTGCGCCAATCAATCCCTGCTTTGGCCGGACCAGCGGCCAAGCAGGGGCCGCGATCACATAGCGTTCGGTATCCAAAGCATATAGAACGCATGGCGCAATCATTCAAATCAAAGGCAGCCATACCTATCTAACAGCTCTGGTGCCAGCGGCGATTGCTCGCCGGCCGGCAAAACATCGAAACGATCGGTCAAGATTTGCGTATCTCGCTGTTTCCCCTGTTCATTCTCGCGCTTCCGCTGCTGGAGATAGCCGGTTTCGTCATTGTCGGCCGCCAGATCGGCGCGCTGGCGACGGTCGGGCTGGTGCTGGCCTCGAGCGTCGCCGGCGCCTTGCTCCTTCGACACCAGGGTTTTGGCGTCATGGCCAGGGTACGTGCCGAAATGGACGCCGGGCGTGATCCGAGCGGCCAGCTTGCGCATGGCGCCATGATCGTGCTGGCCGCGATCCTTTTGATTATCCCCGGCTTCATCTCGGATATTTTCGGCATTCTGCTGTTCCTGCCGCCAGTGCGCGATCTTGCCTGGCGGATGCTGAAAGGCCGCATCGTGCTGGCCACCGATTTCAGCAGTGGTTTGCGGGCAAGGCAACGCGGCAAGATCATCGATCTCGACGACGGCGACTATTCGCGTGCCGACGACCATACGCGCGGACCGGATTCTCCCTGGCGCCGCCTCAAGGACGAGTAGCCGCAAAGCAACCAGCGTCTTTTGCAAACTTGTCTTGTCGGGCCGGCCATGATAGCGAACGCCCGAATTTCAATCCGGTCAGCAACGCTGCCCAGGCAAAAGGACCACAGCTTATGGCCAGCAACGACGACGCGCCGACCGGCGCAGCCAACGGTAATGGAAATGCGGCGCAGCCTTCGCTCAACGTGCTTGCGCAATATGTGAAGGACCTGTCCTTCGAAAGCCCCGGTGCACCGAACTCGCTGCGCGGTCGCGACAAGGCACCCGGCATCGCCATCAACGTCAACGTCAACGCCAATCCGCTTTCGGACAAGCAGTTCGACGTCAATTTGACGCTGAACGCCAAAGCGTCGTTCGACCAGGAAGTGCTGTTCAATGTCGAACTGGTCTATGGCGGCGTCTTCGCCATCAGCGGCTTCCCGCAGGAGCACATGCTGCCGATCCTGTTCATCGAATGCCCGCGGCTGCTGTTCCCGTTCGCGCGGCAGATCATTGCCGAGGCAACACGCAACGGCGGCTTCCCGCCGCTGATGCTGGACCCGATCGATTTCGCGCAGATGTTCCAGCAGAAGCTGGCAGAGGACCAGGCTGCCGCCAAGGTCAAGGTGAGCTGAGCGCGGCTGTCTCGCCAGTGTTTGACAAACCCGGCCTTGCGCCGGGTTTTTTATAACGATGTCCCGCCCGACAGGCTGAAGGCCGATCGGACGCAAGCGTCGATGGTTCCCATCAGCCACAATCCGCTATGTCTGGAAGACAACTGCCAATCTGCGACATCTGCGATTGGCCTTAGCCACTATGCCTTCGTCATCCTAGGGTCTGCGCCGCGTCGCTGCGCTCCTTGCTCCGCCCTGGGATCACGAAGGAGGGTGTTTCAGCTAATCTCGAAACTTTGCGATTTGCCACTGAACAGAACTATCGACGTTCGCTGCCGATCGGCCCCAACTATGCCGCGGAACTCGCTTCCTGGGCGACGCGCAGCCAGAGCGCCTTTTCGCCCAATGTGCCAACCATGCCCGCGTGCGCGGTGCGCTCGGCGTCGGTCAGGCGCGACGGCAAGGCGATCGGCCTGACGCCGATCGAAATATCGATGTCTTCGACATTCTGCCTGCCGCCCGCCGGAGTCAGGATGCTGTCGAGGATAAGGCTTGCCTGCTTGCCGCCGATGAGCTCGATATAGACCTCGGCCAGCAATTCCGAATCGAGCAGCGCGCCGTGCTTGGTGCGGCGGCCGTTGTCGATGCCGTAGCGGCGGCAGAGCGCGTCGAGCGAATTGGGGCCCATCGGATGCTTGCGGCGCGCCAGCGCCAGCGTGTCGACGATCCGTCCCGGATCGATGGCCGGATGACCAAGCCGGCCGAATTCGAGATTGAGGAAGCCGATGTCGAAGCCGGCATTGTGCGCGACCAGTTTGGCGCCGTCGATGAAGGCCAGAAACTCCTCGGCGATCTCCATGAAAGTCGGCTTGCCGACGAGATCGGCGGCGCTGATGCCGTGCACGGCCTGCGCCTCGTGATGGATCTGGCGGCCTTGCGGGTTGATATATTTGTGGAAGGTTCGGCCGGTCGGGAAACGGTTGACCAACTCGACGCCGCCAAGCTCGATGACGCGGTCCTCGCGCGTGTCGAGGCCGGTGGTTTCCGTATCGAAGATGATCTCACGCATCGAATCAGTCCACTGGTGCCGGCATCATTCTAGCCGAATCACACCAGGAACAAAATGGCAACAAGTAATGTGGGTCTGCAAGCCTCTTAACCAGGCCTGGCTGCCTTATCCACGACTAGTTCGGCGATGATGGCCTTGACGGCCGCGCGAGCGGCGTCAAAGCCCTGACCAGTGTCGATGACAAAGTCGGCGCGCCGGCGCTTTTCGGTGTCGGGAACCTGCCTGGCCAGGATCGACGCCAGTTTCTCCTCGTTCATGCCCGGCCGCGCCAGCACGCGGGCGCGCTGAACTTCAGGCGGCGCGGTGACGACCACGACCTTGTCGACGCGGTTCCCGCCGCCGGTCTCGAACAGCAGCGGTATATCGAGCACGGCAAGCGGCGCGCCGGCGGCACGATTTTCAGCCAGGAACGTATCGGCATCGGCACGGACCAGCGGATGGATGATCGCTTCCAGCCGTTTCAGCGCGGGGGCGTCGCCGAGCACCCGCTCCGCCAGTGCCGCGCGGTCGACCGCACCGGATCTGGTGGTGCCGGGAAAGGCTGCCTCGACCAAGGGCGCGGCCTTGCCGGCATAGAGGCGATGCACAGCCTCGTCGGAATCATGGACCGGCACGCCGGCTTCGGCAAACATCTTGGCCGTCGTCGATTTGCCCATGCCGATCGATCCGGTGAGGCCGAGCACGATCATTTTATCGCGCCGATATCGGCAATAATCATTTGCCGCAGTTCGGCGGTGACTTGTGGCCTGATGCCGAACCAGCGTTCGAAGCCGGGCACCGCCTGGTGCAGCAGCATGCCGAGCCCATCGACGGTTCTCAGGCCGCGCGCTTTGGCGGTGGCAAGCAGCGGCGTCTCCAGCGGCACGTAGACGATGTCGGTGACGATGGCGCGGTCCGGCAGTCTGCCCGGATCCGCGGACAGGCCTTCATTGCCATGCATGCCGAGCGCTGTCGTGTTGACCAGCAGGCCGGCATCTTCGAGGAATTCGCCGGTCGCCACCATGCCATAGGCCGAGACGCCGGCACCGAAGCGGTCGCGCAGTTCCTGCGCCCTTGCAAGCGTCCGGTTGACGATGCGGATATCGTTGATGCCGCGCTGCTTCAGCGCATGGATGACCGCGCGAGCGGCGCCGCCGGCACCGAGCACCACGGCGGGGCCGTTGGCCGCCCAGCCCGGTGCATATTCGTCCAGATTGGCGGCAAAGCCATGGGCATCGGTGTTGCCGCCCCACAATTCGCCATTCTCGAACCACAGCGTATTGACCGCACCGATCTGTTCGGCGTCGGCGTCACGCCGCTTGGCCAAAGCGAAGGCGGCTTCCTTGTGCGGGATGGTGACGTTGCCGCCGCGATAGCCTTGTGCCCGCAGCGTCTGCAGGAATTTGGCAAAGGCCTCCGGTGCAACGTCAATGGCCTCGTAGACGCCGTCTATGCCGTATTTCGCCAGCCAGTGGCCGTGGATCTTCGGAGACCTGGAATGGGCGATCGGGTGGCCGGTGACGAAGGCTTTTTTCGAGGCTTCAGCCATCGATCGCCCCGAACTCACGCAGCTGGGCCAGCACCGGCAAAAGTGGCAGACCGACAATGGTAAAATAGTCGCCTTCGATTTTTTCGAATAGCTGGATGCCTTCGCCTTCGATCTGGTAGGCGCCGACGCTGGACAACGCCTTGGCGCCGACTCGCGCCAGATGGCGGCCGATGAAGGCCGGATCGAGTTTGCGCATGGTCAGACTGGCGATGCCGACATGCCGCCACAGAACCTGGCCGTCACGGGCGAGCACGACGGCGCTGTTGAGATGATGCGTCTTGCCCGACAGCGCCAGCAGATGACGGCGCGCCCCTTCCATGTCGGCGGGCTTGTGGAACAGCTCGTCGCCGAGCGACAGCGTCTGGTCGCAGCCGAGCACCAGGGCGCCGGGCCTGCGCTCGCTGACTTCGGTGGCCTTGGCTTCGGCGAGCACCAGGGCGACGTCCTCCGGCGACACGCCACTATTCTGCAGCGGCGCCTCCAGCGCGCGCTCATCGACAGAAGCCGGAACCGCTTCGACAGTGATGCCGGCATTGACGAGCAGCGCCTTGCGGAACGGGCTGCCCGAGGCAAGGATGATTTTTTCCGCCATTTTTTTCGCCCGTTTCCTGGCGCTCACTAGGGTGTGTCGAGATTCAGGCCAGGCCGCGTCGAGAATGGTGGGTTCCGAGAACCGGAACGGAGCGGACATTTGGGTCCGTGAGTACCGGAAGCGCAGGAAACCGCCGTTCACAGGCCGGCATCACCTGAATATCGACATGCCCTACCGCGTCTTGCCGCGCAGGGCAACGATGGCCGCCGCCGTCTCCTCGATTGAACGGCGGCTGACGTCGATCATCGGCCAGCCATGCCGCGTGCATATCTGGCGGGCATAGGCGAGCTCTTCGGCGATCGCGGCACGGTCGACATAGTCGGTCGGTTCGTAGGCGCTGGTGCCGAGAATGCGGTTCTGCCGGACCTGCGAGATCCGTTCGGCGGTGGCGACCAGGCCGACGATCAGCGGCCGCGTGGCATTGACCAGGCTTTCGGGCACCGGCACGCCGAGCACGATCGGGATGTTGGCGGTCTTGATGCCGCGATTGGCGAGATAGATGCTGGTCGGCGTCTTCGAGGTGCGGGAGATGCCGACGAGCACGATGTCGGCATCATCCATATTGGCCGGCAGCTGGCCATCGTCATGCTCCATGGTGAAGTTGAGCGCGTCGATGCGGCGGAAATATTCGGCGTCCAGCACATGCTGGGCACCGACGCGTCGGCCGGCAGGCGTGCCGAGATAGGACTGGAACACCGTCAGCACCGGTTCCAGCACCGAGACGCAAGGCAGGCCCATCGCCGCGCAGCGTTCGTCAATGCCGCGGGCAAGCTTCTGGTCGACCACCGTGTAGAGGATGATGCCTGGCTCCTCTTCGATGTCCTCGAACACCTTCGTCACCTGCTTTTCGGTGCGAATGAGCGGATAGATATGTTCGATGGCGCGCGCATCCTTGTATTGCGCAGAAGCCGCGCGGCCGGCAGCCAGCAGCGTTTCGCCGGTCGCGTCGGAAATCAGGTGAAGATGAAAGAAGCTTTGCGGTTTGTTCACAGGATACATTCCAGGCTGTGGGCCGATGTGGATAAGCCGGGCGGAAAACTCGGCCACCGCAAAGCGACTGTATCAGATGCCGGTTTGTCCACAATTCGATCTGCTGTCGGCTTCTCCGCGCGGTTGGGGACAAGTCCGGGGACGGAGCTTTTTGCCTTCGCTTCATCCACAGGGGCAATTTCCCTGGCGTGGCGGCAACGCATTGACTCCAGTCGTAAATTCGCGGTTTTCCACAAAGTCCTGCAATCCCGCTGGAGATGCGCGCGACAATATGCTGGCTGGTCTTTTCCAGGGCAAAGCGGGACAGGAGACAACCACCACAACCAACAGACTCTTAGAATCATAAGATTCCTAAACATAGAATATTTAATTATAGGGAAGCCTGGAAAGGCTAGCGCTCAATGCCTCAAGACCGGATCGTGCTGGACGTGTTGAGAGGCAAGACGGCGTTTCCGCCACCGGTCTGGATGATGCGCCAGGCCGGCCGCTATCTGCCGGAATACCGGGAGACGAGGAGGCGGGCCGGATCCTTCCTCGATCTTTGCTACGACCCGGATCTCGCCGTTGAAGTGACGCTGCAGCCGATCGAACGCTTCGGCTTCGATGCATCGATCCTGTTTTCCGACATCCTTGTCGTTCCGCATGCGCTCGGCCGCGACGTGCGCTTCGAGGAAGGACGCGGCCCGCTGCTGACGCCGATCACGGCTGTGGAGATCGAGGCTCTCGACGGCGAAACGTTTCACGTGAATCTTGAGCCGGTCTACGAGACGGTGCGGCGATTGCGCGCCAGACTGCCCGATGAAACGACGCTGATCGGCTTCTGCGGTGCGCCCTGGACAGTGGCGACCTACATGATTGCCGGCCACGGAACGCCCGACCAGGCGCCGGCCAGGCTGTTCGCCTATCGCGAGCCGGCGGCCTTTCTTCGGTTGCTGAAGGTGCTCGCCGATCATTCGGCTGCCTATCTGATCCGCCAGATCGAAGCCGGCGCCGATGTCGTGCAGATCTTCGATTCGTGGTCAGGCGTGCTCGACGAAGCGTCTTTCGGATTGTTCTGCGTCGAGCCGGTGGCCGAGATCGTCCGGCAAGTGAATGCTGTCCATCCCAACGTTCCGATCATCGGCTTTCCCAAGGGCGCGGGAGACCACTATCGAAGCTATCGCCAGCAGACCGGCGTGACCGGGTTGGGCCTCGACTGGACTGTGCCCTTGTCGACGGCGAAGGAATTGCAGCGCGACGGCGCCGTGCAGGGCAATCTCGATCCGCTGAGGCTTGTAGCCGGCGGCAAGGCGCTTGCCGACGGCGTAGCGGCGATCCTGAAGGCGCTGGGCGACGGACCACTGATCTTCAACCTCGGCCACGGCATCACGCCGGAGACGCCGCTGGCGCATGTCGAGCAGATGGTGAAACTGGTGCGGAGCGCATCGTGACGATGATGGGCGCAGACAACGCGAACAGCGGTCGAGGGGCGATGCACCGCGCGGCAATTGCGATCGCCATCTTCCTGGTGCTGGCCGGGCTGCTGTTTTTCTTCGGGCCCGATGATTTCTATCCGTGGGCGAAGGCGATCCATGTGATTGCCGTCATCTCCTGGATGGCGGGCATCCTCTATCTGCCGCGCTTGCTGGTCTATCATGCCGATGCCGAAAAAGGCTCCATCCAGTCGGAGACCTTCAAGGTGATGGAGCGCCGCCTGCTGCGCGGCATCATCAATCCGGCAATGGTGATTACCTGGGCATTCGGCCTGTGGCTCGCCTGGAAAGGCTTTGGTTTTCAGGGCGGCTGGCTGCATGCCAAGATCGCTGCGGTGGTTGGTCTGTCGGCCGCGCATGGCTATCTCGCCGGCGCCGTCCGCAAATTTGCCGAAGACCGCAATGAAAAATCGGCAAGGCACTGGCGGATCGTCAATGAGATCCCTACATTGCTGATGATCGTCATCGTCGTCCTGGTTATCGTAAAACCGTTCTGACGTCCTCGGTTGCCCGCAAAAGGCGGCTTGCTCTTTCAACCGACCGACGATAAAAGACGGGTCTTCCTTCCCGTCATGCGCCGCCCATTTATCGCTTCGGCCGCGCCCGGCATTTGTCGCATCCCGCCGATATTTTTCCCAAAGCTTACTCAGAGTCCGTCTAATGATGCAAGAAATGAAGCTCACAGAGTTCAAGAACAAGAAACCACCAGAGCTGATCGCTTATGCGGAATCGCTCGAGGTCGAGAACGCCAGCGTCATGCGCAAGCAGGAGCTGATGTTCGCGATCCTGAAGAGACTGGCGACCCAGGATATCGAGATCATCGGCGACGGCGTCGTCGAAGTGCTGCAGGACGGTTTTGGCTTCCTGCGCTCCGCCAACGCCAACTATTTGCCAGGTCCCGACGACATCTATATTTCACCCTCGCAGATCCGGCGATTCTCACTGAAGACCGGCGATACGGTCGAAGGGCCGATCCGCAGCCCGAAAGAGGGCGAGCGCTATTTTGCGCTGCTCAAGGTCAACACGATCAATTTCGACGACCCTGAAAAAATCCGCCACAAGATCCATTTCGACAATCTGACGCCGCTTTATCCGACCTCGCGGCTGAAGATGGAGATGGAGGTTCCGACCTCCAAGGATATTTCGGCGCGCGTCATCGACCTGGTGGCGCCGCTCGGCAAGGGCCAGCGCGCCCTGATCGTGGCGCAGCCGCGCACCGGCAAGACGGTGCTGTTGCAGAACATCGCCCATTCGATCACTACCAACCACCCGGAATGCTACCTGATCGTGCTTCTGATCGACGAGCGGCCGGAGGAAGTCACCGACATGCAGCGCTCGGTGAAGGGGGAGGTCGTCTCCTCGACCTTCGACGAGCCGGCGGTTCGCCACGTCCAGGTTGCCGAAATGGTCATCGAGAAGGCCAAGCGCCTCGTCGAGCACGGCCGCGACGTCGTCATCCTGCTGGATTCGATCACCCGCCTCGGCCGCGCCTACAACACCGTCGTGCCGTCATCCGGCAAGGTGCTGACCGGCGGTGTCGACGCCAACGCGCTGCAACGGCCGAAGCGCTTCTTCGGTGCTGCCCGCAATATCGAGGAAGGCGGTTCGCTGACCATCATCGCCACCGCGCTGATCGACACCGGCAGCCGCATGGACGAAGTCATCTTCGAAGAGTTCAAGGGCACCGGCAATTCGGAAATCGTGCTCGACCGCAAGGTGGCGGACAAGCGCATATACCCGGCCATGGACATCCTCAAGTCCGGCACCCGCAAGGAGGACCTTCTGGTTCCGCGCCAGGACCTGCAGAAGATCTTCGTGCTGCGCCGCATCCTAGCGCCGATGGGAACAACCGACGCCATCGAGTTCCTGATCGACAAGCTCAAGCAGACCAAGACCAATGCGGATTTCTTCGATTCGATGAACACGTAGGGTTGCGGGCCTTCCCTTCTCCCTTGTGGGAGAAGGTTGCCGAGCGAAGCTCGGTCGGATGAGGGTGCTCCAGCTTGGCATCGCCTCATTTCTTCCAACACCCCTCAACCGTCTCGGCGCTTAGCGCCGATCCACCTTCTCCCACAAGGGAGAAGGGACGGAGCGTCAGGTCCATCACCGCCGCAGCATCCGTTCCAGCTCCTCAGCTTCCGTTATCACTGGCAGGCAGACCTGGCCGGTGCAGAGCCAGGCGCCGGGCTTTTCGGTTGGTGGCAGGACGCCGCCTGGCAGCGTCGGCAGGTTTGTCGCAGAGCCGACAGGCACGACGATGTCCACCCGGCGCGGGTCCGGATTTCGATTCGCAACCGGAACAAGCCTTGAATTCTCAGATCTATCCACGATCACCAATTTCAACGGCTCGAACGCCAAGGTACAGGCATTGACTATACCCGCCTGGCCATAGGGCTGGTGCTCGGCCCGCCCGGCGGCATGCTCGGCGACTGTCCAGGCTTTTTCCCAGAGATCGAGATCGCCCGAAAGCGACGACAATCGGACCAGGGCTTCGATGATCTGGCCGGTAGCGGAAGGAATGGCTTCGTCGACATCGCCGCGGATGCGGATCGGCACATCCGCGCTGTCGGACGCGGTCAGATAGTAGCCGGTCTTGTCGCTGTCCCGGTGCCAAAGATCGAGTTGCTCAATGAAGTTCCCGGCGCGATCGATATAGTCGGGATTGCCGGTCGCCTCGAGCAGTGAGATGGCGGCATTGGCCATGGCGGCATAGTCGCTCGACAGCGCGGGAAACAATTTCTTCTCCCCGAGCATGGAATGCGGCAGACGGGCGTCGCGGGCGGCGCCCGCAATGGCGGCAAAGGCCGCTTCCGCCGCTTCGATCCAGTCGGATCGGCCAAGCGATCGTCCGGCCTCGGCAAGGGCTGCGATCGTCAAGCCGTTCCAGTCGGTCAGGGCCTTGCCGTCACGCCCGGGCCGAACGCGCTGTTCCCTCGCTGCCAGCAGCCTTTGCTTGAGCGGAACCAGGAGGTCACGATCGACGACGCTTTGTATTTGCTGGGCTTCGGTTTGGTGGATGATCGGCTTGCCTTCCCAGCCATGCGGATCGGCAAGTGTGAAGTATTTGAAAAACAAGGCTGATTCGTAGCCAAGGACGGTCTCGATTTCATCCCTGCTCCAGGTGTAGAACAACCCCTCCTCGCCCTCGCTATCGGCATCGAGGCTGGCGGCAAAGGCACCGTCCTCGACCCGCATTTCGCGCAACAGCCAGGCAATCGTCTCTTCGATTCGCAGCCGGAATAATTCCTTGCCGGTTGACGCATAGGCCCAGTTGCACAAGCGGATGAGCTGGGCATTGTCGTAGAGCATCTTTTCGAAATGCGGCACCAGCCATCCGGCGTCGGTCGAGTAGCGGCTGAGGCCGCCGCCAATATGGTCGTAGATGCCGCCGGCCAGCATCTTTTCGAGGCTGAGGAGAACGGCGTCGCGGTGGGATGCGGTGCCGTCGCGCAGCCAGCACAACCAGAGGCTCTGCATGAACGGCGCGTTGGGGAATTTCGGCGCGCCGCGCAGGCCGCCCAGCTCGCGGTCGATCATGCCGTCAATGCCGTTGGCGAACTTTGCCAGCATGCCGCGGTCGAGCACGGCCTTGGCATGGCTGCCCGCCAGCCGCGTCTCGACATGCGTGCTCAAGCCGTCGGCACTTTGGTTAACGCTTTCTTTCTTCTCCCGCCAAGCCTTGTCAACCGCCTCCAGCACCTGGACAAAGCCCGGCCGGCCGTAGCGGGCCTCGCGCGGAAAGTAAGTGCCGCCCCAGAACGGCTTGCCATCCGGGGTCAGGAACATGGTCAGCGGCCAGCCGCCTTGCTCGCCCATCGAGGACAATGCCGCCATATAGATCTGGTCGATGTCGGGGCGCTCCTCGCGGTCGACCTTGATATTGACGAAGAGACGGTTCATGACGGCGGCGACGTCGTCGTTCTCGAAGCTCTCATGCGCCATGACGTGGCACCAATGGCACGCGGCGTAGCCGACAGAGAGCAGGATCGGGCGCTGCAGCGCCTTTGCTTCGGCCAGAGCGGCGGGCGACCATGGCCGCCAGTGCACCGGATTGCCGCTGTGCTGCTGCAGATAGGGGCTGGCCTCTTCGGCAAGCAAGTTTTGTGCAGGCAAGGTCACGGCGCTACTCGAAGGCGGATTGAACAGGCATAGCTAGGGCGCTTCGGCAGAGCGGGCAAATGATTTTGAAAGACTCCATTGTAGCGCTGTCGAGCGGGCGCCTGCCGGCCGGCATTGCGGTGATTCGGATTTCCGGGCCGCAGAGTCGATTCGTTGTCGAAACGATTTCCGGATCGACCGTGCCGAACCGCGTGGCCGCCTATCGCAAGCTCCGGGCGCCCGACGGATCGGTGCTGGACAGCGGCCTGGTCGTCTTCTTTGCCGGGCCCGACAGTTTCACCGGCGAGGACGTCGCCGAGTTCCATGTGCATGGCGGACGCGCCGTCGTGGCGAGGATGCTGGAAACCATCGCCTCCTTCGACGGCGTCAGGCACGCCGAGCCTGGTGAATTCACCCGCCGTGCCTTTCTCAGCGGCAAGCTCGATCTGGTCGAGACCGAGGCGCTGGCCGATCTCATCAACGCCGAGACCGAAGCGCAGCGGCGCTTTGCCGTTCACAACGCTCAGGGCGTGCAGAGCGAACTCTATCTGGGCTGGCGCCGACGGCTGATCCACGCTCGGGCGATGATCGAGGCCGAGATCGATTTTGCCGACGAGGACGACGTGCCGGGTTCGGTCGCCGATACGGTCTGGTCCGATGTTCAGGCCATGATCGACGAAATCGAGCGCCATGTCGCCGGCTTTCGTGCCGCCGAAATCATCCGCGACGGATTCGAAGTCGTGATCCTTGGCGCGCCGAATGCCGGCAAGTCCAGCCTGTTCAACGCTTTGGCGCGGCGCGAAGCGGCCATCGTCACCGACGAGCCCGGCACGACCCGCGACCTGCTAGAAGTGGTGCTGGACCTGGAAGGGGTGCGGGTCAGGGTAACCGACACCGCCGGTCTGCGCGAGGCGCCCGGCAAGATCGAGGCGATTGGCATAGAGAAGGCCAGGACCAAGGCGCACAGCGCTGATCTGCTGCTGCTGCTGGAGGATCTGGCGGAGCCAGTCGCGATCGGTATGCGGCCGGGCGACATGCCGGCGCTGAGGGTCGGAACAAAAATTGACCTGTTGGGGGGCAAGTCACCCTCGCCCACGGCGCACTATGATTTCGCCATCTCGACGCGGGACGGCACGGGTCTGGCCGAATTGCTGGACGAGATCGGGCGTCGTGCCGCAGCGCAGATCGGCAAGGCCGGCGATATCCTGCCGTCGCGGCTGCGGCACGTCGAGTTGCTCAATGAGACGAAACGCTTCCTGCTCGCAGCAGTGGCCAGTGGTGATCGCGGCCGGGAACTGCAGGCCGAGGAGCTGCGCCTGGCGGCGGATCGGCTCGGACGAATCGTCGGGTCGGTCGATGTCGAAGACATGCTCGATGTGATTTTTTCGCAGTTTTGTATTGGGAAATGACTCACGTGAAACATAGGGGAAGGAGCACCGGCGGTGATTCACGTGAAACACGGCCCAGGAATAGGGGGACTGTTTCACGTGAAACGATCTCGCTCGTAGCGTCTCCCCTTCTCCCCTTGTGGGAGAAGATGGCCGAGCGAAGCTCGGTCGGATGAGGGGTGTTCCAGCTTGGCATCACCTGCACTCCGTCCAGCACCCCTCAACCGTCTTGGCGCTGCGCGCCAATCCACCTTCTCCCACAAGGGGAGAAGGAAAAGGGGCGGCGCCAGGCGATCTCTGTCTGCATTGTCGGGGGCTGTCATGCGTCTGAAGGCCCTGCGTCCTTGACAGCGCGTGCCTCCAGGGACATGTGTCGGTCCACTTGAATTCGGGATTCTGAAATGACCAATCGCTACGATGTGGTGGTGGTGGGTGGCGGCCATGCTGGGTGCGAGGCGGCTAGTGCGGCCGCGCGGGCTGGCGCCAGGACGGCGCTGGTGACGCTGCGCTTCGACACGATCGGCGTGATGTCCTGCAATCCGGCGATCGGCGGCCTCGGCAAGGGCCATCTGGTTCGTGAGATCGACGCCATGGACGGGCTGATGGGCCGCGTTGCCGATGCGGCCGGCATCCAGTTCCGTTTGCTCAACCGCCGCAAAGGACCGGCGGTGCGCGGGCCACGGACGCAGGCCGACAGAAAACTCTATCGGCTCGCCATGCAGGCGGCGATTCGCGAACAGGCTGGCCTCGACGTGGTCGAGGGCGAGGTCCTGGATTTCGAAATCAACGACGGGGAAATCGACGACGGACGCATCGCGGCGGTGCTGCTGGCGGATGGAAGCAGGTTCGCCTGCGGCGCCGTGGTGCTGACGACCGGCACTTTCTTGCGCGGGCTGATCCATATCGGCGAGAAGAAGATCGTCGCCGGCCGCATGAACGAGCAGGCGAGCGTCGGCCTGTCGGCGACGATGAGCCGCGCCGGCTTCAAGCTCGGGCGGCTGAAGACCGGCACGCCGCCGCGGCTGGACGGCAGGACGATCGATTGGGCGTCGCTGGAGAGCCAGGCGGCGGACGAGGACCCCGTGCCGTTCTCGCTGCTCACCGCGCGCATCGAAAATCCGCAGATCCATTGCGGCATTACCCGAACGACCAATGCAACGCACGAGCTGATTCGCGCCAATCTCGGCCGCTCGGCCATGTATTCGGGGTCGATCGAAGGCGTCGGGCCGCGCTATTGCCCGTCGATCGAAGACAAGATCGTCAAATTCGGCGATCGTGACGGCCACCAGATCTTTCTGGAGCCGGAAGGGCTGGACGACGACACGGTCTACCCGAACGGCATTTCGACCTCGCTGCCCGAGGACGTACAACTCGACATCCTGAAGACCATTCGGGGGCTGGAGCGGGCAACCATGCTGCAGCCGGGCTATGCCATCGAGTATGACCATGTCGATCCACGCGAGCTCAAGCCAACGCTGGAAACCAGGCGGATCGCCGGCCTTTTCCTCGCCGGCCAGATCAACGGCACCACCGGCTACGAGGAGGCCGGCGCGCAAGGGCTGCTTGCCGGCTTGAATGCAGCGCGCAAGGCGTCGGCGAGCGAGGAAATCGTGCTCAGCCGCACCGAAGCCTATATCGGCGTGATGGTCGACGATTTGACCAGCCGCGGCATCGCCGAACCGTACCGCATGTTCACCTCGCGGGCCGAGTTCCGGCTATCGCTGCGAGCCGACAACGCCGATGAGCGGCTGACGCCACTGGCGATAAGGCTGGGGATTGCCTCGCCGGAGCGGATGCAGCGGTTCAACAATGTCGTGCAAGACCTTGAGAAGGCGCGACACCTCGCCCTCGGCACCACCATGACCCCCAATGAGGCAGCGCGCCATGGGCTCGAAATCAACCGGGACGGCGTCCGTCGCTCGGCCTATGAGTTGCTGGCCTATCCGGGCGTCGACATCGCCTGGCTGGCGCGCATCGAACCGGCTTTCGCGGCGATCGACAGCAAAACGGCCGAACGTCTTGAAACGGAAGCTAAATATTCTGTCTATCTCGACCGCCAGCGGGCTGACGTCTCGCAGATCAGGCATGAAGAGAGCCGGCTGATTCCCGAATCGCTCGACTTTGCCTCTGTTCCCGGCCTGTCCAATGAATTGAAGCAGAAGATGCTGGCACGCCAGCCGCGCTCCATTGCCGATGCGCAGCGTATCGAAGGCATGACGCCGGCGGCGCTGGCGATTATCGTCGCCCATGTGCGCAATGCCGAGGCGGCTGCGCGAAAGCAGGTCGCGTGAGCGCTGCGTCCTGGGCAAACCTGCAAGAGGCAGCAGGCCCGGTTTCACGTGAAACATTCGATCGCCTGGTCGCGTTCGAGGCCGTCTTCCAGAAATGGAACCGCCGGATCAATCTGGCCGCGCAATCGACGCAGGACGATGTCTGGCGCCGCCACATCCTCGACAGCGCGCAGCTGGCGCGAATCAAACCAGAGGCGAAGCGCTGGGTCGATCTGGGCTCCGGCGGCGGGTTTCCCGGCCTCGTGCTGGCATTTTTGCTTGCCGAGCGGGAAGGCGCCGGCATCGATCTTGTTGAAAGCAACCGGAAAAAAGCATCGTTCCTGCAAACGGTGGTCGGACAGTTCAATCTGCCCGCCACGGTCATCGCGCGCCGCATCGACGATAGCTATCCGCTTGTTCCTGCACCGCAAATCGTCACAGCCAGGGCACTCGCATCGCTGCCTGACTTGCTCGACCTGGCGGCGCCGTGGCTAACCAAGGGGTCGCATGGCCTGTTTCACAAAGGCCGGGATTACCGCGCCGAAGTGGCAGAAAGCGCTCAACGATGGTCTTTCGATCTGGTAGAACATGCCAGTGCAACCGACGCGCAGGGCGTCATTCTCGAAGTATCCGACTTGCGACCGCACCCTGGCTTGTGACCGGCGACCCCCAATGAATCTCTGGCCCAAATGAATTTCTGGCATAGACCCATGATGAAGAACGGCCCCCGAATCATCACCGTCGCCAACCAGAAGGGCGGCGTCGGCAAGACGACGACGGCCATCAATCTGGCCACCGCACTGGCGGCCATAGGCGAACAGGTGCTGATCGTCGACCTCGACCCGCAGGGCAACGCCAGCACCGGGCTCGGCATTGACCGGCGCGACCGCATGGTCTCCTCCTATGATGTGCTGACCGGCGAACTGGACCTCGAAGCGGCGGCAATCCCGACGGCGGTGCCTGGCCTGTCGATCGTGCCGTCGACGCTCGACCTGCTCGGCATCGAGATGGAAATCGCCTCGGCGCCGGATCGGGTGCTGCGGCTGCGCAACGCGCTGCGGGCTTCGGCCGCGCGCTCGGCCAATTTCGGCTATGTGCTGATCGATTGCCCGCCCTCGCTCAACCTGCTGACACTGAATTCGATGGCTGCGGCAGATTCGGTGCTGGTGCCGCTGCAGTGCGAGTTTTTCGCGCTGGAGGGCCTGAGCCAGCTTTTGGAGACGGTCGAGCAGGTGCGCCGTTCGATCAACCCCGACCTGACGATCCAGGGCATCGTGCTAACCATGTTTGACGGGCGCAACAATCTCGCCAACCAGGTGGTGCAGGATGTGCGGGCGCATATGGGCGACAAGGTCTATGAAACCGTCATCCCGCGCAATGTCCGCGTTTCCGAGGCGCCGTCCTACGGCAAGCCGGCGATTCTCTACGACCTCAAATGTTCGGGCAGCCAGGCCTATCTGCAGCTTGCTTCGGAAGTCATCCGCCGCGAGCGCAAATTGCGTGCCGCCTAGCAGTAACCAACAAGCGATTCGATACCGAAACGATCTGGACGGACGATGAACGAAGACCCTTCGAGGAAAAGACTGGGACGGGGACTGGCGGCCCTGATCGGCGAAATCGATCGCCCGGCGGCACCGGAAAAGCCCGGGTTGGCGGCCGACGGCAAGGTGCCGATCGAGTTCCTCAGCCCTAACCCGAAAAACCCGCGCCGGCATTTTGGCGACGCCGACCTGACCGACCTCGCCCAGTCCATCCGCGAACATGGCGTGGTGCAGCCGGTGGTGGCGCGGCCGTCGAAAACCCAGCCGGGCCGCTATGAGATCATCGCCGGCGAGCGACGCTGGCGTGCGGCGCAACGCGCCGGGCTGACCGAAATCCCGATTATCGTGCGCGACGTCAACGATCGCACGGCGCTCGAACTGGCGATCATCGAAAACGTCCAGCGCACCGACCTCAACCCGGTCGAGGAGGCGCTCGGCTACCAGCAGCTGATCGACGACCATGGCTATACCCAGGCCGATCTCGGCCAGGTGATCGGCAAGAGCCGCAGCCATGTCGCCAACACGTTGAGACTGCTCAAGCTGCCCGACGTCATCCGCGACATGCTGGTCGACGGGGCGCTCTCTGCCGGCCACGCCCGTACCCTGGTGACGGCCAACGACCCGGCCGGGCTTGCCAAGCGGATCATCGATGAGGGGCTTTCGGTGCGCCAGGCCGAGGCCTTGGCGCAGCTGCCGGTCGGCGCGCCGTCGGCAAAACGCCAGCCCGCCGCACCGCCGCAAAAGGATGCCGACACGCTGGCGCTGGAGCGGCTGATGACCAGCACGATCGGCATGATTGTCACGATCGAGCACAACCAGCGCGGCGGCGTGATCAGCGTCGCCTACCGGACGCTGGAGCAGCTCGACGAGCTTTGCCGAAGGCTGAAGCGGGAGTAGGTAGGTTGCTAAAATTAGCCGGCAAATAAGATTTTTGCTGCCGTGCGGTGATTGGCGAAATCGTCGAAGTAGTTAATCTCCCCCCTTGAGGGGGAGATGGCCGGCAGGCCAGAAGGGGTCGTCAAATTTCAAGCGCCCACCTCCTCTGTCGTCGCGGAAGGGGCTGGTGTTCTACGCGCTGTGACCCTCTGTCGCCTTTGGCGACATCTCCCCCTCAAGGGGGGAGATCAGGTGCGCTGCGCCAGCCTGGCGCTCTCCACGGCAATGCCGAGCAGGGCCTGGCGTGCCAGCGCGACCGACAGATCCGGCCGCCGGCGTGTCTGCAGAACCGCCGTCTGCAGGCGGTTGAGGGCGCGGCCGAGCGCCTCGCTGCTCCAGCGTTCGAGGGCTTTCTCGACCAGCTTGCGCCTGGAGAAAAACACCGGCGGGCGCGCCGCGGCTACGACCGAAGCGGCATTGCGGCCCCCGGCGTCCATCAGGCCGCGCATCGCCTGAATCGCCTGCAACTGCCGCATCGCCGATGAAAGTACCAGAAAGGGCTGGCCGCCGGACTGGCAATGGCGGGTGAAGGCGGTGTCGAAGTCGGCGATCCTGCCTTCGAGCAGGGCGTCGACCGCCGCGTCGAAGGAGAGGCCCGAGACATCGCCAGACGTCGCCTTGACGTCGTCGAGGCCGATTTCGGCCTGGCCATGCGCGTAAAGCACCAGCTTTTCGATCTCGCCGCGCGAGGCCAGCCGGTCGCCGCCGAGATTGCGGCGCAGCGCCTGCCGCGCCTCCAGTGTCATCGACATGCCGGCCTTGCGCAGTTCGTCGTCGATGACCGTATCGATATCCCTGGCCTCATCGGCATAGCAAGGCAATGCCATGGCATTATCCGCCGCCTCCACCACGGCGCGCAGGCCGACGCCCTTCTTCAAGTCGCCGGCCTCGATGAGGATGATGGCGTCCCGCGCGGGCTCCGACGTCAGCGCCTTGACGTCATCGGCAAGCGCCTTCTGAGCGCCGGCGTTGCGCACCCATAGCAGGCGCCGCTCCGAAAACATCGGCACGGTGCGCGCCTCGTCGAGCAGACGGCCCTCGTCGCGATCGACTTCCGATCCGTCCAGCCTGACGACCGAGAACGGATCGTCGAGCGGCAGGCCGGTCTTGCCGGCAAAGGCCTTTGCCCGCTCGGCAACCAGCCCGCGATCGGGACCGTAAAGCAGCACGATCGAGACGCGCGGATCCGGCTTCGCGAGCCATGCATCGACCTCGTATGCTTTCTTTTGTGCCATGGGCGCTGATTAGCATGACGCGGGCGCGGGGTGAACGGCGCCGCCCTCCTTTCCTTCTCCCCTTGTGGGAGAAGGTGGATTGGCGCGCAGCGCCAAGACGGATGAGGGGTGCTGGACGGAGTGCCGTCCTTGCCAAGCTGGAACACCCCTCATCCGACCGAGCTTCGCTCGGCCACCTTCTCCCACAAGGGGAGTAGGAGGTGCTCGCGCCGCCCAACCCGACGCATGCCTTATCTGGCGGGAAACCCGGCGCAATCATCTCCCAAATTGCGCGCCGGCGCGCAAGATCGACAAGAAATTTCGCCGACATATCTCCATCCTGTCGGCCGCGGGCAGCAGCCAGCGGCAGCGAAGCCTCGCCCGACGAATTGGCACTGGTCTGGCGGTGTGCAAATATCCTGGCCGGGCAACAGTGGAGGACCGAGATCATGGCCGATGCCGGAATGCTGCGCTTCCATGTTCCGGAACCGGAAGTGCGGCCGGGCGGGACGCCGGATTTCTCTAATGTGAGCATTCCAAAAGCTGGCTCGGTGCCGCGCCCGAAGATCGACGTCGACCCGCGCGACATCCGCGATCTGGCCTTCTCGATCATTCGCGTGCTCAACCGCGCCGGCGAGGCGGTCGGGCCGTGGGCAGGGCTGCTTTCGGACGACGAGTTGCTGGAGGGGCTGCGCCATATGATGACGCTGCGCAGCTTCGATGCGCGCATGCAGATGGCGCAGCGCCAGGGCAAGACCTCTTTCTACATGCAGCATCTCGGCGAAGAGGCAGTGAGTTGCGCCTTCCGCAAGGCGCTGTCGCGGGGCGACATGAATTTTCCGACCTATCGGCAGGCCGGCCTGCTCATCGCCGACGGCTACCCGATGGTCACGATGATGAACCAGATCTATTCGAACGAGGCCGATCCGCTGAAAGGGCGGCAATTGCCGATCATGTATTCATCGAAGGAGCACGGCTTCTTCTCTATCTCCGGCAATCTGGCGACGCAGTACATCCAGGCGGTCGGCTGGGCGATGGCCTCGGCAATCAGCAACGATTCAAAGATCGCCGCCGCGTGGATCGGCGACGGTTCGACCGCCGAGTCCGACTTCCATTCGGCGCTGGTGTTCGCCTCGACCTACAAGGCGCCGGTCGTGCTCAACGTCGTCAACAACCAGTGGGCGATCTCGACCTTCCAGGGCATCGCCCGCGGCGGCTCCGGTACTTTTGCCGCCCGTGGGCTCGGCTTCGGTATTCCGTCGCTGCGCGTCGACGGCAACGACTATCTCGCCGTCCATGCGGTGGCCAAATGGGCGGCGGAACGGGCGCGCAGCAATCTCGGGCCGACGCTGGTCGAATACGTCACTTACCGCGTCGGCGCCCATTCGAGCTCCGACGACCCGTCGGCCTACCGGCCGAAGGCCGAGTCCGATGCCTGGCCGCTCGGTGACCCGATCGTCAGGCTGAAGAACCATCTCATCCAGCGCGGCGTCTGGTCGGACGAGCGCCACGCCCAGGCCGAGGCGGAAATCCTCGACACGGTGATTTCGGCGCAGCGGGAGGCCGAGCGCCACGGCACGCTGCATGCCGGCGGCAAGCCCTCGGCGCGCGACATGTTCGAGGGCGTCTATGCCGAGATGCCGCCGCATCTCAGGCGCCAGCGCCAACAGGCAGGGGTCTGACCATGCCGCGGCGGACCATGATCGAGGCGATCCGCGACGCCATGGACGTGTCGATGGCACGCGACAGCCAAGTCATCGTGTTCGGCGAGGATGTCGGCTTCTTCGGCGGCGTCTTCCGCTGCACGCAAGGCCTGCAGGCGAAATACGGCAAGGGCCGCTGCTTCGATGCGCCGATCAGCGAATCCGGCATTGTCGGCGCGGCCATCGGCATGGCCGCCTACGGGCTGAAGCCTTGCGTCGAGGTGCAGTTTGCCGACTATGTATATCCGGCCTATGACCAGATTGTCTCGGAAGCGGCGCGGCTGCGCTACCGGTCGAACGGCGATTTCACCTGCCCGATCGTCGTGAGAATGCCGACCGGCGGCGGCATTTTCGGCGGCCAGACCCACAGCCAGAGCCCGGAGGCGCTGTTCACCCACGTCTCCGGCTTGAAAGTCGTGGTGCCCTCGAATCCGTATGACGCCAAAGGCCTTTTGATCGCGGCGATCGAGGATCCGGACCCGGTGATCTTCCTGGAGCCGAAGCGGCTCTACAACGGCCCCTTCGACGGTCATCACGAGCGGCCGGTAACGCCATGGTCGAAACATGAGCTCGGCGAGGTTGCCGACGGCCATTACACGGTGCCGCTCGGCAAGGCGGTGATCCGACGGCCGGGTGCGGCGGTCACCGTGCTTGCCTACGGCACGATGGTCTATGTCGCCCAGGCGGCAGCCGAGGAGACCGGGATCGATGCCGAGATCATCGATCTGAGGACACTGCTGCCGCTCGACCTCGAGACGATCGTCGCCTCGGTCAACAAGACCGGGCGCTGCGTGGTCGTGCACGAGGCGACGCTGACATCGGGGTTCGGTGCCGAACTTTCGGCGCTGGTCCAGGAGAACTGCTTCTACCATCTGGAAGCGCCGGTGGCGCGGGTCACCGGCTGGGACACGCCCTATCCTCATGCGCAGGAGTGGGACTATTTTCCCGGTCCTGCCCGGCTAGGCCGCGCGCTGATCGAAACGATGGAAGCCTGAGGGGGGACGATGGGCGAATATGTCATCAAGCTGCCCGATGTCGGCGAAGGCGTCGCCGAGGCCGAGCTCGTCGAATGGCAGGTCAAGGTCGGCGATCTCGTGCGCGAGGACGCCGTGCTTGCCGCTGTCATGACCGACAAGGCGACGGTCGAAATTCCGTCGCCCGTCGATGGCGAGATCGTCTGGTTGGGCGCCGAGATCGGCGACACGGTGGCGATCGGCTCGCCGATTGTCAGGTTGAAGGTGGCCGGCGAGGGAAATGTGAACGCAGGCGCGAAATCGGCGGAGGGTGAGGTGGCACCTACCCCCACCCCTAGCCCCTCCCCACAAGGGGGAGGGGGACGAGCTTCGGCCGCCAAAGCCGAAGCCAGGTCCAGCTCGCCCTTGGTCGGGCATGTGCCAAGAACCGAGGGCGCACGAACGGCGGATACGGAGTCCCCCTCCCCCTTGTGGGGAGGGTTTAGGGGTGGGGGTACTGCGCCGGCTTTCGGGGGTATAGTGCCGGTCGGTGCGCCGCGCCCCGAGGGCGAAAAGCCACTGGCCTCGCCGGCCGTCCGCTTGAGGGCGAAAGAGGCCGGCATCGACCTTCGGCAGGTCCCGGGAACCGGCGCGGCCGGGCGCATCCGGCACGAGGATATCGAGGCTTTCCTGGCGCGCGGACCCCGGCTCGCCAAGGTTTCCGGCCTTGCCCGCAACGAGGCGGTCGAGGACATCAAGATAGTCGGACTCAGGCGAAAGATCGCCGAGAAGATGACGCTGGCCAAGTCGCGCATCCCGCATATCACCTATGTCGAGGAGATCGACGTCACCGCGCTCGAGGATTTGCGCGCCGCGCTCAACAAGGAGAAGCGGCCGGGCGCGGACAGGCCGAAGCTGACGCTGCTGCCGTTCTTGATGCGGGCGATGGTCAAGGCAATCGCCGACCAGCCCAATGTCAACGCACTGTTCGACGACGAAGCCGGCATCGTCCACCAGCATGGCGGCGTCCATATCGGCATCGCCGCGCAGACGGCTTCCGGGCTGATGGTGCCGGTGGTCAAGCACGCCGAGGCGCGCGACATCTGGGACTGTGCAGCCGAGGTTGTCAGGCTGGCCGAGGCGGCAAAATCCGGCACGGCGACGCGCGACGAACTCTCGGGATCGACCATCACCATCACTTCGCTGGGCGCCATGGGCGGCGTGGCGACGACGCCGGTGATCAATCATCCGGAAGTGGCGATCGTCGGCGTCAACAAGATGATGGTGCGGCCGGTATGGGACGGCAGTCAGTTCATCCCGCGCAAGATGATGAACCTGTCCTCCAGCTTCGACCACCGCGTCATCGACGGCTGGGACGCGGCGGTGTTTATCCAGCGGATAAAGACGCTGCTGGAAACGCCGGCGCTGATTTTTGTGGACTGAGGAGATGAGAACGGTCGCAAAGGCCCCCTCGCCCGGCAGCATGGGGCGCCGGGACGCTGGCTCCCCCTTCTCCCCTTGTGGGAGAAGGTGTCGCCGAAGGCGACGGATGAGGGGTGCTCCAGCTTGGCACCTACCGCACTCCGTCCAACACCCCTCATCCGTCTCGGCGCTACGCGCCGATCCACCTTCTCCCACAGGGGGAGAAGGAAAGGCGCGCAGCGGCCGGATGGTGGGGCATTTATCCCCGAAAGGACGCAGCTGACATGAAGGAAATCTCCTGCAAGCTGCTGGTCATCGGCGCCGGTCCGGGCGGCTATGTCTGTGCCATCCGCGCCGGGCAGCTGGGCATCGACACAGTGATCGTCGAGGCAGGCAGACCGGGCGGCACTTGCCTCAATGTCGGCTGCATCCCGTCAAAGGCGCTGATCCATGCAGCCGAAGAGTTCGAAAAGCTCTCGCACATGGCCGGCGGCAAAAGCCCACTCGGCATAACGGTCGCGGCACCGTCGCTTGATCTCGCGGCGACCATTGCCTGGAAAGACGGCATCGTTAGCCGGCTGAACAACGGCGTCGCCGGCCTGCTGAAGAAAGCTGGCGTGAAGACGGTGCATGGCTGGGCGACATTTCGCGACGGCAAGACCGTTGCCGTCGAGACCGAGATCGGCATGCAGGTGATCCGCGCCGAAACGGTGGTGATAGCGACCGGCTCGGCGCCGGTCGAGCTGCCATCGCTGCCGTTCGGCGGTCCGGTCATTTCGTCGACCGAGGCGCTGGCGCTGAGCGAAGTTCCGGAGAGGCTGGCGGTGGTCGGCGGCGGCTATATCGGGCTGGAACTCGGCATCGCCTTTGCCAAGCTGGGCGCCAAGGTGACCGTGGTCGAGGCGTTGCCGCGCGTGCTGGCGCAATATGATATGGAACTGACCCGGCCGGTGGTGAAGCGGCTGGCCGAACTCGGCATCGAGGTGCTCGTGAACGCCAAGGCCAAGGGGCTGTCCACTAAGCGCGACGCGCTGCTGGTCGAGACGAATGGCGGCAAGAACGGCAAGATTGCCGCCGACAAGGTGCTGGTCACGGTCGGTCGCAAGCCGGTGACCGAAGGCTGGGGGTTGGAGCAGATCGACCTCGACATGGCCGGACCCTTCATCCGCATCGACGACCAGTGCCGCAGCTCGATGCGTGGTATCCTTGCCATTGGCGACGTCACCGGCGAGCCGATGCTGGCGCACCGGGCGATGGCGCAAGGCGAAATGGTCGCCGAGATCGTCGCCGGCCACAAACGCAGCTGGGACAGACGAGCGATCCCGGCTGTCTGCTTCACCGACCCGGAGCTGGTCACCGCGGGCCTGTCGCCGGAGGAGGCCAAGACGCGTGGCGAGATCAAGGTCGGACTGTTTCCCTTCACCGCCAATGGCCGGGCGATGACGAAGTTGGGCGATGACGGATTCGTCCGGGTAGTGGCGCGGGCGGACAGCCATCTGGTGCTTGGCATCCAGGCCGTCGGCCAGGGCGTGTCGGAACTGTCGACGGCGTTTGGGCTGGCGCTGGAGATGGGCGCGACGCTGGAGGACATCGCCGGGACGATCCATGCCCATCCGACACAGGGCGAGGGTTTTCCGGAAGCGGCGCTGAAGGCGCTGGGGCACGCACTGCATGTCTGATGGCTCGCGCTCTCCCCCCTTGAGGGGGAGATGGCCGGCAGGCCAGAGGGGGTCGGTTCGACTGGATGCGACCTCCCTTGCGACAGATGGAGGTTGACGCTCTACGCGAGGCGACCCCCTCTGTCGCCTTCGGCGACATCTCCCCCTCGAGGGGGGAGATTACGCAGCTCACCCCGCAAGCCGGCTAACCATCTCGTGCTGCGCATAGGCGCGGCCGAAGCGGTTGGCCAGGAACGCGTCGAGCGCGATGTCCTCCTGCTTGATGAAGCCCCTGGCCGGCAAGCTGCCGTCGGCGAGCATGTCGAGCACCGCGCAGATGGCCGATGCGGTGGTGATCTGGATGGCGCTGCGCACCGTTTCGCCGTCGCGCCTGGCGTAGATCTTGTTAGCGTAGGTTTCCTGCAGCAGACGACCGTTCTTGCGGCCGCTGACGGTGACGAAGACGATAACCACGTCCTGCAGCGTCGCCGGCAGGGCGCTTTCGAAAATGTCCTTCAGCACGTCGCGGCGGTGGCGCAGGCCGAGGTCGTTGAGCAGCGCCTTCATGATCGCCGCATGGCCGGGATAGCGGATGGTGCGGTAGTTCAGCGTTCGCACTCTGCCCTTCAGCGTTTCGGCCAGCGTGCCCAGCCCGCCCGAGGTGTTGAACGCCTCATAGGTGACGCCGTCGAGCGAGAATTCTTCACGCTCCTCGAGCGGCGGCACTTCGATCAGCTCGCCTTCGACGATCGCCTCGCAAGGCTCGCAATATTCGTTGATGACGCCGTCGGTGCTCCAGGTCAGATTGTAGTTCAGCGCATTCGACGGGTACTGCGGCAGCGCGCCGACCCGCATGCGCACGCTTTCCAGCGTGTCGAAGCGGCTGGCGAGATCGTTGGCAACTATCGAGATGAAGCCCGGCGCCAGACCGCATTGCGGGATGAAGGCGCTGCTGCCGGAACGCGCCAGTTCCTTGACCCGCCTGGTGCTGACGACGTCCTCGGTCAGATCGAGATAGTGCACGCCGGCGCTGGCCGCCGCCTCGGCGATGCGCGTGGTCAGATGGAAGGGCGCGGCGCTGAGCACCGCGAATTTGCCGGCCAGGGCCGCTTCGAGGGTGCCGGCGGCCTCGATGTCGAGTTCCAGCGTCTCGACCGTTTCAGGCAGTTCGGCCGCGCCGAACTGCGCCGCCGAGCGGTCGACAAGCGTGACCTGGTAGTCGCCCGTGGAAGCCAGCATCTCGGCAATGGTCGAGCCGATCTTGCCGGCGCCGACGACGATGATTTCCTTCATGACCGGTCCCTCGCACCAATGCTAAATTCAGGGTTAGAATCGCAGCTTGCCTGTCGAAAGGAAGCGTGAGATTGTACGAAACGCAGCCTCTCTTTGGGCAATGTGCCGGTAAGGTTCGTCGAAATGCTCAGCGATGCCGACCAGGCTCTGCTTTCCCTGCTGCGCACCAATGCGCGCGCCTCGACCGCCGAACTGGCGCGGCGGCTCGGCGTCTCACGAACGACGGTGCAAAGCCGGATCGAGCGGCTGGAACAGCGCGGCATCATCGCCGGCTATGGGGTCAGGCTGTCGCCGGATTACGAGCAGGGGCTGGTCAGGGCGCATGTCCTGCTCACCGTAACCCCCAAGCTTGCCGACAAGGTGGTGCGCAGCCTGCAGGCGCTGGCACCGGTTCGCACGCTGCACTCGGTCAGCGGCAATTTCGACATGATCGTCATCGTCGAGGCGCCTTCGATCAGGGATCTCGACACGCTTCTCGACCAGATCGGCGCCATGGACGGAGTCGAGCGCACGTCGTCGTCGATCATCCTGTCGACGCGGATCGACCGCTGAGCGGGCTGGTGTCGCGGGTCCAGATGCTGACGCGAAGGATCACCGAGCGCAGTGATCGTTCTGGCGCTCTCGCGGCAAAGCGATATAGGCTTCGAAGATGTTGGATGAGACTCGCAGAGAGGCCGCGTCCTCTCGCGCCAAGCTGACAAGTCGCTCGGTCACGCAACGATTTCCAGAGGAGGCCTCCTTGCCCAAGCAGTGTTTTGGAAAATCCCATGTGCCGTTGTCGCCGGCGGTCAGGGCCGGCGACTTCGTCTATGTCTCAGGCCAGGTGCCGGTCGGCACAGACGGGCTGGTGGTCAAGGGCGGCATCGCCGAACAGACCGAGCAGGTGCTGTCGAACGTCAAGGCGGCACTGGCGCTGGCCGGCTGTACCCTGGACGACGTAGTCAAGACGACGGTCTGGCTCGAAGACGCCCGCGATTTCGGCATCTTCAATACCGTCTACGCCCGGCATTTCCCGAAAGACCCGCCGGCGCGCACGACAGTGGAGTCGCGGCTGATGATCGACATCAAGATCGAGGTCGAGGCCGTTGCCTACAGGCCGGCGTGACGGGAAAGTGGAGACAGGCGCGATGCAATTCGATCTCCTGATAAAAGGCGGCCGCCTCATCGATCCGGCGTCCGGCCTCGACGCGCAGCGCGATCTGGCGATTGCCGACGGCCGTATCGCCGCGATCGACACCGAAATCCCCTTCGAACGTGCCGCCCGCGTCATCGATGCCACGGGCTCGATCGTCGCGCCGGGCCTGATCGACCTGCACAGCCATGTCTATTGGGGCGGCACGTCGCTCGGCGTCGATGCCGACCGGCTCGCCGCAAAGAGCGGCACCACCACCTTCATCGATGCCGGAAGTGCCGGTGCCGGCAATTTCCTCGGCTTTCGCCGCCACGTCATCGAGCGCTCGAAAGTCCGTATTCTGGCTTACGTCAACATTTCCTTTGCCGGCATATTCGGCTTCTCGCAGACCGTGGCGGTCGGCGAGTGTAGCGACCTCCGGCTCTGCGAACCGCGCGAGACGGTAGCGGCGGCTCGCGAGCACGCGGACGTGGTTGTCGGCATCAAGGTCCGCTCGGGTCGCCATGCCGGCGGCACCAGCGGCATCGCGCCGGTCGATCTCGCGCTCGAAGCCGCCGACAAAGCCGGCCTGCCGCTGATGGCGCACATAGACGAGCCGCCGCCGGGCCGCTCGGAAGTGCTGCCGCGGCTGCGCAAGGGCGACATCCTCACCCACTGCTTCCGGCCGTTTCCCAACGCGCCGGTCTTCGCCTCGGGGGCGGTGCGGCCAGATATGCGGCTGGCGCGCGAGCGCGGCGTCATCTTCGATATCGGCCACGGCATGGGCTCGTTCGATTTCGAGGTGGCCAAGGCGATGCTCGGCGAGGGGCTGGCGCCGGACGTGATCAGCAGCGACGTGCATCTCTACTGCGTCGACGGGCCGGCCTTCGACATCCTGGTCTGCATGTCGAAGCTGCTGGCGCTCGGCATGCCGCTGGTCGAGGTGCTGCGCGCCGCCACGCAGCGCCCTGGCGAAGCGATCGCCAGGCCCGATCTCGGCAGGCTTGCGGTGGGTGCGGTCGGCGACATCGCGGTGCTGCGGCTGCGTCCGGGCCGCTTCACCTTTGTCGATTCGGTCGGCGCCTCGCTGGTCGCCGAGCAAAGGCTGGTCTCGGACGGAATCGTGGTCGGCGGCAGCTGGTGGCCGAACGAGGCGGTGGACGATCTCGGCGAAACCGAGCGTTTCGAAGCGCATGCGCACGACACGCATGTCGAGGTGGCGAGCCGGCATTTCGGGCGTGGGTGATCTCCCCCTTGAGGGGGAGATGTCGCCGAAGGCG